>NZ_JAKSXN010000019.1 GCF_022427145.1 Paenibacillus timonensis
CCTCGACTACTTCGTGCTTCCTTACCTCCGCAAGCTGTTCCATAAGAAGGATGCCGGAACGCAAACCCCGGCGCCGAAACAACCGCTGAACGCGAAACGCACGGCGTAATGACTTCATAAACGATTGAAGGCCCTCCGGATGGAGGGCCTTCTTCTTTATTGGTTGCTCCGGCGTACGGCACCCCAAGAGCAAATCTCGGCGATCGCCGCGCCCGCCAGAAGGCCGCCGACGATATCGCTGGCGTAATGCACGCCTAAATACAAGCGGCTGACCCCGATCAGCAATAGGATCAGCAACACGATGGCTGCCCAAACACGGTTCCCCGCCTTCCCGGAACGAAACAGCAGCAGCGCGATCAGCCCGAAGAGAGCGGCGGAGATCATCGCGTTTCCGCTGGGAAAGCTATACCCGTCCGGTACGACAAGGCTCTCCCACAAGTCAGGACGCTCACGGGTGTACAAGGCTTTTAGCAGTTTGTTGAGCAGCCACCCGCCAATCAGGCTGATCGTCAGCCAAACCGCGTACCGACCGTTTCGCAAAAACACCAGCGTCCAGATCAGGGTAATCAGAAGCACCACAACGAATCCGGTCGTCGTTCCCAACTCGGAGATCCCTTTCACCACTGGAGTCAAGCTGTCGTTCCGCAGCCCGAAGAAGAAATCTCCGATGGCGCGATCGATTGAGCGCAGTCCCTCCGTATTTATCAGCCCGCCCAGCACCGCAAACAAGACGGCAAGCAAAATCGGCCATATCCATTTTTTCAAAAGAAGCTCCCCTCTCCCCAAACGTTAGCCCGAATCCAGAATATTTTACCGGGAAACCGGATTTTTCGGCAACCCTTTTATTTCAAATTTAATTCGTTCTCGGCTCCGCAAGGAAAGAATATCCGCTAGACCCGCAATAATATACTTACTATACTTATATATTGACTAAGTTAGGAACCTTGGACTACAATGCAGTAGAATTCAACATAGAATAGATAGGTGATTTAAATAATGGAACAACACGCCTACCGCGTATTATTATTTTATAAGTTTGTCCGGATCGAGGATCCCGCCGCCTTTACCGCCGAGCATCTGCAGTACTGCAAAGAACTGGGGCTCAAGGGACGGATCCTGATTGCTGCCGAAGGCATCAACGGGACGTTGTCCGGCACGGTGGAGCAGACCGAGAAGTATATGAACGATCTCAGAGCCAATCCGCTGTTCGCCGACATCGTGTTCAAGATTGACGAAGCCAACGCCCATACGTTCAAGAAGATGTTCGTTCGCCATAAAAAAGAGCTGGTCACCTTCCGCTACGAGGAGGAACTGGACCCGAACGTCATTAGCGGCATACGCCTCTCCCCCGTCGAGTTTTACGAGCAGCTGCAGCAGGACGACGTGATCGTACTGGACGGGCGCAACGATTACGAATACGACATCGGCCATTTTCGCGGAGCGATTCGGCCGGATATCGACTCCTTCCGCGAGTTTCCGGAATGGATTCGGCAGAACCTGAGCGAGCACAAGGATAAGAAAATTCTGACTTATTGCACCGGGGGTATCCGCTGCGAGAAGCTGACCGGCTTCCTGCTGAATGAAGGTTTCAGCGACGTTGCTCAACTGGAGGGCGGAATCGTCACTTACGGCAAAGATCCGCAGGTGAACGGACGTCTGTTTGACGGTAAATGCTACGTCTTCGACGAGCGGATCTCCGTGCCGATCAACCGGACGGAGGAAGACGTCGTGATCGGCAGCTGCCATCACTGCGACACGACGCACGACCGATATATCAATTGCCCCGTCTGCAACCTGCAGTACGTATGCTGCGAGGATTGCGAAGACGAGCATCACGGCTTCTGTTCGGAAACCTGCCGGGAGGCGGCCCTCGCCGTCCCGCAAAGCTAAGGACCGCCGGAACCTATCACCCGAGAGGGAGTGTCACGCATGAACGCGAACAAAGATCTTTCTACCCGCGAGCGGATTCTTCATCTGATGAAAACCGCTGGACCTCTTAGCGCTAAGGAACTCACGACGGAGCTGCAGATCACGGAAATGGCCGTGCGCCGGCATCTCGGCACCATGGAGCGCGACGGACTAATCGAGTCGAAAATGATCCGGCAAACGCCGGGACGGCCAACGGCGGTGTATGGATTAACCGACCTGGCCGAGGGGCTTTTTCCGAAAAAATACCATTCGCTTACGCTGGACCTGCTGGACGAACTGGCCGAGGAAAGCGGCGAAGACATGGTTGACCGCCTGTTCGACCGCCGCAAGGAGAAGCTCAGCCGCAAATACATGGCTGACATGCAAGGCAAAACGCTAAACGACAAAGTGCGGACGCTCTCGGAAATCCAAAACGACAACGGCTATATGACCGAGCTCCAGCAAACCGACGGCGGCGAATACGTGCTTATGGAGCATAACTGCCCGATCTCGCAAATCGCCAACCGCTACAACCATGCCTGCGACTGCGAGCTCAATTTGTTCGAATCGCTGCTGGACGCTGACGTGGAGCGCACGGAATGCTTGGCCCAGCAAGGCAAGAAATGCGTATATGTGATCCGCCAGCGCAACCGGCAATAACAGAAAAAGCAGCCCAAGGGCTGCTTTTTTGCTGGTTATATGTCATAGACGCTTAATTCGTCTTCGATGGCTTGCTTGACGAGCCGAATGCACTCCTCCGTCGTTTTGGCGGCGACCCGTTTGCCATTCACCAGCGCGTACGGTCTAAGCTTACATAAGCCGCATAAACTAAGACAGTCCTGGCGCATCACGGCGATTTCGGGATAGTCCTCTTCCAGCTTCTCCAGTTCAAGCGCACTCATCAGGTTGCTGTCGCATACCTCGACGATGACGATGCCCAACCCCATGACGTCTCTCACCCCAAACTATGACTTACTCTGCTTGAACCATCATTATGAGGATCGTGAATCCATTTGTCAATGCTTCGAACGATTTAACATACTTAACATACATTTATGTTGACTAAGGCGAGGTGCAGATTTATAATTAGATTTGTCGGAATTACTATTACATATCGGAGAAGAAAGGATTGATTCGAAATGGCACATCAATTGCCTGCATTGCCTTACCCGAACAACGCGCTTGAGCCTCATATCGATGAAACAACGATGATGATTCACCATGATCGTCACCATAATACGTACGTAACGAACCTGAACGCAGCTCTGGAATCCGCTCCGGAACTGCAATCCAAATCCGTGGAAGAACTGATCGCCGATCTGGACAGCGTACCGGAAAGCATCCGTACCGCAGTTCGCAACAACGGCGGCGGCCACGCCAACCACTCCTTGTTCTGGGAAACGATCGGCCCGAACGGCGGCGGCCAACCTTCCGGCAAGCTGGCTGATGCCATCAACAGCGAACTGGGCGGCTTCGACAAGTTTAAGGAAGACTTCAGCAAAGCGGCGACGACTCGTTTCGGCAGCGGTTGGGCCTTCCTGGCCGTGGACGGCAACGGCAAATTGTCCGTATACAGCTTGCCAAACCAAGACTCCCCAATCATGGAAGGCAAAACGCCGATCCTTGGTCTGGACGTATGGGAGCACGCTTATTACCTGAAATACCAAAACAAACGTCCTGACTACATCGCCGCTTTCTTCAACGTGATCAACTGGTCCGAAGTGGAGAAACGTTACGAAGCAGCATTGAACAAATAAGCAGGAATGCAGGCTAAGCGCCTGCATCTATACAAAGGGTGTCCCGATGGACCGGCTTGCCGGCTCCTGGGGACACCCTTTTTGATCCGCTCGAAACTCCACGACCGCCGTTCTTCGCACCTTACGCCTTTCGGGCGACCGAATCGCGCACCACCAGCGTCGGCTCGACCTGCCAATGGATCGCTTCCCGGGTACGGCCAAGCTCCGACAACAGCAGGCTGATCGCCGCATCGCACATGCGCTCCTTCTCCACCCGCATCGTCGTCATATTTAACCCTTCCCCGTTCACGTAAGGTAAATCATCAAACCCGGCGATGGAGACGTCCTCCGGCATGCGCTTGTTTCTTTCCTTCAACAGTCCGGCAAGCAAATAAGCAATTCGATCATTCCCGCAAAAAAACGCCGTCGGCCATTCGCCAAGCCCATCCAGAAAAGCCGCCATCTCCGCCGTGGTACAGTCATACCCTTGGGAGGTCGTCAAGCAATCCGCTCCCCGGATCTCCAGCCCCTGCTCCTTCATCGCTTTCTCGTACCCGAACCAGCGCTCCTCGTGACTGGTCGACAGGTTCGTCGGCCCGATAAACCCGATTCGCCGGTGACCGGCCGCAATCAAATGCGAGACGGCCGCATAGGCCCCCTCCAAATTGGCCGAGGTGACGGCCGGACAAGGCAGATCGCGGTAATAGGAATCCATCAGCACAAGCGGCGTATCCAGCTCCCAAATGCGCTCCGCATAGGCCCGTTCGGCGATGCCGAACAGTATCACGCCCCGGTACGGAATGTCGGCGAACGGTCCCGGCAGCGACCGCGCGGTTTCCGTCTCCCGGTCGAGCGGGGTAATGACGGCGTTTAAGCCTTTTTTGCGTGCACTTCGTTCCAAACCCCAAATCATGTCGTGGAAAAATTGAAAATGATCATTATCCTGATAGCTCATGATCCGTTCGGGAACGAGCACCAGGATATTTGCCTTTCCGCTCTCCTGGGGCGCGTAGGGACCGTACCCCATCTCCCGGGCGGTTTGTTGCACGAGACGGCGCATCTCCTCGCTGACGCCCTTTTTGTTCATCAGCGCCAGGGACACCGCATTTTTGGAAATATGGAGTTGGTCGGCGATATCCTGCATGGAGATTTTCTTTTTGCGGCCCATTCTTTTCATTCCTTTCGAAACATGCTACACTTAGCCTACATCCTACTTTACAAATACTAGTTTTGTCAAGTTTGTCAAGCTACGAAGATTTCTACACTTCCACAGGAGGAATGAACGTTGAGTTATGCAATAGGTATCGACATCGGCGGCACGAAAACCGCCATCGGGCTGGTTAGCGCGGATGGCGAGGTTCGAGCGAAGGTCTCCCTGCCGACGGACCAGACGGTGGCGCCGGACATCATGGTCGACCGGATGGCTGCCGCGATCCAGGACATCCTCGCCGCACAAGGCGTGCATCAAGCCGAACTTATAGGAATCGGGGTCGGAGCTCCAGGCCCGTTGAATACAAAGGAAGGAAAAATCGCCGAGCCGCCGAATTTGCGAAGCTGGTGGAACTTCCCCGTCGTCGCCTCGCTGGCACGTTATTTCAGCTTGCAAATCCGGCTCGAGAACGATGCTACCGCTGCCGCCCTGGCCGAAAAATGGCTTGGGGCCGCCAAGGATGCCGAACACTTCGTGTTCGTGACGATCAGCACGGGCATCGGCGCCGGGATCTACTCCCACGGCAAGCTGATCACCGGAGCTTCCGGCAATGCCGGCGACGTCGGGCATTTCGTCGTTGACCCTTCCGCCGGCACCTGCGTGTGCGGACAGAAAGGGTGCTGGGAATACGTGGCCTCCGGCACGGCGGTCGCGAGACAAGCCTCGGCCCTGCTCAGCCGGGAAGTTTCCTCGAAAGAAGCTTTTGATCTGGCGGCAGCCGGGCATACTTCAATTCAGGAGCTTGTCGCCAAGGTATTTGAAAATATCGGCGTAGGTTGCGTAACCCTGATCAATACGTTTGATCCGGAGAAGCTGGTCATCGGCGGCGGCGTCTCCCAGGTTGGCGCTCCGATGTTTGAGGCCGTGCGGGAGTACGTGTCCAAGTATGCGCTGAACCCTTCGGGCCGGCAAACGCCGATCGTTCCCGCCGCCCTTCATCAAGACGCTGGCTTGATCGGCGCCGCCGCATTAGTTCATATTCCATACTGATCCATAGAGATAAAGGAGTCCGATAACCATGAATGAACCGATTTTTTTGCAGCCGATTTTCCAAGAGCGTATTTGGGGGGGAACGAAGCTAAAAGACCTGTTCGGCTACGACATCCCGAATGACCATACCGGCGAATGCTGGGCCGTATCCGCGCATCCCAACGGACAGAGCATCGTGAAGAACGGGTCGTACCAAGGCACGAAGCTGGGCGATTTGTGGACCTCGCATCCTGAACTGTTCCGCTCCTCATCCAAGGTATTCCCGCTGCTGACGAAAATTCTCGACGCTTCCGACGATCTGTCAGTGCAGGTGCACCCGGACGACGCCTATGCCGGCCAACACGAAAACGGCGAGCTCGGCAAAACCGAATGCTGGTACATCGTGGATGCCGAACCCGGTGCCGTGATCATTTACGGCCATGAAGCGAAAACGAAAGAAGAGCTCGTCTCGATGATCGAGAACGGCGAGTGGGACCAATTCCTGACCAAAGTGCCGGTTAAACCGGGCGACTTCTTCTATGTCCCTAGCGGCACGCTGCATGCGCTTGGCAAAGGCATCGTGGTGCTTGAAACGCAGCAAAGCTCGGATACGACCTACCGCGTATATGACTATGACCGCCGTGACAAGAACGGCAACACCCGCGAGCTGCATTTGGAGAAAGCAATCGACGTCACCACCGTACCGCAAGCCTATGTACCGGTTTCATACGAAACCACGCAGAAAGGCGGCCTGACGGTCACCTCCTTCGTCTCCAATTCCTTCTTTACGGTGGAAAAATGGAATGTTACCGGCGCCGAAACCGAAGTGGCCGCGAACGATAAATATACGATTTTCAGCGTGCTTGCAGGCAGCGGTACGTTGACGGCAGACGGCCACAGCTACGAGCTGGCCAAGGGCGAGCATTTTATCCTGCCGGTCGGCTTTGGGCCTTACCGCTTAAGCGGGGAGCTCGAAATGATCATGTCCCACGAGTAATTCGAACCAAAATAAACGGACGGAAGCAGTCATCCTCAGGATGGCTGTTCCCGTCCGTTTTTGCGTTGCGTTCGTCCGCCTTATTAAGCCTGCGTATACCGTTCCCGCAAAATTCGCGCATGATGCTCCGCATGCCCCGCGATAATGTAGGCGAAGGCGCGGGCAGAGGCCGGTCCGCCGGCGGCGGTTCCCATACGGGCCCATGCGGCGTCGTCCAACTGGCGAGCCAACGCCAGCGTCGACTCCCGCACAATCTCGAAGCCGCGCAGCAGCTCTTCTAACGACAACCGGTCAAACCCGGCATGACGAGCGAACAACTCCTCATCGAACCCCGGAAGCGGCGTTGTATCGCCGCGGGCGATCCTCAGCAAACGGTAGCTCATAATCCGCTCCGTATCCGCCATGTGCCCCAGTACTTCTTTGACGCTCCATTTTCCTTCGGCGTACCGGTAATTGGCCTGTGCTTCACTGACTCCGGCCCATTCTTCGCGGAGAAGCTTGGTCTGCGCCTCCAGAATAGCAAGCAAATCGCCGTCGGGTACCCTATTGATGTAAGGCTCGAAATGTTCTCCGTATTCCCCTGGCTGCGGTTTAATCAACATCTCCTCATTCCTCCTCAGGTAGATTGTATGAATGGAACGCTACTCTTCTTCCCACACTTCTTCCATTAAAGCGCGGATTTGGCGGGTCCTCCGTTCGGTTTCCCGCAGGTTGGGGACCCATTTCCCGCCGTCCCATTCCACGACGTCTCCCGTTTTGGCCGTGGGATCGACCTGAGAACGCGGAACATGACGGGTGCTCCCGTCTGACTCCAGGATGCATAATTCACCTTCAAAGCCTTCCACGATATGGATCATGCCCATCCTTACCTCTCCGTCGTGATTTGGTACCCCTTGCCATCGCTCGCGATCTCCACCGTCCCCTTCAAATCGTTGCGGTACACCTCCACCTGCCGCTTAGCCAGCCGGTCCAGGATCGTCTTCGTCGGATGCCCGTAGGAATTATCGCCCACTTGGATCACGGCGTACATCGGTTTCACCGCATTCAGGAACTTTGCCGTGGTCGACGACTTCGAGCCGTGGTGCCCAACCAGCAGAACATCGGCGCGCAGATTCGCCCCCGATTCGAGCATCGCCCGTTCGCTTTCGGCTTCCGCATCCCCGGTTAACAGAAAGGAGGTACTGCCATAGGTTACCTTGACGACGGCACTCATATTGTTGCTGTCGTCGGTCGCCGTCACTGGGGCCAGCATCTTCACCTGGATCTGCTCGTCCCAGGCTGGCTCCAAACCCGCTTTGGCGGTCTTGACCTTCAGCCCTTTGCTGCGAATGGAATTCAGCAACGACTCGAACGTTTTCGTATTGGACTGGATCTTCGGCATATACACCTCGCCAACGTCCAATCGGTCGATTACCCGGTCCAACCCGCCGATATGATCCGCATCCGGATGCGTCCCGATCACGAGATCCAAGCGACGTACCCCATACGCCTGCAAATAACCCAACATCTCCTCCTCCCGGTCATTGTTACCGGCATCGATCAGCATCGTATGCCCGGACGGGCTGATCAGCAGCTGTGAAGCGCCTTGTCCGACATCCAGAAAAATGACGCGGAGCCGGCTGTCCCCCTTCGTTTCGGAAGCCAATGACGCGTTCTCGGAAGGTTGCCGCAAGGCTTCCTCCCATCCCTCCGGGGCGCAGCCCGAAATCAAGACGCACAACCATGCCACAAATACGCAAACAACCGTCCATCGTGTCTTCTGTCTACTCATAGATGATAGTCCTCTTCCCAGAACATTTGTTCCAATTATAGGGGATGCCCGGGCCTAAAATCAACCAAAACTTGCTAACTCGCACAAAAAAAAGAGCCTGCCTTCGCGAAGGCAGACTCCTTGAACGCCAATATCCTTATTTTACCGAAACGCTGACCGTCACGGACTTGCCGCCGTATTGCGCTTTGATCGAAGCCGAGCCTTTCGCGACCGCTTCGATCTTGCCGGCCGTCACGGTGGCAACGCTGGTCTTCGAGCTGGACCACGTGGCGCTGCCGGTCACGGTGGCTACCTTGCCGGTATCGTAGGTTGCCGTGAGCACGAGTGTTTTGGCCGATCCCGGGGCTAGCTGCAGTTTTTTCTCGCTGACTTCCAGCTTCGTCAGCTTCGGAATGACGTTCACCTTCACGGTGACCGTTTGGCCCTGATAAGAGCCGGTCAACGTCGCCGTCCCCTCGGCAACGGCCTTCACCGAAGACGAGGACACCGTAACGACTTTCTCATCGGAGGATACCCAGCCCATTTTGGAAGAAAGGGTTACCTTCTTCCCGTCCACGTAATAGCCGGTCACTTTGATCGATTTCGATTTTTTGATATTCAACTCGATCGATTGCGGCTCCACGACGATTTTGGTGATTTTCGGTTCGATGGTGACGGAAAGGCTGACGGTCTTGTTCTCGTAAGTTCCCTTCAGCGTAGCCGAGCCCTTGCTAAGCCCCTTGATCTTCTTCCCGTCCGCCGTCGTCTTCAGTACCGCATTGGAACCCGATACGGTCCATTCCACGCCGGTCGGATTCGTTTGCTCCACCCCGTTCTCGTAAACGGCCGTGATCTGCGGCAGGGCGGTTTCCGCCCCGATGACGATGCTCATCGAATCTTCAGAGGCGAGCAGGGTCAACACCTTCTCCTTCACGCTCACTTTGACCTCAACCGTCGTTCCCCGAATCGGGAAGTTCGCGTTTGGCGTCAGCCCCGCTCCGGCATCGGACAGCTTCCCGGTCAGCGTAACCTCGGCGGACACTAACGTGTCATCCAAATCCTTCGCGACGATTTTCCCGTCCTCCACGACCGCGATGTTCTCTTGACTTGAGGTCCAAGTGATTTCATTGCTGAGATCGATGGTTTCTCCGTCCAGCTTCGTGCCCGTCACCTTCGGCAAGCTGGCCGATCCCCCCAGGTAGACGTCCAGCTGATCTTTCTCGGCTTCAAGCTTGGTAACCGAAGGGTATACCGTCAATTTGAAGCTCTTGCTTACGCCTTGGTAGCTGGCTTTAATCGTCGTCGTCCCCGCTGCTTTGGCCGAAATGACGCCCTTGTCATCCACGGTGGCGATCAGTTTATTGGAAGAAGACCATTCAGCATCCTCGCTGATGTCCTGCGTTTCATTCGCTTTGACTCTCACGCCGGCATCCATCGCCAACGTCTCGTTGATAAACATCGTTTGATCGCCGGATGGCGTCAGCAGGATCGCTTCATATGGTGCGCGCACATAAATGTCGACCTTAGCCTGTTCGCCAAGATACGTCGCCGTAATCGTCGCTTTCCCCACCGATACAATTTTGACGGTACCGTCTTCGACGGTAGCTACACCGTTATCCGTAGAAGCCCAGGTTGCTTTGTCCGATACGTCGTTTGTGGCGTTCGAATTGCTGGCCAACACCGTTTTGACCCGAAGGTTCACTTCCTTGTCATCCTTGATGAGCTCCAGGTCTTCGTTCTCCTGAATCTCAGTTTCGGTTTCTCCAATCTTTTGATACAATTTCAAACCGGAGTACGGCGAAGTTACCTTCGCTTTAAAAGAAGCGGTCAGCCCGGCATATTTGGCCGTGATCGTGGCTTCCCCCGAACCGGTTATCGTAATCTGGCCCTTCTCAATGGTCAGTACGCCCGCATTGGAGGAGGTCCATTCCGCGTCAGCCGTCACATCCTTCGGTTCAATCGACGTATTGTCCACCTTCGCCTTGGCCGTAACGGTTAGATCCGATGCGGAGCTGTCCAGGCTATATTTCCCGTCCAGTTTGTAATCCAAGGTTAACGCAGTGTAGGTATCCGTTACTTTAATGGTGATCGACGACACGGACCCGACATCACCCTTGTTATAAGAAGCAGTAACGCTGGCCGTTCCGCTTTTCAGCGCTGTTACTAATCCGTTTTCAACCCTCACAACACTAGCATCGGATGAGGACCAATTTACTGTAGTGGTCATATCTATTTTCTCAGTTGATCCTTCTTTGGAACCGTTAACTTTAAGCTGTTTCGTCTTGCCAACGCCCAATTCAATGGTCGTATCTTGTCCCTCGATCGCAATGCCTTTGATGTCCCCGGTTGCCGCAAACACGCCCGTCGGAACCATTACCGAAAGGAGCAGCGTCAAGACGAGCATCCAATACGTCATTTTCCTGTTAGCAGTCATCGATTTCTCTCCTTTATCCTCATTGCTGAATTTACCGGAACCATTTTCCAGCCCTCTGCGTTTTATATCGACATTTGGTAGAATTTTCTTAATGTTTTTTGGCGAAAATAATCCCTTTGGCCTATAAAAAAAGAGCGCATTCGTCTATCGAATACGCTCTTTCCGTTAGGGATGCCGAGGACCGGGCTCGAACCGGTACGGTTGTCACCAACCGCAGGATTTTAAGTCCTGTGCGTCTGCCTATTCCGCCACCCCGGCACATCATAAAAATCCCGTATTTATGATTATATACAGAATCAAAATCAAATTCAACCAAAAATCCAGACCGTCCCTATCCGATAAACTATTCGATTGGGATTTATGGTAAGTTAGTTGTAGCGTTAATCGGCTTGAATATCAGGAGAGATGAGGTTTGGTTTCATGCACGAGTTAAAAATGGCGGTAACCCTCGGCCATCAGGTGGTCGTTCAACTGCATGACGGTCAAATGATGACCGGTCTGCCCAAGTGGGGTTCCGCTCCGGACAAGGTACAATTGCGCACGACGGAAGGGGCCGTATGGGTTCGGCTCGACGAAATCAACCACGTGACGCGAATCATCCCATTTGGTAAATCTTTTGATTAGCTTGCAACATTTTCTGTAAGCCCTCGTCTAGTAGTTGTCAAAAATAACAAGACGAGGTGATGACCCCATGTTCAAACGTAATCTAGCCCTGTTGTCCGCCGCCGCCATCCTGAGTTTGTCGCTTGCCGGAGAAAGCTTCGCGGCCGCAGGGACTTTTAAAGACGTAAGCCATTCCGTCGCCAAAGACAGCATTTCCGTCCTGCAAGCCAAAGGAATCGTTCGCGGCGTCGGAGCCGACAGTTTTCTGCCGGACGAACATTTGACTACCAGCCAAGGCGTTCAGCTTATCGTCAATCTGCTGGGCCTGGAGCTCAATACGGAGGCCCCTAAAGGAGCAAACGACTATTTTTCCAACGTCAAGAATGATGCTTGGTATGCCCCCGCATTCGTAATTGCGCAAAACAACGGTTTTGATCTGGATGCCGCTGTGAACCCGGACAAGCCGATGACGCGGGAGGAATTTACCCATCAGCTGATTTTAGCGATGGAGAAGCATGGCGATTTGCCTAAGATCAATATCAAACCGGTCGAATTTGCCGACGATGACCAGCTCAACATCTCTTATCAGGGAACGGTTCAGCGCGCGCTCGTGCTGGGGATTGCCAAGTTGGACGCGAACCAGCAATTCCATCCGGGCGATGCGATTACCCGTGCCGATGCCGCCGTACTGACCTACAATGCCGTCGAATACTTGGCTGCACACCCTGCTCCGTCTCAGGATAAGCAGTAATCGCCTATCGATCACCGAGGAAGGACCGCCCCCAGCGGTCCTTTTTGGTCTCCGAAAAACTTTAAAATTTAATAAATTTCACCGAATCGACAGTTTTTTGCATTTTATCTCAGGATTTAGGGAGGATTTACAAAAACGGACATAGAAGGTATAGATACCACTTTAGCCTGGTGCGGACAGATATAAAGTGGGATCCGCAGGACGGTCGCCAGTGCACAGCGGACGTATACAATAGATACTTCAATTCTGGGAGTTGTTCGCCTTGGATCTTATCTTCAAAATTGAAGAGCTCCGGATGGAACTAAATCGACTCGCCGGAAGCAAACGTCTGGCCGATAGGGAACTGGTCATGGTAAGCCAACGTCTGGACGAACTCCTCAACGAATACCATCGATTGGTGATCCAAAAGCAAGCCAAATGATTCAGGGGGCCGCGGGAGCGGCTCCTTTTTTCTGGATAATATCCCCGAAGGAAAACCACAATAAAAACAGTCAATTCGCTACAATAAACAATAGGAAGGGGATACCCGGCGTGTATTTTTATAAAGAGGATTTGATCAATCTCATCGTCCCGGATCAACCCGATCCAGCGGCAGCCAAAGTCATTCAGGAAACGCTAGGCGGAAGATTCGGCGAAATGCGAACGATGATGCAGTTTTTTTTCCAAAGCAACAACTTCCGGGGAACGGCAACGCAGTACCGCGATTTGATTCGCGGCGTCTTTCTGGAGGAGATCAGTCATGTCGAACTGGTTCAGCATACGATTAACCAGTTGCTTACCGGCGCGGGCGAGTCGATGCCCGGAAACGCCGGCGTGGACGCGGCGCCGCTTGACGAAGCCATTAAGCACGCGAACCCGCATCATTTCATTATGGGCGCTCAAAGCTCCCTGCCGGTCGATGCCGCCGGAAATCCTTGGAACGGCAACTATGTGTACAGCCATGGAAACCTGATCAGCGACCTGCTGGACAACCTCGTGCTGGAATCCACCGGGGTCCTACAAAAGACGCGGATTTACGAAATGAGCTCCAACAAGACGTTCCGCGAAACGCTGGCCTTCCTGATCGTCCGGGATAACGCGCATCAGAACGCCTTTGCCAAAGCGCTGGAGACGCTTGGGGTCGATTGGGGCAAACTGTTTCCCGTACCGAATTACGATATCAACAAATACCCGGAATGCCGTAAATATGTCGACATGGGCTTCCATAATGCCCAATTCAACTTCCGGCTGGATGCGACGCGTATTGGCGAGATCTTCACCGGGCAAACCCCCAGCCGTAACGGCGGCTCCCTCCAGGTTACTGCCCCGCCGGAGGGCTTCCCGCTCCCGTTCCTGCCGGAAATGCCTAACGAGCATAGCCCCGGGCTTCACGATTTGAACACCTAAACAGAAACGCCGCTTGATCCGGAAAAGGGGATCAGGCGGCGTTTCGACGTTAAGGGAACCATACCGTGGAAAAGGGAACTTCAAAGATTTTCAATCGTATAGGTATAGAAACGATTTTCGATCTTATCATGGAACCAACTTAGTTAAGGGGGGGGGAATACCATCGGATTTTTGCTCGTCATTTTCTCAATTGCTTTTATCGGACTAGGGATCCTCGTCCGCAGAAAACCTGATGTCTTCTGGCGGATGGATGAGGCTTGGAAAGTTCGAGGGGAAGCCGAACCCAGCGAATCCTACCTGGAATCCATGAGATTCAGGGGGTTCGTATCTCTGATCATCGGAGGGTATTTTCTAGTCTGGGCTGCACTAGTGATTTTTCTGTAATACAGGATGGGCCTTATCGTTAGGCAACTCTCTGTGCAGATTGATTCCATTCTCGTTTATAATCCCTTTTTGATCAATTTCAACATAAAATTTCTTTCCTATTTACCTTCATGCCGGACAGCGACCGATCAAACATGTCAAGAATAAATAGGAATCGCTCTGCCTCCCGAAAAACGTGAAAAGGTTTGAAGCCAACCCCCGAACAAAGCAAAAACCCCTTGCTAGGCAAGGGGGTTTCGCGCATATGGGCCCTACAGGACTCGAACCTGTGACCAATCGGTTATGAGCCGACCGCTCTAACCAACTGAGCTAAGGGCCCGGAGAAACTTGGATTGCGGGGGCAGGATTTGAACCTGCGGCCTTCGGGTTATGAGCCCGACGAGCTACCGGGCTGCTCCACCCCGCGTCAATAAATAGCGACAATTAATAATATACACGATTCCCGTAGGGCGCGTCAAGCCGCAAGTTATGGAATGAAACGCACGCCGTATTTACCCTTGCGGGAGCGGAAAATTTCGATTTGCCGCATGTCGTCGAAACCGTAGATCCAGCCGTCTTGCTCCAATCTTCGAGCCAGGCAGCCGGCTTGGAATTTCGTTCTGTACAATTTATTGAAATAGACCCAACGCATGACTGTTCCGTCCATCCTTTCGGTAAATTGGAGCATATTGTCCTTGCCTATAGAATACCCAACCTTAACAAAAAAAGCCGCCGGATTCCGTCCGGCGACCCTTTGTTGATCTGGTAATTTCTGCATATCCCTGATGCTGCGGCTTATCCTTTAATTCCGCCCGCTGCAGCCCCTTCCTGCGGAACGAATGGCGTGCCATCCTCCTGGAACTGAGTTTTCGGATTGTTTTTAATCTCCTGCAGCATCTTGTTGCCCTTTTCTTCCCACTCTTTAAGCGCCTCTGCCGGCGTTTTCTTGTTCTCCAGCACCTCTTGGAAGAACTTGCGTCCGCTGTCGGTCACGCTGTAAAGTCCCGGTTTTTCGCTCATCAGCTTATCCTGCTTCGGATCCGTTGGCGGCGCCGGCTTCAACATATAAAACGCCTGAATGTTGTAATCCAAGCCCATTTTCGGTTGGATATACGTTTTGCGAGCCAGCATTTCATAGGAGTTGCTGCGGGATTTCAGCTTCGCCCAATCCTCGCCGTTAATGAATTTAATGAAGTCCCAGGCCGTTTCGGCGTTCGGAGCCGCGCTGTTGATCGCAAACGTATTGCTCAGCCAGATGTTACCCCCGACGCCTGGTTTTTCAGGATGAACCGGAACGGTAACGACATCCCAATCCACGGGTTTGAAGTTTTTGATTTTCGAAGCGTTGTTGTTGGCGTCCGTAATTTCATTTACATAGTAGTTCTCGCCGATGGTCATCGCCACTTTGCCGGACAGGAAGAAGTCGCTCGTGACAGGGTTCCATTCCGTGCCGTCCATCATGCCGCTGTTGCTGTCCGGAATGATTTTGTCCTTGGCCAGCTTGCTGATCGTCTCCCAAACCTTGGTCCATTGCGGCGTATTCACGGTCATCGTTTCCGCTTTGTCGTCAAAGGTTTTGAGTTGCAACGCGCTTACATAGTTGTTCTGCATATCCCAGAACGGATCGCTTCCTTGGTACCGGTTAAACGAAAATCCGTACACCCGGTCCTTGCCTTCGCCTTTGGCCACGCGGCGAGCCAAATTAAAGATATCGTCCCAAGTCATGTTGTCGGTTGGTGGCTCCACGCCGGCATCCGTAAAGACCTTTTTGTTATAGTACAAGGCAGAGGAAGAGAACGAAGGCGTTAACGCGTACAGACTGCCTTCCCCGAGATCCTTGATTCCGTCAATCACCGCCGGCACGAAGTCCGACGTATCGAATTTATCCTCTTGCATCATCGGATCCAGCTGTTTGACCATGTTTTCCTTGATCAGCTGATTCAATACCGTCGTATCGGTTACCACGACGTCGACCGGATTGCTGCCGGTCATGATTTTTTTCATGCTATCCAGGTAATCCGGCTGTACGTAAGGCTGCGAGCTATCCTGGTAACGGTATTGGCTCTGGTCGATCGCTGGCACCACCTCGATGCGGATGTTCTGGTGCGTGAATTCGTACACGTCGGTATACTGTTGGCGGAAATAAGAATCGTCATAACCCCCGTACAGTACTCCGATACGGAGCACTTTCTCCTGCTCGGTTTCTGCCGCCTTGCCGCCGTTGCAGCCGGCCAACAGGCCCAGCGCCAGCGTCGCCGCCAGCGATACGGACAATAATTTTTTCAACCTCATGATGGATCCCCCTCCAATGATTTAGGTGCCGTAATAATGATCTTCTCCCCGTCGAACTCCATGCTGGCCCGGCCGTTGATCCCGACGGATTCCAAATATTCCTTCGGAACCTGCAGCCGTCCGACGCGGTCGACGACGACAAAAGCTTCGTGAACCTCCTGCAAGCCCCCGGCTCCGAGCTCCGCCGCTGCCAAATCCAGATTCGGATTGCGCTTCAGGAATTCGGTGCTGGTCAATCCGTCGCGGATGGCGACCACGCGGTCCACCTTTCCGGCGAGCGTCAAATCGTGCGTGACGATGACGACCGTGATTCCGAGCTCCCGGTTTACCTCGCGAAAGATCTGCATGATCTGATCGGAGGTTGCCGTGTCCACCGAACCCGTCGGCTCGTCGGCCAACAGCAGCTTCGGCCGGTTCGATAGCGAGATGGCGATCGCGACCCGCTGCTGCTCCCCGCCGGAGAGTTGATGCAGTTTGTTATGCATCCGATCCTTTAAGCCGACTCGCTCCAGCAGTTCTCTCGCATAAGCCCGGTCCAGCTTCCCGGTGAGCAGCATCGGCATTTCCACATTCTCCAGTGCCGTCAAGTAGGGAAGCAGGTTACGGGCGTTGTTCTGCCAAACGAAGCCGACCGTGTTGCGCTTATATTCCACCAACTGGTCATCGCGGATCTTGAGCAGATCCCAGCCCCCGACGGTAACCTGGCCGGCCGACGGGCGATCCAGCCCGCCAAGGATATTCAGCAGCGTCGATTTGCCGCTGCCGCTGTTGCCGATAATCGCCATCATCTCGCCTTGTTCAACGGTCAAGTTTAAGCCTTGGAGCGCCACAACTTCGATATCTTCGGATTTGAAAATCTTGACAAGTCCTTCGCAATGAATCATCCTTTAGCGCTCCTCTCCCATTTTTACCGCCTGATGCACGCGCAGGCGCCGGATTTGCCAGAAGAGCAAGCCGGCTCCCATCAGAAGCATCACGAACACGACGACATAGAGCTGCAGCGTGTCCTGGTTATCGAACACGATCCGGAACGGCGGCACTTGCGTCGTTACGTTATCCGCCGTTTGCAGGAACGGCAAGTACAGCTTGCCGGCGATTTTCCCGATGACGATCCCCAGCACGATCGACAAGCCTGCCGTCAAAATTTGTTCGGCCAGCAGCATAAACGTCAATTGTTTGCGGGATAAGCCCATGGCCCGTAAAATCCCGAACTGGACGACCCGGCCGGACAAATTGAAAAACCAGTAAAGCACGTACCCGATCAGCGAGACGATCACCGAAACGAGGAATCCAAGACTTAGAATCCCAAATACCCCGCCCCGGGTCGGGTGCTTGCTCTGCGCCGCCAGTTCGCTGCGCACATCGTCGACCGAATAAAGCTCGATTCCTTCGTCGGCCAGTTTGGTGATCAGCGGCGCAACCTTGGCACCCGGCTTCATTTTCAGCCACACCTCATAAGGAATAAGCGGAACCTGGTCGTAGATATAATCCAAATTCGCGATAATAAACGGCGTTTGATCCGGATATTGACTAGGCCAGTACGGCAAAATCCCGTAAACGGCAAATTCCACCGTTTGCTCGCCCAAGGCTACGGTAAACACGTCGCCCGGCTTTAATTTGTACTTCTCCGCCAACGAGGACGGAACCAAAGCCGCGCTTTCGTTCATCCCCAGAAAGTTCAGGTAATTATACGGATGCGTCGGGAACAAATCGTTTCGGAACCAGGCGACTTTGGCAAAATCGACGTTGTCGATCCCCATCACGTTGCCTTGGCCCGCCGAGCGGCCGGAGACGATGATGTTGCCCTTCGTCTGCAGGACGCGCGCCGCATGTTCGACCCCATCCAGCTTCCGGAAGATTTCGAACGGAGGCTCGGAATAAATCACTTTGGACGGGGTAGGATTTTGCCCTCCGCCGCCCGGCCCGCCTCCAGGACCTCCGCCCGGGTTCCCGCCGCCGCCCGGAGCTCCCGAACCGCCGCCTTGACCTTGGCCGGAGCCTCCTTGAGAAGGACGGGTAATCTCCGGCGTGCCTTCCCAAACCGTCCGCATAATGACGTCAGCCCCGTATTTGTACAGCGTCCGCTCCGTCGAGTTCAGGTCGATCGTCCGGGCCGCGGAAGCGTTATATACGCCAAGCCCCAACGTCAACACGAGCAGAATCATCAGCGGATAATAAGAGGAAGACGACCTGGATAGTTGCGTCAAGCTTAAATAGTAGGGAACCGGAAGCCATTTTTTGCCGATCCAGCCGATCAGCTTCAGCAGCCATGGGAACACCCGCAGGAAGAACAATCCGATCGAGAAGATCGCCAGCGCCGGAACGAAGAACAGGAAAGGCTGAACCTGCAGCTCATCCGTGGTCATTCCGGTCTGGAACGTCAGCATCTGCCGTTGATTAAACAAGTAGTAACCGTAACCCGATACCCCCATCAAAACGATATCCAGAAACCAGCGTTGCCAGAACGGCGCCCGATCGGAGCGTGCTTGCTTCTGTTTGGTCTTGACGATCGAGGACCGGGCGAACGAGACGGCCGGCAGCAGCGTTGCCAAGATGGCGATGATCACCGCCGCCGCGCCTAATGCGAAGGCGTCGAAGTTAAATCCTACCGGTATGGATTTCCGGTTCACGAAAGTCAGGAAACCGTCCGCGGAGCCGATGCTCTTGGACATAAACCAACCGAGCAAAGGACCCGTGATCAACGCAATCACGCCAAGAATCAAGCTCTCAAATAAATAGATCAAAATGATCTGCTTCGTGGAAGCCCCGCGGCTGCGAAGCACGGCAATGTCGCTCTGCTGCTTGTCAAGCGCTTGGCGGGCGTTCATGACGATATAATAGAACACCATGGCAATCATCGGTGCCGCCAGAGTAAACAGCAGCGTCTGCATTTGCAGGCTTTGCTTGCGGAAATCATTCAACAGACTGCCGAAGGATACGTCCACCTTCGTGTCTTTCAGCTTCTGGTACAACTCCACGTTCAGCCGCTCCAGCGTATCCGACAGCGGCGACAGCTGACTCGTTTTGATCTCGCCGAGATTAAAGGCGTAATACCAGCTGGAATTATGCAGCGGAATCGACAAACGATTCAGCAGGTCTTCATTAAATACTTGATCCGGGACGTAGAAGTTGTTCATCATTCCTTCAAAGCCTTGGTACCAATACGGATCATTTTCGTTAGCCGGCTGGAAGGTGCCGACGATCTTGACTTTCAGCGTTACGTCGACGCCGCTGTACACCGGATACTCCATGACGTCCCCAACGTGCAGATCCTGGCGGTACATCGCCTCCTCCAGCATCAGAGCCTCAAGCGTATCTCCGCCGGCCTGATCCGAATACAGCTGGCCGCCGGAGATGGAGACATGATCCTGTAAACCGCTCATGGACACGATCGACATCGTCCGAGTCCGACTCGCATCGACTTTGGTCGGATCCTCCGGGAACACCTCTGTGCTGCGGATCGCCCGTGTATTGACATAGGCGTCGTAGGGGAAGCCGATCTTTGCCGGCACTTCGTCCACGATATATTGATTGACCGCCGCAAGCGCGCCGGAATCCGTCTTCGTACCGCCCGGCGCCTGGTAGCTCATGATCAACGAACCTGCGGGAAGCCCTTCGCTTTCGGCTTTCAGCGTGGTCGCGACGACCCGTTTCAACGACCCGTCGGAATACATCGGGATGCTGACCGTAAACGAGACGGCGACGATCAGACCTAATAAAGTACTCAACGTCAGCCATTTCGTGTTCCACATTTTGCGGAACAGCAAGCGTAATAAAGGAACTCCCATTAACGACCCACTACTTTCTGTCCCGGCGTGAGTCCTTTAACGATTTCCACGTCGGTCGAGGTTTGCATGCCCACCTCAACATCAGCTTCGCGTTTCGTGCCGTCCTCCTCCACGACCTGGACGTAAGTACGCGAACCGATGGTCCGCAGGGCGGATATCGGAATCAATACGGCATTTTCCTTACGTTGGGTCACGATCGAAACGCTAAGCGGCCGGCCGCGTTCGATTCCCTCGGGCCATTTGTCCAGTTGGACGATCAGGTACTTATCGATCGTATCTTTCTCCGGAGGAGTACCTCCGCCGCCGCCGTTCCCGTTTCCGTTATCGGAACTTCCGGTATCGACCGGCATCACTTTCACTTTACCGTCGAATACGCCAGCCGCGTTGATGTCGACCTTCGCTTTCATGCCGACCGCTACCTTCGCCAAATCCTCCTTGGCAAACTGGGCCGCCACCACCAGCGAAGACGTATCGGACAGCACCGCTACCGTATCATAGGCTTTGATTGCGGCGCCTTTCTGGGCGGAGACCGATACCACCGTGCCGGAGAACGGCGCTCGCAAAGTTCCGTCCGCAATCGTTTTCTCCAAATCTTCCAGCGCTTGGCGTTGTTCCTCGAAGACGATGGAGGCTTCCTCGAACTCGATCGGGTCCTTCTCGTCCTTCGTACGAAGCAGCTCTTTCATGGAGATTTCCTGTTTGCGGAACTCCAGCTTCTTCTTGCGCAAGTCCTTCTGCAGGTCCTCAACGTCCAGTTGAATCAGGGCGTCGCCCTGCTTAACCTTGTCTCCCGCCTTGACCATTACTTCTTTGACGTGGAGATTATCTTCCGTGAAAAATAACGGTTCCTCCCGCTGGCTCATGATCTTGCCGACCGCGCTGACGCTGATCTCGATCGTCTCCGTGCGCACTTCGTACTCCGGCTTCTTCGAAATCGTCGGCGGCGTGATCACGGGCAGGTCCTCCTCCGCCTCTTCGTTCGGCAGCAAGGCGCAGCCCGTGGATGCCGCCAAAGCCAGGCATACGGACAAGATGCCCAGCGTTCGAATCAGCCTAACTTTCCCCCTTTTACCCGATAAATTTGCCATCCACCATTTCGTAAACATGGTCCGCTACCTCCAGGATTGTAGGATCGTGTGTAGTCATACAGATCGTCACGCGTTCGGTCTGTATGATGTTCTTGAATACTGCCATGACTTGTGCTCCCATTTGCGAATCGAGATTGGCCGTCGGCTCATCCGCCAGCAGCAGCTTGGGCCGGTGAGCGATCGCTTTGGCGATCGCCACCCGCTGCTGTTCCCCGCCGGACAGCTCGAACGGGCGGTGGAACATTCGTTTCCCCAGCCCGACGAGCTCCAGGCAGTGCGTAACGCGCCGTTTCCACTCCTGGGGCGGAACGCCCGCCATTCGCAGCGACAGCTCGACGTTCTCCCAGGCAGATAGCAGCGGAAGCAAGGCGTACGCTTGGAAAATAAAGCCGATCTGATCCCGGCGCAGCAGCGTCCGATTGTCGTCGTTCAGCTCATGCAGCGGCTGGCCGCGGAACCATATTTCGCCCGACGTCGGCTGGTCCAATCCGCCGAGCATATTGAGCAGCGTCGTTTTACCCGAGCCGGAGCGCCCCTTGAGCATCACCAGCTGGCCGGAAAGCACTTCCATGTCGATCCCTTTCAAAACCTGGATCTCTCCTCCGCCGACTGGAAAAGAACGGCGAACGTCTTTGACCGACAAGATCGGTCCGGTCTCCTTCTCCGGTTCCTCCTCTTGCGCACGGACTGCAATGGCCTCGACGGCTGCATCTTCTGAGACCGTCTTCTCTGCAGCGGCAGCGGCTTCCGCTTCCGCTTCCGCCTCCGGGACCGGAGCGTCCGTTCCGGACGGAACTTCGACTTTTTCTGTTTTGCGAAGCCATCGCATCATCGTGTATCGTTCTCCCATTTCCCTAATTTGTGATTCTGCCTCTTCTTGGTCTTCTTGGCCTTGTCTAGCAATTCATTTACGTCTTGCATTATAAACGAAATACTATGGCAAAAAGTTACAACGGAATTAACGAATTCGTTCTTTTTCTTTCCAGATTTTATGCGCTGATGCTAGGTTACAATTCTGTTAGAATAAAGGAGAATTCTACTAGAATCGGCAAGGAGAACTACTTCATGAAAAAAATGATACCCACTCTACTGGCGGCATCGCTGCTGCTTGCTGCGGCCGTTTTCCGGCTAGAGCCGGCCGCCGCCGACAAACTGCCGTATACCGACATCTCGGCCAGCTATGCCCAAGACGCAATTATTCGCTTACATGCCGATAATGTGATGAAAGGAACGTCCGAGTCTTTGTTTTCCCCCACCCGCTCGATTACGAGGGCGGAATTTATGACCACACTGACGCGGATCTTTCGGGTGGAACCGGCGGCATCCGCCGTTCCGGCTTATCGCGACGTGCCGAAGACCTCCTGGTATTACGGCACGATCCAGGCGGCTACCGAGCTGGGCCTAACCGAAGGAATGGGCGACGGCCTTTTCAAGCCCGATCAACCGCTAACCCGCCAGGAGGCCGCCGCTTGGCTGGTCCGGGCGCTGAAGCAAACGCCGGCAGCCGCTAGCGTACAGACCGGCTACAAGGACGAGGCGGCGATCGCGGTTTGGGCCAAGCCGTACATCGGCTCCATATCGCAGCTGGGACTGATGCAAGGAAGCAGCGGAATGTTCTATCCGGCGCAGGCGATCACGCGCCAGGAGACGGCCGTCATCTTGGATCGCCTGCTGCAGGACTACCGCTGGACCGAGGCAATCGCGGCTACCGCCCATCCGGCTCCGGTCCAAATCGGCTGGCAATACGGCCAATCGAACGAAGCTTATCAGAAGTCGATACTGCAATCGAGCGTGAACGTGCTGGCGCCGAGGTGGTATTTTCTCGAAAAAACCGGCAAGATCTCCGACTCCAGCGTTCCTTCTCTAGCAACCTGGGCCAAAAATAACGGCAAACAGGTATGGGCCATGGTAGGCAACCGTTTTGATCAGGAAACGACGCACAAGTTGCTTGCTTCCGGCTCCCTTTCCGCGGACGCGATTCAAAGCTTGAAGTCTTATGTTCAAAAATATGGGCTGAACGGCATCAACGTGGATTTCGAGAACGTCGCGGCTGCCGATCGGGACCTGTTTACCGCCTTCATCGCCAACCTGGCTAAGGAACTGCATTCGGTCTCGGCCGTGCTGTCCGTCGATCTGCCGCCGGATCTCGGCAGCGACTGGTCGGATGCGTACGACTACGCCGAATTGGCCAAGAGCGCCGATTACTCGGTGATTATGGCCTACGACGAGCACTGGAGCGGATATACCGCCGGTTCGGTCGCATCGCTCGGCTGGGTGCAGAAACACCTTGATAAGCTGCTCGCAAAAATTCCAGCGGATAAGCTCATTCTCGGGATGCCGCTGTACACGCGGGATTGGAGCCTCAGCGGCAGCGGGACCACGCTATCGTCGGAGGACGTCTCTCTCCCCGAGCAAAATAATCGGATCACCCAATACGGCGGTACGCCCAAATGGAACGATGCGGCTGGCCAATACACCATGGAATACCGTAAGAACGGCACGTTGCACAAGATTTGGCTGGAAGATGCCCGTTCCCTATCCGAGAAATACCAGCTGGGGGCCAAATACGGCGTTGCCGGGTATGCCTACTGGCATATCGGCGGGGATTCGCCGGACGTATGGACTAGCTTGAAGAATGCGGAGAAATACGAGGGATTTTCGTTTAAGTAGAAAAAGAGACCCCCGATGACAAAAGGCGAACTCGCTTCTCATCGGTGGTCTTATTTTGTGCGCAATTAAAAAAGCAGCCCAAATCCTAAGATCGGGCTGCTCCTTGTTTAATGAATCGCTTACGCGTTGCCGAACGACGCCGGGTCCTGCCGCCAAGACCGCAGAAGCTCGAGGTCTTCCGCTTGAATATCGCCGCGCTTCACGGCGACGTCGATCAGCGCCGTATAGTTGGACAGGGTTTGCAGCGTGATACCCGCATCGGCAAATGCCTGCACGGCTTTGTCCAGCTGGTAGCTGAAAATCGCCAGTACAGCCAAAGGCTCCGCTCCGGCTTCGCGCACGGCTTGCGCCGCCTTGATCGAGCTGCCGCCGGTGGAGATCAAATCCTCGATGACGACGACTTTCTGCCCCGGCTTAATCAAACCTTCGATTTGATTCTCTTTGCCATGCCCTTTGGCCTTGTCGCGAATGTAGGCCATCGGCAGACCCAGCTTCTGCGAAGTGAACGCCGCGTGCGGGATGCCTGCCGTCGCCGTTCCGGCAATCACTTCGGCTTCGGGGTAGGTCTTGCGGATCATGGCCGCGAACGATTCGGCGATCAAATCACGGATCTCCGGGTACGACATCGTGAGCCGGTTGTCACAGTATATCGGCGATTTGATGCCCGAGGTCCAGGTGAACGGCTGATGCGGACGGAGCGCCACCGCTCCGATGTCCAGCAGACTCCCGGCAATTTGCGCTTCTACCGATTGGGTATTCGTCATGTCTTACATCATCTCCTTAATGATCGATTCCGCCGCTTCTCGCGGATTGGGGGCAGCGATGATCGGCCGGCCAACGACGATATAATCCGTCCCTTGCGCCATCGCCTCACCTGGAGTTAACGTGCGCGATTGATCGCCTTGCGGGCTGTTCGCCGGGCGAATGCCCGGCGTCACCGTCAAGAAAGCTTGTCCGCATTGCGCTTTAATCGCCGTCACCTCAAGAGGCGAAGCGACAACGCCGTCCAGCCCGGCTTGACGAGCCACCTCCGCATAATGCACGACAGCTCCCTCCACTTCGCCCGGGATGCCGATTTCCTCGTTCATCACTCGGCGGCTCGTGCTGGTCAACTGCGTCACCGCGATGATCTTCGGCATCGTCAGCGAGCTGTCGCTCTCGAGGGCTGCCAGCGCACCCTCTCGGGCTGCCTTCATCATGTCCAGCCCGCCTCCCGCATGCACGTTAAACAGATCCACGCCCAGTTTCGTGACGCTGTTCGCTCCGCCTTTGACCGTGTTCGGGATGTCATGCATCTTCACGTCTAGAAAAACGGAGTAGCCCCGCTGCTTCAACTCGCGGATCAAATCCGGACCGGCCGCATAAAACAGCTGCAGCCCCACCTTCATGTAGCAGGGAATCCCCTCCAGCTCCTTCAGCAGTTTCCGCGCCTGGTCCGCATCGGGAAAGTCCAGGCCGACGATCAGTTTCCCGGCCGCTTCTTCAAACGAACGCAAATCCGCTCTCCTCCATTCATACTGGCGGCTCCGAAGCATGATGCTTCCGAGCCGCCGCTTTATTTTTCAATTAACCCAAACTAACAGACCGTATGGACCTTATTTGCTCATTTCCCCGTTTTTTCCCGTTGTAACGGACTCCAGAGACCTTATTATACCTCAAGGGGTTAATCTTGTTGGTTTTGCCCGAAATAAGGGCTCCTCGGTCCGTTAGAATCGAAAGCTCCCCAACACCGGAACAATATCGTTCCTGGTGTCCGTTAGCTTTCCGTTGGGTTTCAAAACACCTCTTCGCGATCAAAAAGCCGACTTTTTGAACTTCCTCTAAAGCGCAGGCATGGCTTGCGAGGAGAAGTTGATCGTCTCCAGCATCTCCAGCAGCGCGCGGACCGTATCCAGCGAGGTCATGCAGACGACGCCGTTCTCCACCGCTTCCCGGCGGATGCGGAAGCCGTCGCGTTCCGGCTCTTTGCCTTTGGTCAGCGTATTGATGACGAAGTGAGCTTCGCCGTTCCGGATGAGATCCAGAATGTTCGGCACCCCTTCGGACAGCTTGTAGACCGTCGTCACGTGGATACCCGCTTCGATCAGCGCGGAAGCCGTGCCGTCCGTAGCGATAATCTTGTAGCCTAGGCGGTAGAAGCCGCGCAGCAGATCAACCGCTTCCTGCTTATCTTTATCGGCCACCGTGGCGATGATCGCACCGGTCGCAGGGATCTTCATGCCCGCGCCGATCAAACCTTTATACAGCGCTTTGGCATATTGCGGATCGCGGCCCATGACCTCACCCGTCGATTTCATTTCCGGTCCAAGTGTCGGCTCGACGCGGCGCAGCTTGGCGAAGGAGAACACCGGCACCTTGACGGCAACCTGAGCGCTTTCCGGCCATAGGCCGTTTTGGTAGCCAAGATCGCTGAGCTTCGCGCCAAGAATGCATTGGGTCGCCACGTTCGCCATCGGAATGTTCGTCACCTTGCTCAGGAACGGTACCGTCCGGGATGAACGCGGGTTGACTTCGATGACGTACACTTCATTTTTGTAGATGACGAACTGGATGTTCACCAGGCCGATCGTCTTCAGCTCGCGGGCGATTTTAACCGTGATCTCGACGATTTTCTCTTTCAATTCCGCCGACAGATGCTGCGGCGGATACACCGCGATCGAGTCGCCCGAGTGAACGCCGGCGCGTTCGATATGCTCCATGATCCCCGGGATGAGCACCGTCTCTCCGTCGCTGATGGCGTCGACTTCCACTTCCTTGCCCAGCATGTAGCGGTCGATCAGCACCGGATGCTGCGGATTAATGTTCACCGCTTCTTCCATGTAGCGCAGCAATTCCTCGTCGGAGTAGACGATTTCCATCGCCCGGCCCCCGAGCACGTACGACGGTCTGACCAGCACCGGATAGCCGAGGGATTGAGCCGTTCCCACCGCTTCCTCCACCGAGGTTACCGTGCTGCCTTTCGGTTGCGCGATGTCCAGCTTCGACAAGAGCGCTTCGAATTTCTTGCGGTCTTCCGCTTCGTCGATGCTCTCGAGCGAGGTGCCGAGGATGCGCACGCCCGCCGCTTGCAGCGGAGCCGCCAGGTTGATCGCCGTTTGGCCGCCGAACTGGACGATCACGCCCACCGGTTTCTCCTCTTCGATCACGTTCATCACGTCCTCGAAGAACAAGGGCTCGAAGTACAGGCGATCCGACGTATTGAAGTCGGTGGATACCGTCTCCGGATTGTTATTGATGATGACCGCTTCGTAACCGGCCTTTTGAATCGCCCAGACCGCATGCACCGTCGAGTAGTCGAACTCGATCCCTTGCCCGATGCGGATCGGTCCGGAGCCAAGCACGACGATCTTCTCCTTGTCGGTTTGGACGACTTCGTTTTCCGTTTCATAGGTCGAGTAGTAGTAAGGCGTGGATGCTTCGAATTCGGCCGCGCACGTATCAACCATTTTGTACACCGGCTTCAACCCGTGCTCCTTGCGGAAGCTTCTCACTTCCGCTTCGGTCCGGTGCGTGCCGGACGGTTGGCCGGCGGCGCGCAGCTCGGCGATCGCCCGGTCGGTAAATCCTAAGCGCTTCGCCTCGTACAGCGTTTCGTAGGAAAAGAACTCTTCTTCCGCAATCGTCTTCTCGAATTCCACCAAGCGTTCGATTTTGTCGAGGAACCACCAGTCGATTCCGGTCAGGTCATGAATTTGCTGCAGCTTGTAGCCGCGGCGGAACGCTTCGGCAATCAGGAACAGCCGCTCGTCGTCCGCCTTGGTCAGGCGGTTGTTCAGCGTTTCCTCGTCGATCTTCTCCGCGCCTTTCAGGTACAAGCGATGCGTACCGATCTCGAGCGACCGGACCGCTTTGTGGATCGACTCTTCAAACGTCCGGCCGATGGCCATCACTTCGCCGGTCGCTTTCATTTGCGTACCCAGCTTGCGGTTGGCGTGGACGAACTTATCGAACGGCCAACGCGGGATTTTGCTGACGATGTAGTCGAGCGTCGGCTCGAAGCAGGCGTAAGTCTGCCCCGTTACCGGGTTGACGATTTCGTCGAGCGTATAACCCATCGCGATTTTGGCCGCCATTTTCGCGATCGGGTACCCCGTCGCTTTCGACGCGAGCGCCGACGAACGGCTAACCCGCGGATTCACTTCGATGACGTAATACTGGAAGCTTTGCGGATCCAGCGCGAACTGCACGTTGCAGCCGCCTTCGATGTTCAGCGCCCGGATGATCTTGAGCGAGGCCGAACGCAGCATCTGGTATTCGCGGTCGGAGAGCGTTTGGCTCGGCGCGACGACGATGCTATCCCCGGTATGTACGCCTACCGGGTCGAAGTTCTCCATGTTGCAGACGACGATGCAGTTGTCGTTGGCATCGCGCATCACTTCGTATTCGACTTCCTTCATGCCGGCGATGGATTTCTCGATCAAGCATTGGCCGATCGGGCTGTAGCGGATGCCGGAGGCTACGGTCTCGCGCAGCTCCTCTACCGTGGCGCAGATCCCGCCGCCGGTACCGCCCAGCGTATACGCCGGACGGACGATGACCGGATAGCCGATCTCATCGGCGAATTGCAGCGCTTCATCCACCGTGGTGATGATGGTGCTCTCCGGTACCGGCTGCTCCAGCTCGCGCATCAGCTCGCGGAACAGATCGCGGTCCTCCGCTTTTTCAATCGAAGTCAGCTGCGTGCCGAGGAGCTTCACGTTTTCGCGCTCCAGTACGCCCGCTCTGGCCAGCTCGACCGCCATGTTCAGGCCGGTTTGCCCGCCGAGCGTCGGAAGCAAGCCGTCCGGCCGCTCCTGACGGATGATTTGCGTCACGAATTCCAGCGTGATCGGTTCGATGTAAACCTTGTCGGCCATGTTCGTATCGGTCATGATCGTCGCCGGGTTGCTGTTGATCAGCACCACCTCGACGCCTTCTTCTTTCAGCGCCTGGCAGGCTTGCGTTCCGGCGTAATCGAACTCGGCCGCTTGGCCGATGACGATGGGTCCGGAGCCGATGACGAGAATTTTCTTAAGGTCTTTGTTGATCGGCATAGGTTTACAGTTCTCCTTTCGCCGCGGCCATCAGTTCGGCTTGGCGGGGTTTTTGCGGGTTCTGCCGCTTGTGCTCGCGGATCATCTCGATGAACCGGTCGAACAAGTAGCTGTTGTCGTAGGGTCCCGGAGCCGCCTCCGGATGATATTGTACGGAAAAGGCCGGGTATTTCTTATGTTTTAGTCCTTCGATCGTTTTGTCGTTATTGTTGATGTGCGTCACTTCCAGTTCGGTTCCGGCGACGGACGCTTCGTTTACGGTGTAGCCGTGGTTCTGCGACGTAATGTAGCAGCGGCCGGAAGCCAGCTCTTTCACGGGATGGTTGCCGCCGCGATGGCCGAATTTCAACTTCTCCGTATCGGCGCCGCAGGCCAAGGCGAACAGCTGGTGGCCTAAGCAAATCCCGAAAATCGGATACTCCCCGAGCAGCTCGGCGATCATCTTCGCCGCATACGGGACGTCTTTCGGGTCCCCAGGTCCGTTGGACAGCTGGATGCCGTCCGGGTGCAAGCGGCGGATTTCGTCCGCGGTCGTGTTATGCGGCACGATCACGACGTCGCAATCGCGTTTGTTCAGCTCGCGTAGAATCCCGCTTTTTGCCCCGAAGTCGACCAGCACGATCCGTTCCTTGGACCCCGGACTGCTGTAGACATGGTGCGTCGAGGTTTGCGCCACTTGATTGCGCAGCTCGGCGATGCTGGTGGCCAGCATCATTTCCTTCAATTCGTCCACCGATTTCGTCGAGGTGGTCAAAATCCCCCTCATCGTTCCTTGATGGCGGATAAGGCGCGTCAGCATGCGCGTATCGATGTCGGTAATGCCGGGAATGCCGTATTCCTTCAGCAGGTCGCCCAAATTGTATTGAGCCCGCCAGTTGCTTGGAGTCGGTTCATAGCGGCGTACGACAAAGCCGTGGATCGACGGTGCGATGGATTCGAAGTCGTCGCGCGAAATGCCGTAGTTTCCGATCAGCGGGTACGTCATCGTGACGATTTGCCCGCAGTAGGAAGGATCGGACAGCACCTCTTGGTATCCCGTAATTCCCGTATTAAAAACGACCTCGCCGGTCTTCTCCCCTTCCGCCCCAAATGAGGTCCCGGTAAACAGCGTGCCGTCTTCCAACAATAATCTTGCCTGCATCCTGCAGCACTCCTTTATCCATAAGCTGAAATACTATATTCACATTAGCCCATTATTGGGCTAGTTCGAGCGTATCGTTCCAGACCAGTTTCCCTTTGACGATGGTTGCGACGGGCCAGCCCTTCAGCTTCCATCCGGTAAACGGTGTATTGCGTCCTTTCGAGGCGAAGGCGGCCGGATCAACCGTCCGCTCCGCGTTCAGATCGACGATCGCCAGGTCGGCCGGAGTCCCCGGAACCAAACGTCCCGCCTCCAGGCCGAACACGCGGGCCGGATCGGCCGTCATCCGCTGCACCAGCATCGCCAGGCTCCAGCGGCCTGTGGCGACGAACTTCGTATACAGCAGCGGGAAGGCCGTCTCGAATCCAACGATGCCAAACGGTGCCAACTGCATGCCTTTCGCCTTCTCCTCTTCGCTGTGCGGAGCATGGTCGGTCACGAGAATGTCGATCGTGCCGTCTTCCAGCGCGGCGATGCAAGCTTCCACATCCCGGCGGGAGCGCAGCGGCGGATTCATTTTCCAGTTGGCATCCAGTCCGGGAATATCCTCCTCCGACAAGACCAGATGGTGCGGGCACACCTCCGCGGTGACGTTGATGCCGATTTGCTTTGCCTGGCGGATCAGCCGGATCGACTGCTCCGTGCTTACGTGGCACACATGGTAGTGAACCCCGGTCGCTTCCGCCAGCAAAATATCCCGCCCGACATGAATCGCCTCGGATTCGTTCGGAATTCCCTTCAACCCGTGCTTCCGGGCGAATTCCCCTTCAGCTACCGGTGCGCCTTCCACCAGCGAGTTATCCTCGCAATGGGCGATCACCGGCATCCCCAGCGAAGCGGCCTGCCGCATCGCATCTTTCATCATTTGCGCGTTTTGCACGCCGACGCCGTCATCGGTGAAGCCGATCGCGCCGGCTTCCTTCAAAGCGGCGAAGTCCGTCAGCTCGCGGCCAAGCTCGCTTTTGGTGATCGCCGCATAAGGCAGCACGTTCACCAGCCCGGCTTCCTCGGCCTTCTGCAACACAAACCGTACCGTGTCCGGGTTGTCAGTGACCGGCCGGGTGTTCGGCATGCAGGCGATCGTGGTGAATCCCCCTTGAGCCGCCGAGCGCGAGCCGGTTTCGATCGTTTCCTTATGCTCAAACCCCGGTTCCCGCAAATGAACGTGCATATCGATGAATCCCGGCGTCACCAGTTTCCCGCCGGCATCGATGACCTCAGTCCCGGCTTCCGAGCCGGCCTGCTCGAGTTGGCCCGCTTTCTCGACCTTCGCGATGATTCCGTTCTCGATCGTAATTTGGGATAATTCCTGTTCCCCTTGTTCATTCAAGACATTGGCATTGATGATGACCAGCCGCATGTTTTATCTCTCCTCGCTGATTGAAGTTCGTACCCGAAAACTCCGTCTGTCGTCCTGCTCGAAGCAACCCTTTATCCCGGCCGCGGTTTACAGCAAAGCGCGTTCCATTACCGCCATGCGGATCGGAACCCCGTTCTGCATCTGCTTAAAAATCCGGGATTGCGGATGCTCGACCACCGCATCGTCGATCTCGACGCCCCGGTTCACCGGAGCCGGATGCATGATCAGCGCGTGCGGCGCGAGGGCCGCAGCCCGTTCCTCCGTCAAGCCGTATTGCAGACGGTATTCTTCGGCCGACTTAATCAGCCCGCCGACGTGGCGTTCCAGCTGCACTCGCAGCATCATGACCACATCAGCGCAAAGCGCTTCGTCCATCGGGACATAAGGCGCATACGCGCTCAATTCCGGGGCTTGCATATTGTCCGGCGCGCAGAGCTTCACTTCCGCGCCGAATTTTTGCAGCGCCCACAAGTTGGAGCGTGCGACCCGGCTATGCTTGATATCCCCGATGATCGACACCTTCAGCCCGCCAAGTTCCCCGAAATGCTGTTTCATCGTATATAGATCCAGCAGCGCTTGCGTCGGATGCTCGTTGTTGCCGTCCCCGGCATTTACGAGCGGCACCGATACCCGCTTGGCCAGCTCCTCCAGCATGCCGATCGGCTTCAACCGGATCACGCCGGCGTCGATACCCATCGATTCCAGCGTACGGACCGTGTCGTAAATCGACTCGCCCTTCTCCACACTGGAGGCGGCTGCCGCGAAGTTCAGCACCTGGGCACCCAGCCGTTTCTCCGCCATCTCGAACGAGAAGCGGGTGCGCGTACTGTTTTCGAAAAACATATTCGCAACGAAATGATCCTTCAGTACGGGAATCATCTTCTCTTCCCTTGCGTCCCAATAAGCCGCCCGGTCGAGAATCGCGGAAATTTCCGCGGCGCTTAATTCCTTCAGCCCGAGGAGGCTGCGTTCCTTCACAGCGGTTGCGGTCAGCGCCATCGTTAGTTCCCCTCCCGTGCTTGCAGGATGCGAACCAGATCGGTGCCGTCATGCTCCGTCAAGAGCACTTCGATTTCTTCCGCCCGCGAGGTCGGCACGTTTTTGCCGATGTAGTCGGCTCGGATCGGCAGCTCCCGGTGTCCCCGGTCGGCAAGCACCGCCAGTTGGATCGACTCCGGACGGCCGCAATCCATGATCGCGTCCATCGCCGCCCGAATCGTGCGGCCCGTATAGAGCACATCGTCGAACAAGATGACTTTCTTGCCTTGAATCGATACCGGGAAGGTAGCTTTGGCGCTCGCTTGAGCGGGCTCCTCTTTATCGTCGCGATAATTCGTTACGTCAAGCTCGCCCCATGGAATGGCGGTTCCTTCGATGCTCTCCAGGCGTTCGGCCAACCGCTTTGCGAGGTAGACGCCTCTTGTTTTGATGCCGGCCAGCACGCACCCCTCGATACCTTTGTTTCGTTCCAAAATTTCATGCGCAATTCTTGTCAGTGCCCTCCGAATCGCCGTTTCGTCCATTATGATATGACTTTCGTTGCTCACAGCCTGCGACCTCCTTAAGGGATAGGGTCACCTTGCATCGTCCGTGATAGGCGCATAAAAAAACTCCTTGCCGGAAATCCAGGCAAGGAGTCTTTAGCCACAGTATACCTATGACTGTCATGTAGGTCTTGGACATAGAGGACCGCCGCAAATAAGCGAAGTCCGCCCAATTCCCCATTCACGTTACCTTGCCAGCCTCACGGGACTGAATTAAAGGTGCTTATGGTTTACATGAATTATGACAGAATGAGGTTAGCCTGTCAAGACACCCGGCCCAGATCGTTACGTGCCGATGCTGAGGTTCATTCCATCTCCCCGTTGGAAGCCTGCTGTGTTGTTGAATATTTATAATTATACATACAATGTTATATTTATTCAACTGTGAGTTTTCCCGGCTTATCCCTGATCTATAGCAGGTTAGCCGGTGCCCCTCCCCTTCCCTTATCACTGCATAAACGCCCTAACATTCTGAATATTTAACCAAGACTCTAGGTGATAGGTGATGGATGACGGCGAGGCCATAATGCGGGAACAGGGGCTTGGGAGGGACGGGGGCATGGAGGACGAGCGGACTTGTGGGAGATGGGCATTCGGGGCATTTGGGGCATTTGGGGCATTTGGGGCATTTGGGGCATTTGGGGCATTCGGGGAATTAGGGAACTTTGGGAGACGAGTGAACGAGGGGGCTTGGGAGGCGAATGCACGAGGAGACGTGATCTAACGCTGATCAGAAACGCTATTCGGGAAAAAATGCGGCCTTTTGCGACGTAACGCTTACAGGAGAGCTTATTTGCGATTTCTTGGTGTAAACGAGGTAGGTTTTGCTTCAATAAGCTCGCTGGCAAGCGTTAAAAGTAAAAACCTGCGATTTTCGCTGAAATAAGCTTTCTGGCCAGCGTTAGAGCATAAGGCAGATCGGCCCTCAACAGCACCGACATCAACACCAGCAAATCTCAACATCAACGCCTACTCAACAACAGCAGTAGCACCAGTAGCAGCGCAGCATCAGCATCAACTACTCCAACAACACCCGTATCACCACCAACAGCAGCATTCGCAACCACATCATCCACTCCAAACAAAAAAACGCCCCTTGGGATCAACCCAAGAGGCCCTTTGGTATATTTTTACTAGAAAATAAACTTCAAATCGCCTAGGCGGCGTTTGATTTCGGAAATGACGCGGCGCTCTTCATCCTCGCCGTCGGCGATAAACGTGACGGAGAAACGCACGAAATGTCCTGCATCGTCCCACGGCACGGTGGAAATGAGTTTCTCACGGATTAGGAACTGCGAGAAATCTTCGGCTGTCGCAAACGTCGGTCCGCCTTCCACGCCCTTCGGCGCTTCCACATAGAGGAAGAACGATCCCTTCGGCTTCTTCGCCTTAAAGCCTAAATCGTTTAGTGCGTTCACCAGCAGCTCGTGGCGGCGCGAATATTTCTCGGCGATGCGCTCCGTGATTTCCGGATGGGCGAGCCCGTAAGCCGCTGCTTTCTGGATCGCGATGAATTGGCCGGAATCGTTATTGTCCTTCACGTCGCTGAACGCTTTAACGACCAGCGGATTGCCGGCAACAAACCCGATTCTCCATCCCGTCATGTTGTACGACTTAGACAAGGAGTGCAGCTCGACGCCCACGTCCTTCGCCCCCGGGACAGACAAGAAGCTCAGCGGCTTCAGGCCGTCATAGGTCAACGCGGCATAAGGAGCATCATGTACGATAACGACTTGATATTTCTTCGCCCATTCCACCACTTTGGCAAAAAACTCCTTCGTCGCGCTGGCGCCCGTCGGATTGTTCGGGTAATTCAAATACATCAGCTTCGCCTTGCGCGCGATCTCTTCCGGAATCGCGTCCAGATCCGGCAGGAAGTCGTTCTCCTCCGTCAACTGCACCGTATAAACCTCGCCGCCCAAATACTTCGTATGCGTTCCGATGATCGGATAGCCCGGTACGGTCATAATCGTGATATCCCCGGGATTGATGAAGCAGGAAGGCAGCATGGCGATCGCCGGTTTCGAACCGATCGAGTGCACCACCTCCGAGACCGGATCGATGCCTTCAACACCAAAGACGTCATGGAGGTACTTCGCCGCCGCTTCCTTGAATTCGGCAATTCCGTTGTCAGCGTAGCCGCGGTTCTCGCGTTTGGCCGCTTCCTCCGCCAGCTTGGCCACGATGCCGGCATCCGCCATGTCGTCGGGTTCGCCGACGCCCATGTCGATCAGCTCGAGATCAGGAAAGTCCTTCTTCGCCGCCGCTTTGGCGCGCTTGATTTTCTCGAATTTATAAATAGCGGTGTCTTTGCCGTAATTCGCCCCGCCAATGCGCTCTGCAAATTGCTGTTGAATATACGTTTCTTGTCCATTCAGCGTACTCATATCAAACGTCCATCTCCTTCGTATTCATGAAAAAATCCATTCTCGAATGGTTCGAACTCGCACTTTAAATATGCAGGAATTCGGCCCATTTAGAGAATGGATTAATCACCCGATCGTTTGTACTTTTTGATCAAGCTGTCTCCTGGAGGTGAACATTGTATACGTTGATCAACGGTTTCTCAGCGATTGCAGCACCGCTTCCATATCCAAGGGGATCGGCGCGCTGAATTCCAAATACCGCCCGTCATCAGGGTGGTCAAACCCCAGCACGGCGGCATGCAGCGCTTGTCCGTCCATTTTGATCCCTTTGCTGCGGCCATAAAGCGGGTCTCCGACCAGCGGATGGCCGATGAACTTCATATGGACGCGGATTTGATGCGTTCGTCCGGTCTCCAGCTTGAGCTCGAGCAGCGTATAGTCCCCAAACCGTTCGACGACTTGAAAATGCGTTACCGCATGCTTGCTGTTCCGTTCGATCACCGTATACATCTTGCGATCATGGGGGTCGCGGCCGATCGGCGCATCCACCGTGCCTTGATCATGGCTGACGTTGCCGTGCACCAGGGCATAATATTTGCGCGTCACGGTATGGGCCTTGAGCTGCGCCGCCAAGGAGGCATGCGCTTTATCGTTCTTGGCCGCCATGATCAGTCCCGACGTGTCCTTGTCGATGCGATGCACGATCCCGGGCCGAAGCTCGCCGTTGATGCCCGACAAATCCTTGCAATGGTGCATCAAGGCGTTGACCAGCGTCCCGGAGGCATGGCCCGGGGCAGGATGCACGACCATGCCGCGCGCCTTGTTGACGACGATGACGTCGCCGTCTTCATAACAAATATCGAGCGGAATGTCTTCCGGCTCGATTTCCGTCGGCTCCGCCTCCGGTATGGTCAGAATCACCCGGTCGCCTTCCGCCAGCTTGTAATTCGCTTTGACCGGTGCATCGTTCACGACCAGGTTCCCCGATTCTATCCACAGCTGAATCTGGCTGCGGGAGACCTCCTCCCCCAGCTGCGTTTTTGCATATTTATCGATTCGCTCCTTCGCGTCGGCCGGTCCAGCCACCCACTCGAGCTTCTCGTCTTCGAAATCTTCTACCGTTCTGTCCAGGCTCATACGTTTTCCTCATGCTCCTGATGAGCAGAAGCCTGCTTCTCCCGGCTCATCTCCAGCAGGGAATCCAAAATGATCAGAGCAACGCCGACGACAATGCACGAATCGGCTACGTTAAAAATCGGAAACGTGTACGAACCGAAATTGAACATCAGAAAATCAACGACTTCCCCGCTGACGGCACGATCCAGGAAATTGCCGATCGCTCCGCCTAGCACCAGGGACAACGCTACAGGCAGCAGCTTGTTCGGCTGTTTTCTCACTTTAAGCAGATACCAGACGATCCCAATCACCACAACCGTGGTCACCACGATAAAAAACCAGCGTTGATCCTGCAAAATACCAAACGCTGCGCCGCGGTTCCGATGCGAAGTAATCAGGAAAAAGTCGCCGATCACCGGGATCTGTTCCCCGATCGTCATTCCGGTTGCAATCCAATATTTCGTGCCTTGATCGACCAGAAAAACGATTAATGCAATCAAAAAATATACCACGCGGTCAGTCACCTCGTTTTTCATTTCCCACCCGCACAAAAGCGGCAGGATATTCCTCATCTAAGCCTTGTATATTGTAGCACAGCCGGAAATGACCCGTCCATGCGCGAAAGGATTTTCCTTAGGTAATTCGTCATGGTTCTGCACAAAATACGGCTAGGAGAGACGTTACAAATCACCGCTCTAGACACAGGAAGGAAGGAGCAACCCCATGCCGCATTTGACGAAAGCCCAGATCGCGGAGCTTACCGCGAAACTGCAGGAAACCAAGTCCGCTTTAACCGAACAGTTGTCGGACAATGACCATTACGGAATGAATGAATCGATGCGCGATAATACCAATGAGCTCAGCCCGATCGATAATCATCCCGGGGACCTCGGTTCGGAAGTATATGAGCGGGGAAAAGACCTCGCTCTAGCCGAACATCATGAGCTGCACCTGGCGCGGGTCGAAGATGCGCTCGAACGGATCGAGGACGGCAGCTACGGCTACTGTGCGACTTGCGGCAAGCCCATCAGCTTCGAACGACTCAGCGCGATTCCGGAAACGGCGTACTGCAAGGAGCATAGCCCGCAAACCTTCGTATCGGCCAAACGGCCGATCGAGGAAATCTTCCTGTCCCCTCCGTTCGGAAGAACGAGCCTGGATGAACGAGATGACCAAAACGGCTTTGACGGGGAAGACGCCTGGCAGATCGTCGAAAGCTTCGGTACCTCCAATTCGCCGGCCATGGCCGAGGATGCGGAAATCGACGACTACAATGATATGGAGATCGAAGCCTCCGAAGAGCTTGACGGATTCGTTGAACCTTATGAGTCCTTCGTTGCCACCGATATCTACGGCAAAAACGTTTGTTTTTACCGCAACGGGGTCTATCGGAAACATATGAGTGCCACGGAGCATTTGGATAGCGAAGATTCGCTGGGAACCGGTTCTAATAAGTATTAAGCTCCAGCTGTCTTTGCACGATGCGTACGATGTCCGCGATATAATCGCCGATAATCGGAAGGTTTAGCGCACCCAAGCCCTGCAATATGTAGATGATCGTTGCTGCAAAAAAGGTAAAGCCGATCGCCACGCCAACTCCCCGGGCCGTGCCGGACAACAGGTTCAGCCAAATCAAACGCCACGGGCGGTTCAGCAATTCGGTATATTCGGCGATGCGCGACCTCTCTAGCTGCCTGGTCCAGTTCAGGGTTAGGCGGTACATGGCGTTCATCTGCTCTTCCGGCGTTTCCGGCAAGGGCTCCGCCGCGGGTTCGGGCGCCGGTTTACGACGAGACATTTACACCCCATCCTTTGCTCCCCAGAGTTTCCTAAAACACAAACGAGCCCGTTCCCCTTCAAGGGAGACCGCAGGCTCGTTTGCTTCAATTGCTACTATTATGGCCCTCCTGGAAAAGCTCCATTCAGGCGAATCCATCATTTCTCCTCAATACCTACTTAAGCGTCAATCGAAATGGCAATCGTCTTACTGCCAAGGTCCACGGACTCTGCAGGACCTTGCGCTTTCCCGAAAGCGACGTCGGTAATCAATACGTTCTCGCGCAGCACGTGTTCAAACGCAGTGATGGCCGCTTTCAGTTCGTCGTCGACGTCCAAAGTGAGGTGCACCCGTTTCTCGATCGGCAGATCCATCTTCTTGCGGGTATCCTGCACGGCGCGTACGACTTCGCGTACCCAACCTTCTTGCTCGAGCTCCGGCGTGATATCCGTATTGAGCGCTACGGTCAATCCATAACCGGAAGCGGAAGCGTAACCCGGTTTCGCCTGCTTTTCGACGAGCAGTTCGTCCGCCGTTACCGCCAACTCTTCGCCTTCCGGAGAAAGAATGGTAAATTGGCCTTGCTCCACGATCGCACGGGTTTGCTCCGGCGCAAGATTCTTCAGGTATCCTTGCAGGAACCCGACGTTTTTGCCGTATTTCTTGCCGGCCACCTTCAGGTTCATCTTCAGCGTGAAATCGACGAAGCCGCTGTCACTCGTTTCGATGTCGATTGCCTTGACGTTGATTTCTTCCTTGATGATGTCTTCATATTCGCTCACCGCGAACTCCCGGTCCATGGAGACGATCAGGCTGGACAACGGCTGGCGCGTCTTGATGCCGCTCTCGTTGCGGACGTTGCGGGCAAGCTCGACGATCTGCCGCGCGCTCTCCATATCCTGTTCCAACGCCGGATCGATCAGCGATTCGTCCGCCTGCGGATAATCAGCCAAGTGTACGCTCTCCCCGCCGCCCAGGTTGGTGTAAATATCCTCGGCGATCATTGGCGCGAACGGCGCGATTAGCTTGGATACCGTCAGCAGCACGTGAGTCAACGTCTGATAGGCAAACAATTTATCCTCGTTCAAGCCGCTCCCCCAGAACCGGTCTCGGGAACGACGGATATACCAGTTGCTCAGCTCGTCGATGAACCCTTCGATCGCTTGCGAGGAGTTCACGAAGTCATTCACCGCCAGGCCTTTATCTACGACCGGAATCAAGCTGTTCAGGCGGGACAGGATCCAGCGGTCCAGCTTATTCTCCGAAGGACGGTAAGCGTGCTCTTCAGGTTTATAGCCGTCGATGCCGGCGTACAGTGTCAGGAACGCATGCGTGTTGACTAACGTATCCACCACTTTGGACTTGGCTTCGGCCACGATCCCTTTAGAGAACCGTTTGCTGTTCCAAGGCGCGCTGTCGGACAAGAGCGCCCAACGGAACGCGTCCGTGCCGAACTCGTTGATGATTTCCCAAGGATCGATGACGTTGCCTTTGGATTTGGACATCTTTTGCCCGTTTTCGTCCAGCACGTGGCCGGTGGCGATGACGGCTTTGTACGGCGCTTTGCCGGTAAACAGCGTGGACACGGCCAGCAGGCTGTAGAACCAGCCGCGCGTTTGGTCGATCCCTTCGCAGATCATGTCCGCCGGGAATTGCTCCGCGAACGTCTCCTGGTTCTCGAACGGATAATGATGCTGCGCAAACGGCATCGAACCGCTGTCGAACCATACGTCGATGACTTCGCTCGTCCGTTCCATCACCCCGCCATCGCAGTGCGGGCAACGAACCTTCACTTCGTCCACGTACGGCTTATGCAGCTCCAGATCTTCGCTGACATGGCCGACCGCATGCTCGCGCAGCTCAGCGATGCTGTGAGGCGCGAACTGCCCGCCGCAATCCGGGCAAACCCACACGTTCAGCGGCGTGCCCCAATAGCGGTTCCGGCTGATGTTCCAGTCGACCAGCTCTTCCAGGAACTTGCCGAACCGGCCCTCGCGGACATGCCCCGGATACCAGTCGACCGAATTGTTGTTGGCGATCAGCTGATCCTTAACTGCGGTCGTTTCGATAAACCAGCTCTCCATCGCATAGTACAGCAGCGGCGATTTACAACGCCAGCAAAACGGATAGCTGTGCTCGTATTTCTCTTTGCTGTACAACGTTCCTTGCTCGGACAACATCTTGACGATGTCGAGGTCGCAGTCCTTCACGAACCGGCCGGCGAAATCGGTAACCACATCGGTATAACGCCCTTGGCCGTTCACAACGCTGACGAAGCTGATGCCGTTTTCCCGGCAGACGCGGTAGTCGTCTTCGCCATGCGCCGGAGCCATGTGGACGATCCCCGTACCGCTGGCGTCGGTGACGAACGATGCGCCAACGATTACGTTGATGTTATCGGCTTGAATGTAGGTGAACGGCGGCGTATAGGTTTTGCCTACGAATTCCGAACCTTTATGCGTCGACAATACCGTATAATCGCCTTTCATCACTTTCTCGACCAGGTTCTTGGCGACGATGTATACGCCGTCTTCCTGCTGCACTCGGGCGTATTCCATGTCCGGATTTACGGCCAAAGCCACGTGGGACGGCAGCGTCCAAGGCGTGGTCGTCCAGGCCAGCACATATTCGCCGGAGTCGTTCAGCTTGAACTTGGCCGTGGCGCTGAGATCCTTAACGTCCTCATAACCTTGCGCCACTTCGTGGGAGCTTAGCGACGTTTGGCAGCAAGGGCAATACGGGCTGACGCGATGGCCGCGGTACAGCAAGCCCTTATCGTGGATCGTCGCCAGGATGTTCCACACGCTTTCGATATAGCTGTTGTTCAGGGTGATGTACGGATCGTCGAGATCTACCCAGTACGCAATCGCTTCGGTAAATTCGCGCCATTGCTTCTCATAACCGAAGACGCTGTCTTTACATTTTTTCACGAATTCCTCGATGCCGTATTTCTCGATCTCTTGCTTGCCGGAGATGCCGAGTTCCTTCTCCACGCCCAGCTCGACCGGCAACCCGTGCGTATCCCAGCCCGCTTTGCGGACGACGCGGTAGCCTTTCATCGTTTGGTAGCGGCCGACGAAGTCCTTGATGACGCGTCCCAGCACGTGCCCGATATGCGGCAAGCCGTTGGCGGTTGGCGGTCCTTCAAAAAAGACGTAGTTCGGCCGGCCCGCCCGGTTTTCGATACTCCGTTTAAACGTATTTTCGCGGCTCCATTTGTCCAGAATCCGCAAGTCGCGCGTACGCGCATTTTCTTTCACGTCGACTTTCTTCATGCTTCTCTTCCTTTCTTTATTAAGCCTGGAAAATAAGAAAAAGCCCCGCCCCTAAAAGGGACGAGACTTATGCTCGCGTTACCACCCTTGTTTCATGCGCTTCAAACGCAGCCGCCGTCTGGACGAGGCCGCAAATAGGCATGACACCTTGATCCCATACGCTTCATATGGGGTCGGTATAACGGCCAACAACCGGCAAAGCTTACTAAAATCGGATTTTGATCACGAAGCAGATCAAGTAGATAATTCGACGTCGAATCTTGAATTCAACCGGGCCTTCCGTTGCTCACGTAGCTTCCAGCTACGCTCCACTACTCAGTCCCAGTTTCATCCAACCTTCTCGGTGCTGAAAATCCGACTAAAAAGAGTTCAGCTTTGCTTCTCCGGGAGGATCTTCCGTCCGCGCTTTGAACGTTGGCTTTCAGCAGGGTGCCAACTCTCTGGGGAACAAAAATCGCGGCGTACTGGTTCCCATCATCGAATAATTCCATTATGCAAGTACAATATGTAAATAGTTATATCGTATTGCCTCCCCCATGTCAACATCATCGGGCTTAGATCACGAAGCAGACCTAGTAGATGATTCGGCAGCGAATCTAGGGTTTCCCTTGAAATGTCCGTTCTCCCCCTCGTTAGTACGTTTTCCCCTCCTTTGTTCCTTCGCCTCCTCTTTTATAATGAAAGGGATATCACTCGACGTGTAAAGGAGCGAGCATACCGATGGAGACTCTCTGGCAGGGAAAATGGATTTGGCATTCCGGCGAGGCCAGCCCGCGCAACGATTGGACTTGTTTCCGCAAAACGTTTGCGTGGCCGGGAGCCGATAGCGGCAGAGCAAGTGTTAAGCTAACGGCGGATTCGAGATACGTGTTATACGTCAACGGACAGCGGGTTGGGCAAGGCCCTCCGCGATCCTGGCCGTTTCGGCTAGCCTATGACGAGTACGACATCGGCCATCTGCTGAGACCGGGACAGACCAATGCTATTGCCGTCATGGTTATGCATTTTGGCATCAGTAACTTTTATTATTTGCGGGGGCGCGGAGGGCTGCTGGCCCAATTGGAGCTTGAAAGCGGCTCTTCCGCCCAAGGACAAGGCCAGCGCGTCACCGGCCCCGACACGGCCCGGCAGGTGATGGCAGCGACCGACGACACATGGCTGACCGTTCCGCATCCAGGTCACGACCGGCGTTCCCCGAGAATGTCCTGTCAACATGCTTTTGCCGAAAAAATCGATGCCCGGCTTTGGGACGACGCCTGGATCGAAGCGGATTTCAAGCCGGGGCCGGAGTGGCAACCGGCCACCGTCATCGGCCCGGCGGGATGCGAACCTTGGGGAATGCCGGTGACGAGGGACATTCCTTATTTGACGGAAGAGCCCGTTTATCCGCGGCGCGTCGAACAGCTCAGCAAGGTCACGCCCGTGCAATTTACCGCGGCGATCGACCTGCGCAATCATTTTTATGAAGAGAGTACCGATACGGCAAACCCGGTGGAATTCCTAGGGTTGCTGACTACCGTCCTACGTTGTAAACGGCGCTGTACGGCCACGCTGGCGTTGATCGATGTCGGAGGGACTTTTCGGGGTTGCAGCCTGAACGGAGTTTGGTACGATGAGAACTCGCTGACGGGAGAAGCCCCCGAACGCTTCCTCCGCCTTGACCTCGAGCCGGGCGACCATTTTTTGCTGATCGACGTGAGCGGAGGCACGCACGGAGGCGGGTATCATTTTGCCGTGGATGCGGAGGAGCCGTTGGAGTTCTTATCGCCCCTTTCGTTCCTTCAGGCGAATCCCTCCGCCGAAATAGACGATCCCTCCGTCTTTGCCACCCTTGGTCCTTTCGACGGCGGCATCCGTTACGATCATCTCCCGAACCTGCCGATGGATGAAGGTCATCCGGATTATGTGCGGGCCAAAGGGATCTCGGATACGGCAGGTCTGCTGGGATTTACGACTTGGATGCGTCCCGTTCCCGAAGGGCTGGTTAGCCGGGAAGACGTCTTTATCCTCTCCGTGTGGAAAAGGCATGAAGTCCCCCTATCCATTCCTAGCTCGCTGCATCACGCGGTGATTCCCGGGCCCGATGTTGCGGAAGTCCCCTGCTATCCCGACGCGGATACCGAATTTGTGATCGACTTCGGCAAGGAACTGTCGGGGTATTTCGAGTTCGAAGTAGAAGCGCCGGAAGGGGCGATTCTCGATTTGTACGGATTCGAATTTATGCATCACGGCCGGCGCCAGGATACCTACGGACTGGACCATACGCTTCGTTATATCTGTGCCGGTGGACTTCGCAAGTATACTTCTCCGGTGCGGAGGGGTCTGCGTTACTGCCAGGTTACCGTACGAAACGCGGCTTCCCCCGTTCGCATCCGTTATCTACGGATGCTGCAAAGCAATTATCCCATCGCCGAGATCGGGCAATTCCAGTCTTCGGATCCGCGCTTGAATGACATCTGGCAAATCAGTCAACATACGACCCGGCTTTGCATGGAGGATACCTTCGTTGACTGTCCGATGTACGAGCAAACCTTTTGGGTCGGCGATGCCCGAAATGAAGCGCTGGTTAACTATTATTTATTTGGGGCCGACCGGATCGTGGAACGCTGCCTTCGATTGGTTCCCGGTTCAAAGTTCCAAACCCCGTTTTACGCTAACCAGGTGCCCAGCGGATGGAACAGCGTTATCCCGAACTGGACGTTTTTCTGGATTACCGCTTGCTTGGAGCTGTATCGACATAATGGGGACAAAACCTTTGCAACGGATATCTTCCCCCACATCGAATACACGCTTAAGCATTATTTAGGGCGGCTCGATGCCCGGGGATTACTGCAGATTCGCAGTTGGAACCTGTTGGATTGGGCTCCGCTGGACCAGCCGAACGACGGCATCGTTTCGCACCAGAACATGTTCCTGGTCAAAGCGCTGTCGTCCGCCGCCGCATTAGCGTCAGTTCTCGGCAATGACGAAGCCAAAGCGTTCTACGCCGATCAGGCGAACCGCTTGGCTGCCGCCATCAATACGCATTTATGGTCAGAGGAAAAAAAAGCCTATCTCGACTGCATCCATGCGGACGGTCGGCTCTCAGACATATTCAGCATTCAAACGCAAGTGGTGGCGCTGTTATGCGGAATTCCTGAACAAGCCGGGGACGAGACCGGTAGGCTCGCTTTCGTCGAAAGCCATATTCTGCGGCCGCCCAGCGCCTTCGTGCAAATCGGCAGCCCGTTTATGTCCTTCTTTTATTACGAGGCGCTCGCCAAGCTGCGCGAATGGGACGTCATGCTCGAGGACATTCGCCGCCAATACGGGCAAATGATCGATTGGGGGGCTACGACCTGCTGGGAAATGTATCCGAACTTCTCGGAAAATCGAGCAAATCCCGACCTGCTGACCCGGAGTCATTGCCATGCCTGGTCCGCAGGGCCGGCCTACTTCCTGGGCGCTTACGTCCTCGGTGTGCGTTGCCTTGAGCCCGGTTGGAGCCGCGTCCTCGTTGAACCGCAGCCTTGCGGCGGATTGTCCTGGGCTCGCGGGTCAGTTCCCGTTCCGGGAGGCGGCAAAATCGACATCTCCTGGCGCTTGGAGACACCGAGTCCCGGGAGCGTAACCGCGGGAGACGGACAAATGCCGCCTCCCCCCGCCCGGATGCATCTGCGCATCGTTTCCCCGGACGTCGTCGATATCGTGGTTCAGCCCCCGGGAGGCGTTGATGCCGTGATCGAACATATTCGTTTGGCATCCGGTTCTGGAAATTGACCCAGCCGGGGCCGGGGCCTATAATAGGGGCAACTGCAGTGGAGGAGGGGTTACGGTTGTCATTGTACCGAGGGGAGAAGGTCTTGGACGGAACCGCCTTTTTTACGGACTCCTTGCCCTTTTTCTTTAACCGGGCCGAGGAGTCGTTTGATCTGCAGATGCACAGCCATCGATTCGTGGAGATCGTGCTTGTGGCCGAAGGAGAGGGGTTTCATTTTATTGACGATCAGGTCGTTCGCGTCGCCAGAAACGATATGTTTCTGCTCCCCGCCGGAACGAAGCATGTCTTCCGCCCCTGCCATGCAGGCCCGCGTCGGCCACTAATCGTATACAATTGCCTGTATGAACCAAATAAGCTTCGGTCCCGTTTGGAGTGCCTGCCGGGCTTTGAGGAGCTGCGCCGTTCCAGGCTCTGCTTATTCGGAGAAGATGCCGCAGAACCTCCGCGGCCGTACCACTTGAAGGATGGCAGCGGACAATGGAGCACCTGGTTTCGGACGGCTTACCGTGAATATACCGAAAGAAATTCCGGTTATCTCCTTCGATTGTACAGTCTGTTCGTCGAGCTGGCGGTCATGCTGGAACGCCATTTGGAGCGCAGGGAGACCCGCCTTGCCGACGGACCGGAAAACCGGGCCATGGAGGAAGTCGTTCACCAGATCGACGCCTCCTTTCATACCCCTTTAACCGCCCGCAGCTTAGCAACCGCCAGCCATTTAAGCGAACGCCATTTTCATCGTTTATTCCGGCAATACGCGGGCTGCACGTTTAACGATTACGTCCGAAAGAAAAGAATCGAGACGAGCCGCGAGCTGCTCGCCTCCACCCGACTCTCCGTTAAGGAGATCATGCGGACCGTCGGTTATACGGACAAAAAGCACTTCTTGTCCCTATTCAAGCAAATGACCGGTGTTTCTCCTTCGGAATATCGCAGGCAAGCCGGCCCAATCGCTTGGACCAATGAGATCCAATAACAACAACGCCATTTGGCGCTCCTTCACGGAAGCCAAATGGCGTTGTTTGCGATTAATACAACTCTTGCACCTCTTGCCCTTTATCGGCGACGCGTTCGCGATTCTCCAACGTATCCCAGCTATCGCTGCTAAGCAAATCCAGCTGCGCTTCCACCAGCGTACGGAACCGAGCGCGGTAGATGGAAGCCTGCTTCTTGAGTTCTTCCACTTCCATCGCGATTTTGCGAGATTTGGCCAGCGATTCGTTGACGATCCGGTCGGCGTTCTTCTCCGCTTCCTTCACGATCAACTGGGCTTCCTTCTTCGCGTTGTTCTTCACTTCATCGGCCGCTTCCTGCGCAACGATAATCGTTTTGCTCAGCGTTTCCTCAATATTGGCGAAATGATCCAGTTTCTCTTGCAAAGTCATTAGCTGGTTGTGAAGCTCCTTGTTCTCCCGGATCACGATCTCATAGTCTTTGATCACTTGGTCGAGAAACTCGTTGACTTCATCTTCGTCGTAACCGCGAATACGTCTGGAAAACTCTTTGTTATGTATATCCAGCGGCGTTAATGGCATGATCCCCACCTCCTAGAAATTTCGAAACTTCCCTTAAAAAAGTTGTTCAAAAGTCAACTTTTGATCACGAGGTAACTCGAGAAGCGAACTCGACATCGAATCGGTGCTGAAAACCTGACTTTTTGAACTCGCACTTCAGAGGGAAGACGTGGTCATTTCAATCACGAGATACATTCAGGAAACAGTTCGAACTATCTTATTCGACAAGAATCCGCCATCTCCTGCAAAACGCCTCACACAAATTTACCGATTTTGACACGATGCCTGCCCTTTTTGGTCAAGCCGCCTGCCTCAAGCACTTTAAACCGCCCGAAGCCTTGCAGCGCGATCACGTCTCCGGCTTTCAGCGGGGTAGAGGGATCCTCCTCCGTTCTCCAATTCACCCGGCAACGGCCCGCCTTGATCGGAATCAGCACTTTGCTGCGGCTTAAGCGGAACACATCGCTGGCGATCCCATCCAGTCTCAAAGAGGCCACCGTCAATTCCAGCGGCTCCAGCTCTTTCTCCATCGTCCTCAGCTCGCTTAGGTTCAGCAGCTCGGTGAGGACGCTGACTCGATGCACCTGGTTAAGGTTCATCTGCAGGAAGGGAGCGATCTCTTCAGCTATCACCACATGGCACCCGTCCTCGCGGACATGGATGTCGCCGATTTTATCTCGTTTGAGACCCAATCCCAAAATCGCACCCAAATAATCGCCGTGCTGAAGGGCAAGAAACTTCTGGTCTCCCGAGGTGATGTCGAGCACTTTCATTCCCATCGGTTCTTGGCTGAGATCCCGGTAATCCGGAGCAATCAGCGCCCGGCGCCGTTCCGCGCCTTCATAACCGCCGTCCAGCCGGATCAGCGCATCCGGGTGACGATTGGCCAAGGACTCCAGGATAAAACACTGCCGCGGATCCAGGAAGTCGCTTAGCTTGACCTCATGATAATCCCCGGCATTTACGACCCATTCCCAGGCCCGGTCGACGAACGGCCGTTCCTCCGGTTTAAAATGTTCATAGATATCGGCTTTCATCTCTAATACCCGAAGATATAGTGCAGAACGCTCATTAATCCGAAGGCAGCCAAGCGGAGCACGAACAAGGCAATAATCGGAGAAATGTCGATCATCCCCATGATCGGAGGTATAAACCGCCGGAAGGGAGCCAAGTAAGGTTCAACCAGCTTGCCCAGCAGCTCGCCGATAAAACTTTCCCGGACATTAGGTACCCAAGACATCAAAATGTAAACCAGAATCATATAAAAGTAAATATTGTATAGCAGCCAAACGATGGAATCGATATAGCCTACCAAGCTGTCATCACCTCATTCTGTTGTAATCGGAATCCTCCGTTAAAATCTCCGTGATGGACCCCTGAATCTCGACGGTATCCGGCGTGCACAGGAAAATATTCGCCCCGACCTTGGATATACTGCCGCTTAGCGCGTAAATCGTACCGCTCAAGAAATCGATGATCCGCATCGCCTGATCATTGCGAACCCGCTGCAAATTTACCACGACCGACCGGTGGGAACGCAGATGGTCAGCGATTTCCTGCGCTTCTTCATAGGAGCGAGGTTCATAGAGGATCACCTTGACATTCTTCTGGGAGTGAATGCTGACCACGTTGTTTCCTCTCTGATTTTTACGGGATTCAAAGCTTGGGGTTTCAATTTCCGCGTCCTCTTGGCCGGAAAACCGTTCGCGCTCCACAATCTCTTCTTCTTCCTGCAAGCCCAGAAAGTTCATGAACCGGTTCATTACTCCCATTACGTCAATTCCCCTTTCCCCACTAAAAGCGTTCCGAGGCGAACCCAAGTCGCCCCTTCCTCGATCGCCACTTCGAAATCTCCCGACATGCCCATCGACAGTTCCGTCAACGGCTCCGCGGTAATCGCCAGGGCGTTCAGTTGATCGCGTAGCTCGCGCAGGCGTCGAAAGACCGGTCTTGTCCGCTCCGCATCCTCCTCGATCGGGGCCATCGTCATCAACCCGGCGATGCGGACATGCTTCAGTTCTGCGGTCTCCCTAAGAAAATCGGCCGCCGTTTCCGGCGTAATTCCCTGCTTGGACTCCTCGCCGGATACGTTCACCTGCAAAAACGCGGTAACGTTCGTTCCGAGAGCCGCGGCCCGCTTCTCCAATTCCCGGGCCAGCGACAGCCGGTCCAACGAATGAATATATTGAAATTTCCCGATGACGTCCTTGACCTTATTGCTCTGCAAATGGCCGATAAAATGCCAGGTCCCTTGTCCGCCAAGCGCTTCCCATTTGGGAACGGCCAGTTGCGGACGGTTCTCGCCGATATGCTCGATACCTTCGTCAAGGACTTCGCGAGTCGCTTCAGTCGACACGTATTTGGTTACGGCCACGACATGGACCTCTTCGCGTTTCCTTCCGCTCCGCTCGCAAGCCGCTAAAATCCGCTCTTCCACATGCTGTATTCGTTCCTTCAGCGACACGGGAAGGATCACCTCTCTTTTATGCCAATCCAGCTTGCCATCCTCCCCGTAACGCCACCTTGCGCCCGGTAGGAGTAAAAATACTGCGGATGGCAGCTTGTACACCACGTTGTACATTCGATATGAGTCGGCAATATTCCTGCTTTAATCATAATGATTCGATTGATTTCTTTCAAGTTCAGCATCGTTTTCCCTGCATGGTTTGACGCGGAAGCATAGGGCTTCCCCCCAACAATCCCATCCCCAGCGGGCAACGCCTCGCGGACTTTCTCCATCACCGCCTCGTCCACCTCGTAACAGCAGTCTCCGATGCTGGGGCCGATGGCGGTGCGAATTTCGCTTCTCCGGCTGCCGAACTCCCGTTCCATCGTTTGGATCATCTCCGCGGCAATCAGGCGGACGGTCCCCTTCCACCCGGCATGGGCCAAACCGACGACGCCCTTCCCGGGATCGGCGAAATATAGCGGAACGCAATCGGCATAAAACGAAGTCAGCAGCACCCCCGGCACGTTCGTCACTAGCCCGTCCGTTTCCTGGAAGGCGCTGCTGCGATCCAGGTACCCCTTGCCGCGATCCTCGGCACGAACCACGGCGACGGCGTTGCCGTGAACCTGCTCGCCGCAGGTCCAGGCATCGGGAGCGAAACCCAGCGCTTCGGCTAACCGGCGCCGGTTCTCCAAGACATGCTGCGGATCGTCGCCGACATGGTAGGCAAGATTCAAGCGATCGTACGGCGGCTCGCTGACCCCGCCTGCCCTTCCGGTAAACCCGACGCTGAGTCCCGGGATCAGATCCGACCACGGAGCCAACTCGAACCGTTCCGGTTGTTGGTCATTAGCATTCCTTACAAACGGTTCCATCATCCATCTCCTCAAGGTAATTAAAAATCGTCTAATTTTTATATAGTAATTCAAGTCTACCACAAATCGGCGCGGGGCCGCTTGCGGTTTCTAGCTCCGCCGCTCCGCCCGCCCATCCCGGTCAATGTACACGGTGGTATCGTAGGTCGTCTGCGTTCTGGATTCACGCAATTCCTCCATTTTGACCAGAACGACGTCGGATCCGATCTTCACGATATTTTTCCAAGGGATGATCAAATCGCTGCCGCCGCCGAATATCCCCATGAATTTCGCCCCGACGGGCACGACAATCGCTTCGATGACCCCTTGTCTGAGATCCAGCTCCAGGTCGCTGATATGCCCGAGCCGTTTCCCGTCCACGACATTGATGACGTCCTTCGTCTGGAAATCGGATATTTTCATACTCGCCCTCACCACATTGTCCATGGTTTTATCGCCCCCGTCCCGTCTGATTCACTCCGTCCCTTTACTATATGTGCGAGGAATTCAGCGCATGCGCCCTTGGCCACGGGAAAAGACGACCGAACAACGCAAAAAAGGACCGCCCCCCGGAATCCATTCGATCCCGGAAGAGGCGGCCCTTCCATTCGTCCCGTTCTATTTTCTATTTTTTGCCCAGCGCGCCGGCAGCTGCGTTTTCGCCGCCCAGACGTCCGGAGGTAAACGAATAGCCGATGCCTACGCCGTTACCGACGTATGTGTCATTAAAGAGCACGCCTTCGGATTCAAGTCCGACGGCATAAAGTCCTTTTACCGGTACGCGTTTGTCGTTCAGCACTTGGAATTTAGGGTTTACGAGCAAGCCGCCAACCGAACCCAGGTTGTTGATCTCGGCAATGATCGCATAATAAGGGCCGTCGCCCATCGGCGGCAAGTAGTCTTTGGATTTGCCAAATTCTGTGTCTACGCCGGTTTGGGTTGCTTGCGCATATTTGTTGAACGCGTCCTTGAATACTTCTGCGTCCATTCCGGCGTTTTTGGCCAATTCCTCAATCGTGTTGCCTTTATACCCGTCTCCGTTTTTCACCATGGCATCAAATACGGATACGACATTCTTCCATGGCGTGTCCAGTTTGAACTTATCGGTGAAATCCGCGTAAAATTCCGGAGGAAGTCCAGGCAGCTTCGGCGCTTTGATGCCGTTCATGCCCTTCGCTTCCAAAGCTTTCAACTGCGATTGCGAAACGATCACCAGATGGTAAGGCCCGTTAAAGGCGCTCGTATTGGCAGCCGCAACCGCCGTCAATGTAGCCGTCTCGTCTCTGAACCGGGCTCCCGAAGGGCCCACGTTCATCAAAGTTGGCAGATAGCTCAACATCAACGGGTAGCTGGCTTCGAAGGAAGAGTATTGCTTTTTCAAATCGCTGGTTGCTCTTGCCAACGTTTGGTGCAGCATTTGTCCACCGAAGTTGTCCGGCACCTTCGCACCTACTGCCCAGGACATTTTCAGACCTTCGCCGATGTTTTGCGCAAGTCCGCCATTGACTCCCTCAAAGCCAAAGGCTTCCTTCACCATCTCTTTGTTGCCGGCGTATCCGCCCGTCGCCATAACGACGCTCTTTGCGCTGATCTCCAGCGTTGTTCCGTCCGCCTTCTCCGCTACGACGCCGGTAACGGCACCTTTAGCGTCCGTCATCAGTTTCTTCGCGGTAGTTTCGGTAATGACCTTGCCGCCGTTCTTCTCTACGGAAGCCGCCAGCATCTTGCGAAGGGTTTGTTCACGGGTGTTATAAGCCGGCAGCACGTGAAGCTGTTCGCCGCCAAAGTTCATGTAAGTTGTTACATACCCTTTGTTCTTTAACCAATCGTAAGTATCTCCGGATTTCGTGACGTATTGGCGTACTGCCGCCGCATCCACTCTCCAGTGGTTATTGACGATCCAATTGGAAATTTCCTGTTCCACGTTCACCTTTAAACCATCGGCTACCGCGGCGGAAGAGTTATAAAATTTACCCGCCCAGGACAGGTTGCTGGCGCCGCCGATCACGCCGGTTTTCTCGATGATCACGACTTTGGCGCCTTTGTCCGCTGCCGTCACCGCTGCCGATACGCCGGAAGCGCCTGCGCCGACGACAACGACGTCCGCTTGAAGCTTCTCCGTCTTGCCTGCGCCAGGCTTCTTGACGCTAACCGATTTCAAGGCGTTGACGTCGCCGCCCGCTTTTTTCACGGCATCTTCTACCGCTTTCAGCATGGCATCGCTCGACACGCTTGCGCCGCTTACCGCGTCGACGGCCAGCGATTGGTTAGCCAGGATTTGCTCCTTGATTTTGTTCAGCGCGGAATCGCCGAGTCCCTCGGTTTCCGTTTGGCTGACGATCTTGATATCCTTGATCCGATCCGCTTGCTCCATCGTCACTTGCACTTTGATCACGCCGTCTTTGCCTTCAGCCTCTCCGGTATACGTCCCCGCTTTAAACGCGGAGGCCGCCGCCGCTGTGGAAGGGCTGTTTACCAGCTTCCCGGATTGCCACCCCCAGCCGAACATCGATGCGACCAATACGATGCAGATGGAAAACATGAGCATTTTGTTAAAACGTTTGCTGCGCATTCCCTCTTCTCCCCTTACTGCATATTGAAGCCTTTTTTTGTGATTGTTTTCACATGAAATGATCAAGTAAGGCTCCGAATCAAGCATAAACCTTGGTGCGGCACCAAGGTCAATAAGATTCCACTATGGGGATATGTATTTCCAAAAACGAACGTTTCGTCCCTTGATGAGTTTCGGTCAGCATCAACCGTCCGGTCACCGCGCCGGAAACGGCATATTGGCGTTCGTCCATGTAATCCAGCATAAACCGGAATGCCTCTTTGGAAAAATGCTCGCCCTGGGGCGATAAAATCACGGACGATACGCAGCGGGACGGCGGGATATACTCCAGATGCTCGTCCAATGCGATTCCGAGCTGACGCACCTCCTCTTCGGAAATCGATAAGCCCCAGCTGTAATCCATCAGATCTTCCTCTGACTCGATCGTGTCCTGCTCGATGCGGAAGCAATAAAACGAGTAAGGAAGCATCTCCATCAAGGCATTTATGGTGCCTTCCAAGCCTTTCGTGTTGAGCAGGTTGTTCTTGTCCGTTTGTTTTAGACGGTAAAGCCCCGGACGATCCACAAGCTTGCATTGGAACAGTCGGCTCTCCAAGCTCTGAACCTCCCCGCTTAGCTCGACAAGTTTATGCAGCAGCATCGTGCTTTTGCGGATCTCTTCCTCCAGCTCCTGCCTGCTGCTCTCCATCTTATCGAGAATGTCGCCCAGCGAGGCGTTTTGGATTAGGCCGGCCACGTCCTGCAGCGGAATTTGCATGCTTCGATACCATCGGCTCATCAAAAGGTCCCTGGCGTCCAGGTCGTTGAAATAGCGGTAACTGTTGTGGCGGTCCTTGACCGGCTTGACGATCTCGTGCTTCTCGTACAACCTCAACGTATCCCGGGTGATGCCCAGCAGCGAGGAAAACTCGCCAATGCAATACTTCATAATCCTTCCCTCCCGCGTATCTCGCGTTGCAAGCCTATTGCACCATTTCCATGATACAGAAGGAGCGGTTGTTCAAGATATGGAAATCTTCACAACTAAAAAAAGGTCCCCGCAGGGACCGGAATTACGACTTCACATGCTTCTGCATTTGTAAAATGGCGGATTTCTCGAGCCTGGATACTTGTGCCTGAGAGATCCCGATTTCGTCGGCAACCTCCATTTGCGTTTTTCCTTCGAAGAAACGCATGGACAAGATCATTTTTTCGCGGCGGCCCAACCGCTGCATCGCTTCGCGCAAAGCGATTTCCTCAATCCAGGACACGTCCTTGTTCTTGTCGTCGCTGATTTGGTCCATCACGTAGATGGGATCGCCGCCGTCATGGTAAATCGGCTCGAACAAAGAAACCGGATCCTGGATGGCGTCGAGGGCAAAAACAACGTCCTCCTTCGGTAAGCCCAACGCCTCGGAGATTTCGAAGATCGTGGGTTCGCGCGAGTTCTGGTTGGTCAGGTTGTCCCGCATTTGCAGCGCCTTGTAGGCGATGTCGCGCAGGCTGCGGGAGACGCGGATCGGATTATTGTCCCGCAGGTAACGCCGGATTTCCCCGATAATCATCGGCACGGCGTAGGTGGAGAATTTGACGTTCTGCGATAAATCGAAATTATCGATGGCTTTCATGAGTCCGATGCAGCCAACCTGGAACAGGTCGTCCACATACTCCCCCCGATTGTTGAACCGCTGGATGACGCTCAGCACGAGTCTCAGGTTGCCATTAACTAACTTTTCTCTGGCTGATCTTACGTGGTCCTGCTGCAACGAGTGGAACAATTCACGCATTTCCGCATTGGTTAGAACGGGCAATTTTGCGGTATCGACGCCGCAAATTTCGACTTTGTTTCGGGTCATCGTGTCTAAACCTCCCAAGGAGAAACTAATGAACAGTATCTCCCGGGGTTGCATTTTTATTCCGCTGTCCTCTTTCCGTGACGAAGCGAAAATCATCGAGCCGATGGCTTAGACCATCTTGTTAAATTCCTTGCGCAGCCGTTTAATGATCCGTTTCTCCAGACGCGAGATGTACGATTGCGAGATCCCCAGCAGGTCGGCCACATCCTTCTGCGTTTTCTCGTCGCCGTCGACCAGCCCGAACCGCAGCTCCATGATCATGCGTTCCCGCTCGGTCAATTTGTCGAGCGCTTTGTGCAGCAGCTTGCGATCCACCTGCTCCTCGATGTTGCGGTAGATCGTATCGTTCTCCGTGCCCAGCACATCGGAGAGCAGCAGTTCGTTGCCGTCCCAATCGATGTTGAGCGGCTCATCGAAGCTCACCTCGGTGCGTATTTTGCTGTTGCGGCGCAGATACATCAGAATTTCATTTTCGATGCAGCGGGAAGCATAGGTGGCCAGTTTGATTTTCTTCTCCGGGTCAAAGGTGTTGACCGCCTTGATCAGCCCGATCGCCCCGATGGATACCAGGTCCTCGATATTGATTCCGGTATTCTCGAATTTTCTGGCGATATACACGACAAGTCGCAGGTTGCGCTCGATCAGCATGGCACGGATCGCCGCATCGCCGCTGGGCAGCCGCTGCAGCAGGTATTCTTCCTCCTCGCGCGTCAAGGGAGGTGGCAGCGCTTCGCTGCCGCCGATATAATAGATTTCTTCGCTTTTTAGCCCAAAAAGAAACAGCAGCCGGTAATACTGCAGCTGCAGCATCATTTTCCACTTTACATGCATGGTTTCGTATCCTCCTATGTTACGTTCCCGTTTTACTGATGTGGTCCGTGCCTTCCGTCGCCTCTGCCGTCTCTACCAACGCGGGATGAACGATCGCTCGGTAAGTTCCTTCTGTCGATAACCTCCCCCCGTCCAAACCGATCAGCACCCGGGGCGAACGATACTCCCGTCCCTCCAGACGCACCGTCACCTCGTCAGGCTTGAGCGCCAGCATAAACTGCGTGCCTTTGTTGATCCCTCGGTAGGGAACCAGCCGCAGCCGCTCGGGCCAAGGAAAATCCCCAGCCTCCGTAAGCTCCAGGATGAGGTTGTCCGCACGCTCGTCAGCCAGCTTCCCCCGATAAGACGGGGGGAGAACCCGCTCCCAAAGCGAAGCTTCCATCACCGTCACCGGCAGGCGGCTAAGCGGGTCGGTTAATTGATTGCCTGTGTCGATCAGTCCCGTGCAGGTAATCGTCGTATCTCCGACGCGCACCTCCACCTCAGCCAAAAAGGAGCGAATCCGCTCCTGCCGCTGGCGTGCATCGAGCACCCGTTTAAACCAGAACAAGACAACAAAAAAACAAACCAGGATAAACAACGCTCCGATTTTGAGCGAAAACGAAAGCCCGCCGGATGCCGAATACCAAATCCCGCTCCAGATTTCTCCGGAGTCCTGCAGTAGATAGTGCACACCCAGAATCCCGCCGGCCGCCGCAAAATTGACAATATAAAAAGCTCCCATATTCCGTAGGTAGTTTTGCAAACTTCCAAATCCGAACGCGATCCACAACATCGCGACAGAGAATAGAAACTTCACCAGAAACGTGTACAGAAACGAGAGCTCCGGCAAAAACATCATGACGACGTACGTCGCCCCGACTCCCGCCGACAAGGCCAGCCGCCAGAGGATGATTTTTTGCTTCCGCATCCAAGCCGTGACCAGGAGCAAGCTTGCATCGATCAATAGGTTCATCAAGAATAGAAGATCGATATAGACAACCAACGGCATTCACCTGCCTGGGTAGATGGTTATCAGTATAAAGAGAACGAACGAGAAAGTCTGTCTAAAATTGAAAGTAGAATGCCACTATTTTTGTCGACTGGAAACCTATAGGTATCCTAAATGCTCCAGTTGCTGGAGAGTCAAGCGTCCTTTGAAAAAAAGAAAAAGACCTTGTCCCATACTAGGGCAAGGTCTTGGGGAAGACGTTCAAAGGCTTATCGCCTATTCGTTGTTGTTGCGCGAACGGTTGCGGAGAAACGTCGGAATATCCAGTTGGTCGCCGCTAGGCTGGTTGCCGAAAGGTCTCAGCGTGGAAGCCGAACTCGGACGGGACTCCTGCGGCTCCGGCGCGCCAGGAGCAGATGCCGTCGGCTTGCGGTTAGGCAACGGCTTGTTCTCGAAACCCGTGGCGATCACCGTGACTTTGATCTCTTCCTTCATGTTCTCGTCGATGATCGCGCCGAAAATCATGTTCACTTCCGGATCGGATGCGGAGATGACGATCTCGGCCGCTTCATTTACTTCATACAGCGACAGGTTGGCCCCGCCGGTAATGTTCATGATGACGCCGCGCGCGCCTTCGATCGAAGTCTCGAGCAACGGACTCATGATCGCTTTGCGTGCCGCTTCGGCCGCACGGTTCTCGCCGGTCGCAAGACCGATCCCCATCAGGGCGGATCCGCGCTCGGTCATGATCGTCTTCACGTCGGCGAAGTCGAGGTTGATCAGACCCGGTACGGCGATCAAGTCGGAAATGCCTTGCACCGCCTGACGCAACACGTTGTCCGCTTCGCGGAACGCTTCCAGCATCGGCGTCTTCTTGTCGACGATCTCAAGCAAACGGTCGTTCGGGATCACGATCAGCGTATCGACCTTTTCCTTCAAGGCTTCGATCCCCAGCTCCGCTTGCGAAGAACGCTTACGTCCTTCAAACGTAAACGGACGGGTTACGACGCCAACCGTCAGCGCGCCGCATTCTCTGGCGATCTCAGCAATCACCGGCGCTGCGCCGGTCCCGGTGCCGCCGCCCATGCCGGCGGTTACAAACACCATGTCCGCGCCTTTCAGCGTATTAGCGATCAAATCGCGGGATTCTTCCGCCGCTTTCTTGCCGACTTCCGGATTGGCACCGGCGCCGAGACCGCGGGTAAGCTTATCCCCGATTTGCAATTTATGTTCGGACTTGGCCAAATGCAGCGCTTGAGCGTCCGTGTTGACCGTAATAAATTCCACGCCCTGCACGCCGTTCTCGATCATCCGGTTCACCGCGTTGCTTCCGCCGCCGCCAACCCCGATCACCTTGATTTGTGCCAAGCTCTCCATTTCGAAATCAAATTCCAACATACTCTTCCATCTCCCCCTCAATATGCATGGATGGCCCGTGCATCATTCCTGAACCACTATATAAATTCGCTAAACAAGTTCTTGAGTCGTTCCATCAAGCCGGTTTTCCGTACCGTTTCCTGCGGCCCCGGAGCTTTGCTCCGGTTCGCGCTCTTCTTGGGACTGGAACCGCTGCGAACGCGCAGGTTCTTGATCACCTTATGCAAAATCCCTACCCCGCCGGTAAAAGCGGGATCGCGGACGCCGATGAAATCAGGCACGGCAATCCGAACCGAAGCTTCCAGCTCCTGCTGGGCAATCTTAAGCAGTCCCGGCATGGACACCGTTCCGCCGATGAGGATATATCCCCCCGGTTGCTCGCTGTAGCCAAGACGTTTGACTTCCTGGCGAATCAACTGAAAAATCTCCTGCACGCGAGGCTCCGCAATGGCAGCCAGGTCCTCCTGCGTAAACTCCTTGTCCACATTGCTTCCGATCCGCGTCACCTTGAAGGTCACGTCCGACGCCGCGTCCTCGATCGCAGCGCAGCCGTATTTCAGCTTTGCTTTCTCCGCATGGTCCGTCAGCGTCCGAAGACCGTAAGCAATGTCGTTCGTTATAAATTCTCCCCCAATCGGAAGCGTGGATGTCGCTACGATCGTGCCGCTTTCGAATACAGCGATCGTCGTGGAGCCCGCACCGATGTCTACCAGGGCGGATCCCATCGTTTTTTCGTCTTTGGACAACGCCAGTTGTCCGGAAGCCAACGACAGCAATACCAAATCCCGAACCTTAAGTCCGGCTTTCTCCACGCAGCGAAGCAAGTTATGAATCGCCGTCTTGGCGCCGGTAACGATCGTCGCCTCGACTTCGAGACGAACGCCGATCATGCCCCGCGGGTCCGAAATGCCTTCCAGCCCGTCCACGATATACTGCTTGGCCACCACATCGATAATTTCGCGTTCCGGCGGCAGCGCAATCACCTCGGCTGCCTTAAGGACGCGTTCGATGTCCTCTTCGCCGATTTCCCGGTCTTCGTTTTGTACGGCTACAACCCCGTGGCTCGTTTGGAGTCCGATATGATTTCCCGAAATGCCGACATACACTTCCGATATTTGAATATCTACCATCCGTTCCGCATGATCCACAGCGCTGCGAATCGATTGCACCGTCTGGTCAATATCTACAATCGCGCCTTTTCGAATTCCTTCCGAGTCGGCAGATCCAACCCCAATAATATTAAAGGTTCCATTACTAATTTCCCCAATAATAGCACGAACTTTGGATGTACCGATGTCCAAACTAACAATGATGTCATTGTTGCTCAAGCCCCTGGCACCTCCTATTTCCCCATCAAAATATACTTACCGTGTTAAATGCACTATCTACTAATTCAACGCCATTTAACCTTTCCCTCTTTTTTCTACAAATTTTTTGACTTCCAAGTTTTACATCCAATAGGCAGGAAGTACATGACCCTTCGGAATTAGATCCTGGCCAGATATGCAAAATTAGAAGAAAAAAGAGGGAGAACGCCAACTAGCCCATAAAATGTATTTTAACATTGTTTTTCACTCATGAGTAGTATCATTTTGTCCACCGTCTTCGTTCTCCGTCGCGGAGTACGGCACATAAGAATCGGCATCCAGCATCGTTAGCTTCCCAGGGTCCTGCGTTTGCAGAATTTCGTTCATGTATTCCGCTTTTTTGGCCAGGAGCGAGATGGCCGAGATGATTTCGAATTTGGACCTCGTATACAGCTTGATCCGATCCGGATAGGACATGGTCGGCGAGGGTACGATCTCGGAGATGTCCGCGGTAAGCTCGTCCGGAATTTGTGACAACGTTCGGCATAGTTTGACCAAGCTAGCGTCATCTGCCTTCCAACCGGTCAAGATCGGCTTGTCCACCGGCATCGAACCGTCTTTGAGCCCGATTCGCGTTCCGTTGGCGAGCAAACCTTGCAGCTTCCCTTCCCCCGTCAACTCGTAAGCTGCGATCGGATATTCCTCGATGCGGATGTTTACGCTGCCGGGAAACGTCTTGTCCACCGTAGCTTGCTTCACCGAGGAGACATCCTCCAGCTTGCGGGCAATATGATCCGCGCTGACGGCAAAAAACGGGGAGCCGACTTGAAGACCGGTGACCTCCAGGAGCTCCGCTTCGGTAGTATACGTATTGCCTTCGAACGTAATCACGGAAATTTTACTAAGGGATGATCGAAAAAAAAGGACGCACAGCAACGCGAGGAAAAGCAAGATGAGAATGGTTTTGATTTTACGGCCGCTTTTCTTCTTTGGCGCGGGTTCTTTCAGGACGGGTACATTTGCTTTTGGCATGTCATTTCTCCGCAACTTTCTGAATAAGTATTACAAAGCCTATTATCCCCTCCGGGGGAGGGGACAAAAGTTTAGGGCTATCACCAATGAAGGTTTGCGATTCAGCAAGCTTATCGGCCTTAGGCCAGATCCAGCTGCCGCAGGGCGGGAGATTCGCGGCGCACCGCGCCTCCCAGGCGCTGAAACATGTTTTCGATCCGATCGTAACCGCGGTCGATATGGTGAACCTGCTCGACCACCGTTTGGCCTTGGGCCGCCAAACCGGCGATGACCAGCGCCGCCCCTGCACGCAGGTCGGTCGCTTCCACGGTCGCGCCGTAGAGCCGGGGAACCCCGCGAATAAATGCGGAATTCAGGTCCACCGTAATATCGGCCCCCATGCGGACAAGCTCGTCAACATGCTTGAACCGGCCTTCGAACACGGTCTCTTTCATGACGCTAAGTCCGTCCGCCAAGGATAACAACACCATCACTTGGGACTGCAAATCGGTAGGAAACGACGGATACGGCGAGGTCACGATCCGTTCTACCGCTTTGGGACGGCCCGCACTGCTCAACGTTATTATATCATCCGTAACTCCGATTTGAACACCGGCTCGCTTGAGCACATGCAACAAGGATACGAGATGCGAAGGATTGCTGTGGGTCAGGGTGACGCTGCCGCGGGTCGCGGCGACGGCGATCAGCGCGGTCCCCGCAACGATGCGGTCCGGGATAATCTCGTAATCGCAAGGGAAAAGGCGTTCTACCCCTTTGACGGTAATCGTGTCGGTACCGGCGCCGATAATGCTGGCGCCCATGGCATTCAAAAAGTTCTGCAGGTCCTGAATCTCCGGCTCCCGCGCCGCGTTGGTAATTATGGTAGTTCCTTCGGCCAGCGCAGCCGCCATCATGATGTTCTCCGTCGCGCCTACGCTGGGGAAATCCAGATGGATGTCAGTGCCGACCAGCCTGCTGGCTCTGCACCAAATTTGCTGATCGTACTCCTCAATCTTCGCTCCTAAAGCTTCGAGTCCCTTCAAATGCAGATCGATTTTCCGTTCCCCGATCGCACAACCGCCCGGTTGATAAATACAGACTTCCCCGAAACGGGAAAGCAGCGGCCCCATTAAAAAAATGGAGGAGCGCATCTGTTTCATCAAATCTTCCGGCACATGGCTGGAATCCGCTCCCGACGTATCGACGGTCACCGTATCTCCCAAATGGACGGCTCTGCAGCCCAATCGACCGAGGATGCCTAACATGACATCAATATCGAGCAGGCGGGGGACATTTCGAAGTTGCACTTTGCCTTCTGCCAGCAACGATGCAGCCAGGATCGGCAGCGCGGCATTTTTCGCTCCATGGATACGAATGGTTCCTGATAGGGGTTTCCCGCCTTCGATCACCAATTTGTCCAATGTATCACCTCCGAGTTTACCGTTCGCCCACGAAGAAGACCTCCGGCACCAGCGCCACTCCAAACTTGCTTTGAACGGCGGCCTTGACTTGCTCCATGAGCGCAAGAACGTCCTCTGCTGTCGCTTGCCCGGTATTGACGATGAAATTGGCGTGCAGCGTGGATACTTCGGCCCCGCCGACCTTCGTCCCTTTGAGTCCCGCCGCTTCGATCAGCCTCGCGGCATGATCCCCGGGCGGATTGCGAAATACGCTGCCTGCGCAAGGCTGCGTCAGCGGCTGCGTTTTGCGGCGGCGATCCTTATACGCCGCCATGGCCGCCGCCACTTCCAGCCGGTCGCCCGCGGCAAGCGAAAAACATGCCTGTGCCACGATCCCTCGCTGTTCATGCAGGACGGAATGCCGGTAGGCAAACTTCATATCCTCCGCTGGGTACGTGACCAATTCACCTGTCTCCAGAACAATGTCAGCGGATTTAAATATACGTGACACATCGGACCCGTGGGCACCTGCATTCATATAGACGGCGCCGCCGACCGTTCCCGGGATCCCCCCGGCAAATTCCAGCCCGGTTAATCCCGCTTTTCCCGCCATGATGCTGAGTCTGACCGTAGATGCGCCGCCTCCGGCACGGACTTCCGTACCGTCGAACGCAATCTGTTCCAGCTCGCCCCCCAGCCGAATGACGCAGCCCCGGATGCCCTTGTCGGAAACGAGCAGATTGGAGCCTTTTCCGATCGTCATCCACGGAATTCCCTCGGCATGGAGCAGACGCATCAGCTCCGCCAACTGCCGGGAAGTTTTCGGGACGACCATCGCGTCTGCCGGACCGCCGATTTTCCATGTCGTATACTTCGACATCGGCTCATCCGGCAAGACCTCCAAGGCCTCCAGCCTGATCAAATGTGATATCCACTGCTGCATCGTATACCCTCCTTGACTTGTATGGCGGATTCCATCGGCGTCAAACGCCGGGTGCCGCTGTTCCAAATCGGCAGCCGATGACTGCCGGAGCCCGGGTCCTGCGGGGGTTGTCGTCCTGCCCCGCTTGGTTGTCACGATTTATAGAGTATCTTATGCCTCCCTCACGGAGAGTGTGACACTCGCCCAGACCCTGGAAACAAGGCTGTCCGCCGCTAGCTGCGGTGACGGTTTAACGCTAGTCTCCGCATCTCTTCCACGACGAGATGGGCGGAATCCGGCTTGCCCAGCGCTCGCGAAGCGGTCGACATGGCGCTGTGCCGCGGCAAATCGTTCATGACGCGCTCAATCGACGCATAAAGGCTGCCACCCGTCAGCTCCGGCTCCAGGATCACCTCGGCTGCCCCGGCGCTCTCCAGCGTGCGGGCATTTTTCTCCTGATGATTGTTCGTGACGTTCGGAGAAGGAATCAGGATGGCCGGTATGCCCAGCGCCGTGATTTCCGCCAAAAAAGAAGCCCCGGCACGGTTCACGATCAGCGAGGTGCAGGCCAGGACCTCCGGCATGTTGTGCACATAAGGAAGCACCTGCAAATTAGCGGGCAGCTCGCCCGTCTTCGCCGTGATCGCCTCCACCGTCGAGGCATAATAGCTGTCCCCGGTCACGTATACAAATTTCAAATGCTCCGATTGCTTCAGCAACGGAGACATCTCAACCATCGCTTCGTTGATCGCTTTGGCGCCGCGGCTGCCGCCGACGACCAGCACGACGAAGCTAGACTCCGGCAAACCAAGGGTTTCGAAGCCTTTCCGTTTGTCTGCTGCGCTGACAGTGGTTGCCCGGGGATTGCCCGTGTAAACGACGTTGCGGGCCGACGGAAATGCCGTGCCGGAGCCCTCGAAGCTGACGGCCACCGTTGATACGTATTTGCTTAAAAAGCGGTTCGTTAAGCCCGGAATCGCGTTCTGTTCGTGAATGATGCTGGGGATACCCAGCTTGGCCGCAGCGTAAACGACCGGACCGCAGACATAACCGCCCGTCCCGATGACGACATCGGGCTTGAATTCTTTTAACAGCTTCTTGGAGGTTTGCACCCCCTTGAGAAAACGCATAACCGTTTTCACGTTATCGAACGACAGCTTCCGACGGAAGCCGGTAATATCAATCGCTTCAAACGGAATCCCCTGCTTTGGGACGAGCGAGCTTTCCAGCCCGCGCTTGCCCCCGATGTACAGAAATTCCGAGCCGGGAAATTCCTCGGCGCATTGGCTGGCGACGGCTAACGCCGGGTAGATGTGTCCCCCGGTTCCGCCGCCGCTAAGTACGACGCGCATATCCTCACCTCGCGTAACGGGATAAATTAAGTAAAATGCCTAGCGCGGTCAGCATCAGCGTAAGCGACGATCCCCCGTAGCTGATCAGCGGCAGCGTAATGCCGGTGACGGGCATCAGGCCGATGACGACGCCGATGTTGATCACGACCTGCACGCCGACCATGCCGACGATGCCGACGGCGAGCAAGCTGCCAAACGTATCGTCGATCGTCATGGCCACGCGCATGCCGCGCCACACTAAAATCAAAAACAAAAGCAGGACCAAAAGCCCGCCGATAAAGCCCAATTCCTCGGCCAGGATCGAGAAGATAAAGTCGGTTTGCGGTTCCGGCACGTAGCTGTATTTTTGCCGGCTCATACCAAGCCCCAAGCCGGCCAAGCCTCCCGGTCCGATCGCATACAGCGACTGGATGATCTGATAACCCGCCCCTAACGGATCCGACCACGGATCCAGGAAAGCGGTGATCCGTTGCAGCCGGTAAGGCGCCGCCAGGATCAATCCGACGAAACCTAGCGCGCCTACCGCGGCCAGACCGGCCAAATGCCGAATGCGCGCGCCCGCGGTAAACACGATCAACAGCGAGGCGCCCAACATCACCGTGCCCGTCCCCAAATCGGGCTGCAGCATGATCAAGCCGAAGGCCAGTCCGATAATGCCGAGCGGCGGCAGCAGCCCCTTGGTAAAGTTCGTGATCTTGTAATCTTCTTTGCTGAGCCAATAGGATAGAAACAAAATCATGCCCAGTTTCATGAACTCGGACGGCTGGATGCCAAAGGAGCTGATCCCCAACCAGCTTCGCGCCCCCCCGCGCACGACCCCGATACCGGGAATCAGCACGATGACGAGCAGCGCAAAACAAAAGACCAGCCCGATTTTGGCGTATTTCCGCAGCAGCCGGTAATCCAAATTCATCATGAGAACCATCGCGATCAATCCGAGCACGGCAAATAGCAGCTGTCTTTTGACAAAATAGAAAGAATCGCCGTAATCATGGAAAGCGAGTACCGAACCCGCGCTGTATACCATCACGATTCCGATCGCCAGCAGTCCGAGAATGCTGGCCGCCAGCCAAAAATCCGGCGCCGTACGGCTCTTGCCCATCGTGGATGCCACCTCTTGACAGAAAGTAGGGGCTTTTCCACCCCCCTACTTAAAGGGTATGCACCGCCTCTTTAAAAATGCGTCCACGCTCTTCATAGGAAGGGAACATATCCCAGCTGGCGCATGCCGGCGAGAGCAGAACCACGTCTCCCGGCTCCGCCAGGCCGGTGGCCTCCTTCAGCGCGGTACGCAGCGTATCCGCGGCGCTGTCCACAGTATCGACCATCACGATGTTCGATAGACCCGCCAGCTCGGCGACTCTAGCGATTTTTTCCTTCGTTTGTCCGAGCGCCACGATGGCTTTCACCTTCTCTTTGAAAACCGGCAGCAGCTCCATGTAATCGGAACCCCGGTCCAAACCGCCGGCGATCAGCACGATCGGCGCTTGCAATGCGCCCAGGGCCATGACCGTGGCCTTCGAATTGGTCGCTTTGGAGTTGTTGTAGTAAGCGACGCCCTGCTTCTCGTCCACGTACTCCAAACGATGCTCCACGCCGCGGAAGGTCCGCAGCGGTTCCGCAAGCGACTCTGGTGCGGCCCCCGCCGCGATCGCCGCCGCGACGGCCGCGAGTGCGTTCTCGACGTTAAAGCGGCCCGGCAAGGCGATGTCGGCGATGTCGACGATGCCAAGCGACTCACCGTCGGCTCCGCGATACATGATGCGGCGGGCCAGCCCGTCCTCGACGTCCGGGACGTACGCCGGCTCGACGTAAACGCCTTCCGACTTCAATTCCTCGGTCATCGAGAAAGGGATCAGCTTGGCGCGAAGGTAGGGCACAAGCTCCCGGCACACAGGGTCGTCCCAATTGATGACGGCGCGGTCGGTTTCCCGTTGATTCGTAAACAGCTTGGCTTTGGATGAAATGTAGTCATCCATCGTACCGTGGTAATCCAGGTGCGTCTCCGCCACGTTCAGCAGGCAGGCGACCTCCGGGCGGAATTCCTTCGTCCCCTTCAGCTGAAAGCTGCTCAACTCGGCGACCAGCCAGTTGCCGGCATCCGCCTCCTCTGCGGCTTCGCACAGCGGGATACCGATATTTCCGGCGACAATCGGTCTCATGCCGGCGGCCTCCAGCATATTGCCGATCCAAGTCGTCGTCGTGGTTTTGCCGTTGGAGCCGGTAATCCCGAGAATCGGAGCCGGGCTGAGCAGACAGGCCACCTCCACCTCCGTCACGACCTCGATGCCTAGCTCGAGCGCCTTGGCCACGGGAGCAGCGGTATACGGGATCCCCGGGTTTTTGACAACCAGCGAAACGCCTTCATGGATCAGCCCGTCCGGATGACCTCCGCATACAACAGAAATTCCCAAAGCCTCCAATTCGGATGCTTCGGGACACTGTTCTCTTTCTTTTTTATCGTTGACCGTGATGACGGCTCCATATTTATGCAGGGTTTTGGCGACCTGAACGCCGCTTCTCGCCAAACCGAGAACGACGACCTGACGCCCCCGGTATTCTTCTGGATGATTCATCTTTTTACAACCCCTTGTTCAAGTAAAGTCCAATGACCGCCAACACCAGTCCAACCGACCAAAACGTAACGACGACGCGCCATTCCGACCATCCGGACAACTCGAAGTGATGGTGGATCGGGCTCATTTTGAATACCCGCTTGCCGCGCGTCTTGAATGAGACCACTTGAATGACGACGGACAGCATTTCGATCACGAAGATGCCGCCGACGATCAGGAACAGCAGCTCGGTTTTGGTCACGATGGCAATCGCTCCGATCGCCCCGCCGATGCCCAGCGAACCGGTATCGCCCATGAATACCTTGGCCGGGTGGGCGTTAAACACGAGAAAACCCAGCACGGCGCCGATCATGGCCGCCGCGCAAACCGCGGCCGGAAGCGAGGTCACCTGCATTGCGATCACCGCAAACGCGCCCAGCGCAATCGCGCTGACGCCGGACAGCAAGCCATCCACCCCGTCGGTAAAATTAACCGCGTTGGTGACCGCCATCATCATAATGACGATAAACGGATAGTAGAACCACGGACCCCAATCGAACGCAAACTGCGTTCCTGGAACGCCAATCGCCGTACTATGGCCTTCCGAGATCAGCAAAGCGCACATGATACCGGAGAACAGCAGTTGTCCGATCAATTTCTGCCTTGGCGTGAGACCCAAAGACCGTTTAAACACGATTTTGATGTAATCGTCGAGAAATCCGACCAGCCCGAAGCCCAGCGTAGCGACCAGAAGAACGTAGAAGTCGGTATTCACGACCGAAAATTTCATAAAGGACAATGTAAACGCCAATAGGATAATAATGCCGCCCATCGTTGGCGTTCCTGCCTTTTTCAAATGGCTTTGCGGCCCCTCGCCGCGGATTTGCTGGCCGAATTTGAGCCTTCTCAGCAGCGGAATGACCAGCGGAGCCGAGATGACCGCCAGAATAAAGGATACGCCGATCGTTAGCAAGATAAGTCCAAAATCCATGGGATCCCCCCCTTTCGCCGGTATTAGTATGTCAACTCGCTAGTTTTGATCGCTTCGACGACTTCTTCGAGTCTCATGCCTCGGGAAGCCTTAACCAAGACGACGTCCTGCGGATGCAGCAGCGAAACCAGCTTGCGGATCAGTTCAGACTTATCAGTATATGCGTGAATGCGGTCCGGGTCCATCTGTTTCTTGGCCCCTTCGGCGATGTGGCGGGAAAGCGGCCCGCAGGTAAACAGCAGATCGACCTTGCCCGGCGTCAACATCTCACCGATTCCGCGGTGATACTCCTCCTCGGAAGCGCCCAACTCCAGCATATCGCCAAGCACGGCGATTTTTTTCCGGTACCCCTTCATATGATCCAAAACGCCGATCGCCGCCTTCATGGAAGTCGGGCTGGCGTTATACGCGTCGTTCAAGATCGTGATGCCGCTCTGGCCGGTAACGACCTCGATTCTCATTCCGGTCAGTTCCACCTTGCCGAAGCCTTCGCGGATCGCGGCCTCGCTTACCCCGTAATGGCGGGCGACGGTGATGGCAGCAAGCGCGTTGGTTACGTTATGTTCGCCCAGAAGCGGCAGGTCCAGCGGCTCGCCTTCACTGCCATGCGGCGTAAACAACGTTCGGTGGTCCGTGAACAGGATCCCGGTGGGATAAGCGTCATTTTCCGGACGAAGCCCGAACGTTGCCGTTTGCAGCCCTTCCGGCTTCGCGGTGGACGGCTCGGCCAACACTTGAGGGAGGAGAGGTTCGTCCCCATTGTAGATGAACAATCCCCCAGGCTTCATCCCTGCAAGGATCTCCAGCTTGGCCCTCGCGATCTCTTCCCGTGAACCGAGCTGTTGCAAATGCGATTCGCCAATGTTGGTGATCACCGCCGTTTCCGGCTCGCCCAGCTTCGATAGCAGTTCGATCTCATGACGCCCACTCATGCCCATTTCGAGCACGGCGATTTCCGTATCCTCCGGCATGGCCAGCAGCGTCAAAGGAAGGCCGATATGGTTGTTAAAGTTCCCTTTGGTTTTATGCACTTTATAGGTTGTAGACAAGAGAGCGTATACCAAGTCTTTGGTTGTCGTCTTCCCATTGCTCCCGGTGATGCCGACCACCTTGGCCCCTGTTTCGGTCAAGTAAGATTTGGCCAGTGCCTGCAACGCGATCAGCGTATCATCCACGAGTACGGCCGGACCCGGCGGCGTTCCCTTCGATCGTGCCCACAGGCAAGCGCCTGCCCCAGCCTGCAAGCAGTCCGCGGCAAAATCGTGGCCGTCGAACCGTTCACCCGCCAGCGGCACGAACAAGCAGCCTTCCGTGATTTGCCGGGAGTCCGTAACCACGCCCTGCACCAGGATGCCGGCGTCGCCCGCCTCCCGAATTTGTCCGCCGCACATCGCGGCAATTTCCGCTAAGTTTCTTTTTATCACTTTGCCAAACCCCTTATCGCTTCTTTTGCTACGATTCGATCATCAAAATCGAGCACCTTGGATCCGATCAATTGATAGGTCTCATGGCCTTTCCCCGCAATCAATACTACATCCTCACGGCTTGCCATTTCAATAGCCTTTTGGATGGCCTCGCGGCGGTCGACGATCAGCTCGTAACGCGCCCGATCCACCCCGTCTTCGATCAGCCCCTGCTCGATATCCCGCAGGATCGCATCCGGGTCCTCGGTCCGCGGGTTGTCGGAGGTGACGATCACCTGCTGCGCGTATTTCGCGGCAAGGCGTCCCATAATCGGCCGTTTCGTCCGGTCCCGGTCCCCGCCGCAGCCGAACACGCAAATGACTCGCCCCTTGGCGAATTCATTGACCGTACGCAACACGTTCTCCAAGCCGTCCGGGGTATGGGCGTAGTCGACGATCACGGCGAAATCCTGGCCTTCGTCCACCGCCTCCACCCGGCCTTCGACGCCTTTGACCGATTCCAGGCTGGCCTTGATCCGCTCAAGCGGAATGCCTTCCAGCAACGCCGCCGAAATGGCCGCTAATGCGTTATAGACATTAAACTTGCCAACCATGCGCAAGGAGATATCCGCGCTCCCGCGGAACGTTTCGACGTGGAACGATGTCCCCCGGGCCGTGATGGAGATGTCCGAAGCCCGTACGTCCGCCTCCTGCTCCACGCCGTAAGAAATCACTTCCGCCGCCGTCTGTTTGGCGAAAAAGGCGCTTGCCGGGTCGTCGGCGTTCAGCACCGCATAGCTGCGTTCCTCCGGATTCGCCGCGTACGTATTGCCAAGCCGGGAGAAGAACAACGATTTGGCCCCGCGGTAATCCTCCATCGTTTTATGATAATCCAGATGATCCTGGGTCAAGTTCGTAAATACGGCCGTACGGAAGCGGGTCCCTTTGACGCGCCCCTGATCCAGGGCATGGGAGGACACCTCCATGACGCAATACTCGCCGCCGCCTTCGGCCATGTCATGCAAATATTTCTGCAGTTCAAGCGATTCCGGCGTCGTCCCCGACATCGGATAGGTCTGACCGGCGAACCGTCGCTGGATCGTGCCGATCAGGCCCGTTTCCCGGCCTTGATCCTGCAGGATCCGCTCGATCAGATAAGTCGTGGTCGTCTTGCCGTTCGTCCCTGTCACGCCGATCACTTTCAACCGTGCGCTCGGCGAACCGAAGAACACGCCTCCGAGCACGGCCATCGCCAGCCGGCTGTCCTTCACCTTAAGCTGCGGCAGGGCAACGCCGTCCAGCCACCGTTCCACTACAAGCGCGGCCGCGCCTTGCTCTTCGGCCTGCCGGGCATAGTCATGACCATCCACCGTATGGCCGGGAAGGCAGATAAACAGATCCCCCGCCCCCACCTTGCGCGAATCGATGGCGATTCCCGTACAGGACGTTTCCCCATCCCCTCGTATCTGCGAAGCTATTAAATAAGTTGCCAGTTCCTTAAGCAGCATAGGTTACCCCTCCGTCTTTCAACTACGTTTGCAGAGCTACACACTCATTGTCTATATTATCACCAAAAATTGCTCAGTTCAGGAATATTATTCACTTGTGATCGGATTATGACCGTGTTGTTCTTCTGCTTCGGCTTCGCTTCCCATGTAGATGCGAATGGTCGAGCCCTTTTCCACCCGCGATCCCGCCTTCGGGGCTTGATTGATGACCACGTTGCCCGCGCCGGATCTCGCCAGGTTAAAATTCATGTTCATATCCTCATAGATTTCCTGCGTCGTGTGGCCGACTAGGTCCGGCACCGTAACGATCGGCGTCTCCCCGTATTTGTACTTCTTCGCGACCTGTTGCTGACGCGGCGGAACCTTCATGTATTCCAGCGCATCTTCCATGATGTTGCGTACGATCGGCGCAGCCACCACGCCGCCGAACTGGATGCCCTGCGGATTATCGACCGCGGTGTAAACGACGATCTGCGGATCGTCCGCCGGGGCGAAGCCGATAAACGAAACGATATGTTCATTTTGCGAATAACGTCCGTTCACGACCTTTTGGGCCGTCCCCGTTTTCCCACCGACCCGGTAACCATCGATAAACGCGTTCCCGCCCGTCCCATTGGCTACGACGCTTTCCAGCGCCGTGCGGATCTGCTTAGAGGTCTCCTCCGAGATGACCTGCCGCACCAGCTGCGGCTTCGTCTCGGAAACCACCTCGCCCGTATCCGGATTGGTCCACGACTTGGCGACGAAGGGCTTGAACAGTTTGCCGCCGTTAATCGCTGCGGACACTGCGGTAATCTGCTGGATCGGGGTTACCGATACGCCTTGCCCGAACGAGGTTGTCGCCAGCTCGACCGGTCCCACTTGAGGGAGCTTAAACAAAATCCCGTTCTCTTCTCCGTTCAGGTCGATGCCGGTTTTGCTGCCGAAACCAAAGTTCTTGATGTACTGGAACAGCGTTTCTTTGCCCAGCCGCTGGCCCAAGGCTACGAATCCGGGGTTGCAGGAGTTCTCCACGACCTGAAGGAACGTTTGGCTGCCGTGGCCGCCTTTCTTCCAACAGCGGAGCGTCGCTCCGCCAACCTTGACGTAACCGGGATCGAAGAAACGGTCGTTCAGCAGGTTGACCTTCTTCTCCTCTAGCGCCGCCGCCAACGTAATGATCTTGAAAGTGGAACCCGGCTCGTACGTCATCCAAATCGGCAGATTTCGGTTATATATCGCCGAATCGTATTCCTGGTAAGCTCCCGGCTCGTACCCCGGTCTGGCGGCCATGCCGAGGATTTCCCCCGTTTTCGGATTCATCGCGATCGTCAACGCCGAATCGGCTTGCAGCCGGTCCATGGCTTGGTCCAGCTCGCGTTCAATGATGCTTTGGATCGTTTTGTCGATCGTCAGCGTTAGATTCAAGCCGTCTTTCGGCTCCACGTATTTCTCCGAGGAGCCCGGCATCAGGCGACCGCCGGCGTCGGACAAATAAGATACGCTGCCGTTCATGCCGCTGAGCAGGCTGTCGTATTTGCTTTCCACGCCGGTGAGCCCTTGGTTGTACCCGCCGGTGAAGCCCAGAATATGTGCCGCCAGCCCCCCGAAGGGGTAGTAGCGCTTGTTATCTTCAGCGACAACAATACCCGGAAGAGCCAAATCACGAATTTGCTGCGCTTTTTCCATCGTAATTTTGCGTCCGCCGGGTTGCAGCCTGACTATGGATTGTCTCTTGGTGATCGACTTCAGAACCGATTCCTCGGTCATCCCAAGGAGCGGCGCCAGGCTTTTGGCCGTCTGCTCCGGATTCTTGATCTGCACCGGAATGGCCATGACCGTTGGCGTCGTAATATTATAAGCGAGCACGTTTCCGTTACGGTCGCTGATTTCGCCGCGTTTTGCCGAATACGGGATATTTCGGCGCCAGGAATCCTCCGCCTTGGCGGACAACTCCGCGCCTTTTCCGATTTGAACATAGGCAAGACGTACGGCCAGCGCCGCAAACAGCAAACACAACACCATTAACAGCCAGAACAATCTTCGTCTGACGGTAAATTTGGATACTTTCACAGGTCGCCCCCCTAACCCATCCTGACACATCATCATGATTGTACTCATCACATGACTATTCAGGACAACCAGGGGTTAGAACAAGCTATGGCGAGTCCTGGGTTGCATTTTCACCCGCATCGTCGCCTTTTTCGCCGCCGTCGCCGGCATCTTCCGCTTGCCCGTCACCGGGGGGTGCTTCCTCCTTGTCGGGCGGTTCCAGCGTAAGAATGACGCGTCTCCCCCCGTCCTCGTTGACGACTTCCTGCGAGACGACGTATCCTTCCCCTTTCGCCGAGACCGGAATCTGCAGCACCGACAACATTTCCATGGCGTCGCGCAGCGATTCGCCTTGCAGGTTCGGCACGTTGATGTCCGACCCTTTCTCCGTGAGCAGGTAAACGAATTGACCGGCTTTTAGCGTACTGCCCGCCTTAGGGAATTGGGAAATGATTTCGGTTCCTTTCCCATAAGTCGCGTAGGAAATGCCGCTTGCCGACAGCTGATCCTTGGCTTGCTTCACCGGCAGCCCACCTACGTCGGGCACCTTCGGACCCGAGGCGGCGGTTTTGGACTGGGCATCAGAGCCGGCATCAATTTTCTTCGGAACCCCCATGTACTGCAGCGTTTGGTTCACGATCTTCTTGAACACCGGAGCGGCTGCGGTCCCCCCGCCCAGCTCGGAATCCTTCGGTTCGTCGATCAGGACGATAACCGCGATTTTCGGATCATCCACCGGCGCATAGCCAATGAAAGAAACGACCTGCTTCGTATAGTCGTATTGCCCGTTCACAACCTTTACCGCAGTCCCCGTCTTGCCGGCAACCCGGTAACCTTCGATGTAGGCGTGGCGTCCGGTCCCGATCTTCTGGTCCGAAACGACCTGTTCCAAATAGGTTCCGACCTCTTTGGCTTTATCCGGTGTGAGGATCTGTTGGACTTCCTTGGGTTTAGTGTTCAACGTCTCTCCGGTCTGCGGATCCGTTATCGACTTCACGATATGGGGCTCCATCAGCTTGCCGCCGTTGGCGATCGCCGATACCGCAACAATCTGCTGCAACGGCGTAACGAGCAGCTTGCCATGGCCGTAAGCCATCGCCGCAAAGTCGGCTTGCTGTACCGGATCCACGATCCCTTTGGATTCGCCCGGCAGCTCGATGCCCGTCTTTTTGCCGAAACCGAATTGGTCGACATACGTCTTCAGCCGTTCCGGTCCCAGCATTTCGTAGCCCAGCTTGACGAACGCCACGTTACTGGAGCGCTTGACGCCCTCCAAATAAGTGATCTCGCCCCAACCGGAGCGCTTCAAGTCGTGGATCGTTTGCCCCGGCACCCGGATGCTGCCCGATCTGTACGTGGCGTTTGGATTGAACAAGCCGTCTTGCACCGCCCCGGCCAGTGTCACGATTTTAAAAGTGGAACCCGGCTCGTAAACCGATTTGATCGCATGGTTATAAAAATTTTTCTGATCGACGTCCGCCCAATATTCATTCGGGTTATATGTAGGCATATTCGCCATGCCGAGAATTTCCATCGTATTCGGATCCGCCGCGATGACCGTCATACTGATCGGCTGCAGTTGATCGTAGGCTTCCTTCATCGCCTGCTCGATATAATATTGAATCGTATAATCGATCGTGAGCTTCAGGTTCTTCCCGTCTTTCGGCGGGTTATAGATTTCGCTCGCCTTCGGGATTTCGATGCCGCGGCCGTCGCGCTTGTACTCGATCGATCCGTCGACGCCTTTCAACTGCTCGTCGAAGAACGCTTCCAGGCCGGAGACGGCTTTGCCTTCGCGGTCGAGATAACCCAATACGTGGGAAGCTAAGCTTTGCTTCGGATAATAGCGTTTCTGATCCTTGATTAAATAAATGCCGATGTCTTGCAGGTCTTGGTGTTCTTCCTTCAGCTCGCCGATGAAAGCTTGAACCTGGTCCTTTAAGTCCTGGTCGATTTTCCAGCCCTCGTTCCGAACCTCGCGTTGCGTAAAGTATTCGCCGGACTCCTTCTTGGCGTTTACGATGTCCCGCAGCTCATTTTCGTCTTTACCGAGGACTTTGCCAAGCCCTTCAACCACCTCGTCCTGAAGGCCGTATTTGTTAATGATCTCAGGATTGACGGCCACCGTATAGGCCGGGGCATCCACCGCCAGGACGTCGCCGTTTCGGTCGGTGATCGTTCCCCGCGTCGCCGGCAGCGGCTTTTTGGTCGACCACAGCTCCTCCGCATGCGCCTGCCAAAAGTCCGCCTGCACGACCTGCAACCAAAACGCTCTACCCATCAATACAGCAAAAAAGAGGGTAATACATCCCCCTATCAGCAGTGTTCGAAGCTTTATTCGCTTGATCATGGCAAAACCTCTTTAGACTTTATTTCTTGGCTGTGGCCACGCCATCCGCCGCAGCCACCGCATCGTTCTCCGCATTGACGCCGCTGTTCGCCACCGTTCCTGCAGGAACCTGAACGTGGAACCCTTCCACTTCCGGCTGCACGTAACCGAGCTCCTTCGCTTTCTCCGGAACCTGTTCCTCGAGTTTTTCCTTCTGGATCGTCAATTCCTTCACTTCGGCGTTGATCGCTTGAATGTCCGTATTCAAATTAAACATTTGGCGCTTGATGTTGTAAAGTGACACATTTTGCCATAACAGTCCGCCCATCACCGCCACACAAAACAGGACCGTCATCATATACAAGAGCTTCTCGCGAACCGGCAGCGGCGAACGGCGGGTGACCACCTTCGTCGTTTCCCGGTAACGCTGCGTTTGATAGCTGCGTTCCGCTTGTTTCTCCTTGACTGCCAGATTCCCACGCGTATAAGCCATTTACGATACCTCCACACCGGTTTGCAATTTCTCCGCCACGCGTAATTTCGCCGAGCGGGCCCGCGGATTTTCGTCCAGTTCCCGCTCCGACGGGACTAACGGTTTCCGATTAATCAATTTAAGTGAACCTTTGCCTCCGCACACGCACATGGGAAAATCGGGCGGGCAAGTACATTTCTCTACATAGCTGGCAAAAATCTGCTTGCAGATTCGATCCTCCAACGAATGGAAGGTGATGACCGACACCCTGCCTTCCGGAGCTAAACAGCGGATCGCCGCATGCAGCCCTTCCTCGAAAGCGCCGAGCTCGTCGTTGACGGCGATGCGCAGCGCTTGAAAGCTGCGTTTGGCCGGATGTCCGCCCGTCCGCCTGGCGGCCGCGGGAATCCCTTCCTTAATCAGCTCAACGAGTTGACCCGTCGATTCGATCGGCTCCTGTTCCCGCCGTTCTGCAATGACCTTGGCGATGCGCCTGGAAAATTTCTCCTCGCCGTATTGGAACAAGATACGAGCAATTTCGCGTTCCGGCCACGTATTTACGATCTCCCGAGCCGTCAACGACGCGGATTGATCCATCCGCATGTCGAGCGGCGCATCCGCGTTATAGCTGAATCCCCGCTCCCCTTCGTCAAATTGGGGAGAGGAAACGCCGAGGTCGTACAATACGCCGTCCACTTGGGGAACCCCGTTTAGCTGCGGCACCCCTTCGATCTCCAGCAGTTTTTGCTCGATGTAGCGAAAATTGCTTTTTACCAATGTTAACTTGTCCGCGTAGGCTGCGAGCCGCTCTTTGGCATTGTCCAGCGCCCAGTCGTCCTGATCGAAGGCGATCAGCCTTCCTCCCGGGCCTAGCTTGGACAAGATCACCGAGCTGTGACCGCCGCCCCCCAGCGTACAATCTACGTAAATGCCGTCCGGCTTGATGCGCAGCCCTTCTGTTGCTTCTTCTTTGAGTACCGTGATGTGATGGAACAAGACTTACGCCCCCAAACCTGAATTCATTTTAAAGACTCGGTGCTGAAAACCTGACTTTTCGAACACGCACTTAAAGATCGAAGTTGAAATCGACCAGTTTTTCCGCAATCTCATTGAAAGTATCCTCCGACTGCTGGAAGTATTGCTCCCACGTGTCCTTGCTCCATATTTCTACCCGGTTCGACACGCCGAGAACGATGCAATCCTTCTCCAGCTTGGCATACTGCCTTAAACTGCCTGGCAAGTTTACCCTTCCCTGTTTATCCCATTCGCATTCCGTCGCTCCCGAGAAAAAGAAGCGGGTAAACGCGCGGGCGTCGGACTTCATCAACGGCAATGCTTTCAGCTTTTGCTCCAGGACTTCCCACTCCTGCATCGGATAAACGAAAAGGCACTGGTCCAAGCCGCGGGTGACGACGAAAGAGCTGCCGAGGAGATCACGAAACTTAGCCGGTATGATAATCCGGCCTTTATCGTCAATGCTATGTTGGAATTCCCCCATAAACATTGGTGACTCACTCCTTACCTCTTTCCCCCACTTTGCACCACTTTACACCACCGTGATAAGTAACTATTCCACATTGGAGGAGAAAATCCTTCTAATGTTCATATTTTTTTTTGGCGGGTGGTCGCCGTAACTTCGGAATCGCTTGAGTCTGTGCTCGTTGTTTGCTCCTGCTGATCGCCAAAACACGACAAAAAGGACTATCCCGGCAGATTCCTCTGCACGAGAGAGTCCTTATTCTGAATTAAAAGTAAAAGCTACCGTTATTTTCTCAACGATCCGTAGTTTCAGCGAATTAACAGGGTTTTGTACCGTTATTTCCGTCAAAATCGCCCGACTTTACCCAGACCGTCAAAATTAACGGTAGGATTTACCGTTAATTGGTCATCTATCCGCGAACAAGCGACGATTAGCGGTACGAATTACCGTTAATTCACAATGCGACTTCATGTTCAACTCAGCTTTACTCAAGTCCTGCAAACCGAATTAATGCTCCTGCCAGCTATCCAGGTAAGCGCGCTGCTCGTCGGACAACGCATCGATGCTTACGCCTAGGCTTTCCAGCTTGAAGCGGGCGACTTGCTCATCCAGCTCGTAAGGCACGTTCACCACCGTTTTGCCGATTTCCTTATAACGGTCATTCACGTATTTCAGGGACAACGCCTGCAGCGCAAACGTCATGTCCATAATTTCGGCCGGATGCCCGTCGCCTGCGGCTAAATTGACCAGACGTCCTTCCGCAAGCAAGTACATTTTGCGTCCGTCCTTCAGGTGGTATTCCTCGATGTTGCGGCGCACCGTGCGAACCGACACAGACCGCTCCGCAAGTTCCGGCTTGTTCACTTCCACATCGAAGTGGCCGGCATTGGACAGGATCGCGCCGTCCTTCATCACATCGTAATGCTCGCCGCGAATCACGTCGCGGTTGCCGGTAACGGTAATGAAGAAATCGCCGATTTTTGCCGCTTCCAGCATCGGCATCACTTGGAAGCCGTCCATCACAGCTTCGACCGCTTTGATCGCGTCCACTTCCGTTACGACGACGTTGGCACCAAGGCCTTTGGCCCGCATGGCGACGCCCTTACCGCACCAGCCGTAGCCAACCACCACGACGGTTTTGCCGGCAACCACCAGGTTCGTCGTCCGGTTAATTCCATCCCATACCGATTGACCAGTTCCGTAGCGGTTGTCGAACAAGTATTTGCAATAAGCGTCATTCACCGCGACCATCGGGAATTTCAGCTGACCTTCCTTATCCATCGCTTTCAAACGCAAAATGCCGGTCGTCGTTTCCTCGGCTCCGCCCCGCACGTTCTCCAGCAGGTCCGTCCGTTCCGAGTGTAAAATCGTGACCAAATCCCCGCCATCGTCGATGATCAAGTCCGGTTTCGTCTCCAACGCTTTGATCAACAGCGCCTTATATTCCTCCGGCTCGGGATTGTATTTCGCATAAACGGTCACTCCATCTTCGACCAAAGCGGCGCAGACATCGTCCTGCGTCGACAGCGGATTGCTGCCGGTGATGGTGACCTCGGCTCCGCCCGCTTGCACGACTTTGGCCAAATAGGCCGTTTTCGCTTCCAAGTGAAGAGAGATGGTAACTTTCAGGCCTTTAAAAGGCTGCTCGGCCTCAAATTGCTTGCGAACCCGGTTCAGCACCGGCATGTGGGCTTCTACCCAATCGATCTTCAAATGTCCCTCCGGCGCAAGCTTCGGGTCGGCAATGATGCTGTTCTGAATCGCTTTCGAACTCATATTCGTCTCCTCCTATAAATAGATAATTCGATGTTTGCCACTCACTTCATAAGGAATATCCATGAGGCCGTCGATCCAATCCATTCCGAACCGGTTCAAAGCATCAAAGAGATTGTAAACTCTCTCCTGCGGCTTATTCAAAGGGAACAATGACAATTGAATCCGGTCAAAATGGCGCAGGCCGGTTTCATGGATTTGCTCCAGCGCATCCTTCGTCTTGCCGCGCAAGTATTCGATTTGGCCGATGATCTTGTCCCGGTTCACCGCCCCGATTCGCGACAGGCCGCTTTGAACCTCGGCCAATTCCTCGAGAAGCGGATCGTACAGCTGTCCAAAAGCGGCGACGACTTCGTCAAACCGCTGATCTACCTGCATCCGCTCCTGTGCGGCAAGCCAAGCTTCGCGTTTGCTGCGGAAGACTTCGGCATCCTTCACGTCATTCCAGCCAAGCTGGTATTTCTTCATATATTTTTGCACAGTTCCATCGACGACAGTAAAAGCTTCCCGGGGCAGCAGCAAAGGCATTTTCATCTCCAGCTTATGAAACGCTTTGCGGGTGAGACCCCAATAGGCGATTTCGCCAGGCCCGAGAACTGAGCCGAGGACGGGCAGCAAACTGTCCTGCATCAGCGGACGCGTCAGCACGTTATTGCTGAACCGCTCCGGATGCTCCCGAAGCTCGACCAGTAACTCCTCGGCGGTAAAGGATACCTTGCCCTTGCGGTCTTCGAACCGGCCCTCCCGCTTAAACAACAGCAGCCGTTCCCGCTCGCTTATGTAGAACAAATTGGCTCCGCCTTCAGCTACCTCTGCAGACGGTTCGTATCCCAAGCCCGCCATATCGCGTACCGTTTCGTGATAAGCCGACTCCAGCTCGTCATTGTGCCGAATCATTCGCTCGAATACCGGCATCTCCAGCCGGCGCAGCTCAGGATCCGACGAATCCAGCAGCACCAAACCGTGTTTCCCGAACAAAGCCCCGATCAGTTTGGCAAAACACGCCGTCAGGTTATCCGTCTCCGATGACGAGCTTCGTACCAATTCCATGATGGCGGCCTTATGCTCGCTATCGGGCAACAGCTGCTCCAGTTCGGATACCGCCTTGTCCCAAGCTTCGGACGTCACCTTCGTGAAGCTGACCGGCAGCCGGTCCATCGCCCCACGGTGCATGCGGATCCGGCGCACCTGCAAATCGGGCGCTAACACATAGGCATGATTGACCTCGTCCCAGTCATGATCCTCGCCGGCAATCCAGAAAATCGGCACAACCGGGCGGTTTAACCGGGTTGAAGCTGCCTTCGCCGCTTTGAGGATCGTCACGGCTTTATAAACCACGAGCAGCGGCCCGGTGAACAGCCCGCTTTGCTGCCCGCCGACAATCACCGCCGTCCCGGGCAACTCCAATTGGTCAATCGCCCGTTTGACGGCCGGGTTCGGGTTATATAGCCCGTTATATTCTCGAAGCCGGGCAGTCAAGGCTTTCCGATCTATGCGCGTATGTTCCGTTTGGTCTAGCCATGCGGCCCGTTCAGCCCAGCTATCGGCCTGCCCCGGGTCGCTTTCATATAATAGCTCAACTGCGGAGAACTGGTTGACGTACGCTTCAGCCAGCGGCCCCGCAAATGAGAGTTGCTCTTGAACGACATTCATCAGGTAGCGTCCTCCTGTCTGCATCAAAACCTTCCTTGATTGTACCGGAAGTCCTGCCGCTCCGTCAAAGAAATCCTTACTTTTGCAGAACTTCTAACTTTCCGTAACTGGTAGGCGCAAAAAAGCTCCCGCAACCGTTAATTACGGCTGCGGGAGCTCGCAGGATCAATCAGCCTTTTTTCGGCATGGAAACGAAATGTCCCTTGGACACTTCAACCAGCTCGGAGTTGTCCAAGTCGAACAATCCGCCGCCGGATGCGCCTTCTTTGCCGATCGGGCCGCTTCCGGTATCCTCTAACTGAATCCGCTTCTTGTTGGCTTCAACCTCCGGATCCGGGATCGGAATCGCAGACAAGAGGGTTTTCGTATAAGGGTGCATCGGGTTGGCATACAGCTCTTCGCTATCGGCCAGCTCCACGATCCGGCCCAGGTACATGACGGCAACGCGGTCACTGATATGCTTCACCATGGACAAGTCATGCGCGATAAACAGGTACGTCAATCCCAGGCGGTCCTGAAGATCCTCAAGCAGGTTGACGACCTGCGCCTGAATGGATACGTCCAGCGCCGAGATCGGTTCGTCGCAGATGATGAATTTCGGATTCACCGCAAGCGCGCGGGCAATCCCGATCCGTTGGCGCTGACCACCGGAGAACTCATGCGGATAACGCGTCGCATGGTCCGGGTTCAAACCAACCATGTCGAGCAGCTCTTCGACGCGTTTTTTGCGTTCGGCGTGGGAGCCTGCCATACCGTGGATATCCAGCGCCTCGCCGATGATATCCGTAACGGTGAACCGCGGATTCAGCGATGCATACGGATCCTGGAAGATCATCTGCATGTCGCGGCGCATCGCTTTCATTTTCTTCGGCGGCAACTGATTGATATCCACGCCGTTAAAGCGGACGCTGCCGGCCGTCGGTTCGTACAAGCGAAGAATGGTCCGACCCGCGGTCGATTTACCGCAGCCCGATTCGCCTACGAGGCCCAGCGTTTCGCCCTCGGCGATCGAAAAGCTAATATCGTTGACGGCTTTGAGCACGTTGCCGCCGCCGACGTTAAAGTATTTTTTCAAACCTTCGACTTCAATCAAGGTTTTGCCTTTGCTCATGACGACTGTACCTCCTTGGCCATCGGATGAAGATCCCAGCAGCGGGCCATATGCGTTTCGCTGAATACAGTCGCGCTTGGATCGATTCTTTCGCAAATCTTCATCGCCTGGTCGCAGCGGGCGGCGAAAGGACAACCCAGCGGCGGCTTAATCAAATCCGGCGGCGTGCCGATAATCGGAATAAGCGGTTCGCCTTTCTTTTGGTCCAAACGCGGCATCGAACGCAACAAGCCTTTGGTGTACGGATGTTGCGGGTTTTTAAAGATTTCCCATTTCGTTCCGGTTTCCACCACTTCACCGGCATACATAACGATGACGCGGTCACACATACCGGCTACGACGCCAAGGTCATGGGTGATCAAAATGATGGAGGTTCCGAGACGGGATTGCATCTCTTTCATCACGTCCATGATTTGAGCCTGGATCGTCACGTCGAGAGCCGTCGTCGGTTCGTCCGCAATCAGCAGCGAAGGCCGGCAAGCGAGTGCAATGGCGATCATGACGCGCTGCCGCATCCCCCCGGAAAATTCGTGTGGATATTGGTTAAAGCGGGCTTCCGCATTCTTAATGCCTACAAGCTTAAGCATTTCGACAGCCTGTTTCTTCGCTTCGCCCGCTGACATTTTCTGATGTTTGATTAATACTTCAGTAATTTGTCGGCCTACTCTGATCGTAGGATTCAAGGAGGTCATCGGGTCCTGAAATATCATGCCAATATCTTTCCCGCGGATCGTTTCCATTTGCTTATCGCTTTTCTTCAGTAGGTCTTGCCCTTGAAAAATAATTTCACCTTGCTTGATGATGGAAGGAGGGGACGGAATCAGGCGCATGATCGTTTGGGCCGTGACGCTTTTGCCGCTGCCGGATTCGCCGACGATCGCAACCGTTTCACCTTTCCCCACTTCAAAGTTCATGCCGCGGACGGCCTTCACTTCTCCACCTTTGACTTGGAAGGAAACATGCAAATCTTTGACTTGTAAAATCGGCTCCATTCATTCCACCTCCTATTTCTTCAATTTGGGATCCAGCGCGTCGCGAAGGCCGTCGCCGAAAATGTTGAACGCCAGCATGATCAAGCTGATCAGAACCGCCGGGAACATCATGCGCCAAGGGTAATACAACCAACCGGTCAAAGCATCGTTGATCATCGAACCCAGCGAAGCAACCGGAGCTTGTACCCCGAGACCGAGGAAGCTAAGGAAGGCTTCCGCGAAAATGGCGTTCGGTACGGACAACGTTACCGTAACGATGATCGGTCCCACGGCATTTGGCAACAGGTGGCGGAACAGCAAGCGCCCGTGGCCTGCACCCATCGAACGGGAAGCCAGCACGTATTCGCGGTTTTTCAACTGCATAATTTCGCCGCGGACGATCCACGACATGTTAATCCATCCGGTAATCGTCAAAGCCAGGATAATCGTTCCCAAGCTTGGCTCCATGACGACCAGCAAAAGAATCGTAACGAGCAGGTAAGGGATGGAATACAGAATCTCGGAAAATTTATTCATAATTTCGTCGACGCGGCCGCCATAGTAACCCATGATGCCGCCGTAAATCACGCCGATCAAGAGGTCGATACAAGCTGCCGCCAAGCCGACGATCAAGGAAATGCGCGCGCCCATCCAGGTCCGGATGAACATGTCGCGACCGAGGTCGTCCGTACCAAACCAATGTGTAGACGAAGGACCTTTGTTCGTATAGAGAAGATCGTTCGAATAATAGTTATAGCCATAGATTTTGCCGACAAGGATCGGAGCAATAATCGCGGTTAGCGTAATCAACGCCAAGATGATCAAAGCCGTCATCGCCAGCTTGTTGCTGCGAAGCCGTTGCCAAGCGTCACGCCAAGCCGAGATGCTCTCGCGTTGAATCACTTCGGCTTCTTTCTCGTCCGTACCGATTTTGCGGAAATCGTCCGCCGTCAGATCGGCCGGAGTCGGCATCATTTTGATCGGATTCGAATCCATGCGCATTATCCCTCCTTCCCTTTCGAAAGCTTAATTCTCGGATCAACAATCACATAGAGAATGTCTGTGATGAAACGAGCCAACATCAGCAATACGCCATAGAAGATCGTGATCCCCATAATCAGCGGATAATCGCGAACGCTGATCGCTTGCACGAACTGCTTGCCGATGCCGCCGATCCCGAAGAGTTGTTCGATAACCACGGAACCGGTAACAATATTCGCCGTCATCGGACCCATATACGTGATGACTGGCATGATGCCGTTGCGGATCACGTGGCGGAACAGGATGGCCATCCAACCGAGGCCTTTCGCCTTGGCGGTTTTGATGTAATCGGCATGCAAGACCTCAAGCATGCTAGAACGGGTCAACCGGGCGATAAACGCGATCGGCTGCGCGGTGAGTGCCGCCACCGGTAACACGTAATACATCGGTCCCTTAAAGCCCATCGTAGGCAGCCAGTGCAGTTTCGAAGCGAATACATATTGCAGCAAAGAAGCTACCACGAAGCTCGGCACCGCGATGCCCAGCACCGCTAACACCATCGCCACATTGTCAATCAATTTGCGATGATACAGCGCTGCCAGCATACCAAGCACCACCCCGACGACTAACGCGACGACGATAGCTACGGCCCCCAGCTTCAAGGACGCTGAAAACGTTTGACCGATGATGTGGGATACATCCTGGTTAATCATTTTCATTGAAATCCCCAAATCGCCATGCGCAATCTCACCCAAATATTTCAAATACTGCTGATAAACGGGCTTATCGAGTCCCAGCTGTTCAATTAATCGTTCTTTGATCGCCGGAGGCACCTGCTTCTCCGACGTCAGAGGACTCCCTGGAATGGCTTTCATCAGAAAAAAGGTCGCCGAAATGAGAATAAACAGCGATACCAACATGTAGAAAAACTTATTGGCAATATAGCGTACCATGCCCGTTCACACCTCCTTCTTATAAATTTCGACATATATCGATTTTAGGTGAAAAAAACCACTTTGTCTATTCCATATAATTGTATAAGGACGAAATGCTTGGAAGAAATCCA
>NZ_JAKSXN010000002.1 GCF_022427145.1 Paenibacillus timonensis
CCTTCGGGCACCAGAATCCGAGATTCTATATGAAAAACCGAATAGAATGCTCCAAATCCCGCGGTTTAGGCGAAATGTATATGGAATTTCATATACAATACACCTTCCAGGTACCGAAACCGCATAATATATATGAAAAATCGAATACATTCCGCCGTTGCCGCACTATAACTATACGGTGCGAGCCCCCAGCCCCTCCATCAAACCAAAAAAGTGCAAGCCGCCAAGGGACTCCCTTGCGCTTGCACTTTCGGGTTGGTTTGGACGCTTAGTTTACCCCGTAGACCGAGGCCATGCAATCGACGAACATCCGGTTGTATTCCTGCCGGGTCAGGTCCTTGTTGCACTGGATATCGCGCCCCAGAAACTGGTACCAGGTGATCTCGACCTGATCCTTTTTGTACAGGAACCGGCCGTTCGCAAGCGAAAACTTGTCGTTTTCGAAGGAAGTCACGTGTTCGTAATCCAGCTTGCTGCCTTCCTGCTCCGCAACGAATGTTGCCAACAAAATCAACATTTTGAAAGGATCGTCATAGATTTCATATTGAGCGCTCAAACGGCAACCTCTCCTTTATCCGTGATTACCTTCATCGTACTCGAATTGCCCCCGCTCGAAATAGCAAAATCATAAGATTCTAGTATCAAAATTATCGGCAAAACCAAAAACGCCCCGGAGCCGTGTCCGGAGCGTTTGATGTCAACCTGAAAACGCATTAGTTTAGGAATACTCAAAAATCGATTAAACCGAGGCTGATGAGCAGCGAATCGTTCACTTTCTTCATCGTCTCATCGTCCAAATGCGTAATTTTATCCGTTAATCTTTGTTTGTCGATCGTTCGAATTTGCTCCAGCAAGATGACGGAATCCCTGTCAAATCCGTGCGTAGCCGCGTCAATCTCAACATGGGTTGGCAATTTCGCCTTTTGGATTTGCGCCGTAATAGCGGCAACAATGGCCGTCGGGCTGAATCGATTTCCGATATCATTCTGGATGATAAGCACCGGTCTGACCCCGCCCTGCTCGGAACCCACCACAGGGGAAAGGTCTGCAAAAAAAACGTCGCCGCGCTTTACGATCAATGTTTACACCCCGCTTACTAGGCGGTCCAGAGTGATGTCTGCATCTTCTTCCGCGTGGAACGCTTCGGAGGCCATGGACAAATTGATTTTTGCCATTTCCATATAGCCGCGCTGCATCGATTCCCGGATAAAACGTTTCTTCCGCTCGTTCAGATACAGCTTCATGGCCTGCCTGATCAACTCGCTGCGGTTGGAATTCTCCATCGCCACGATTCCATCGACTTCCTGCAAAAGATGATCCGGCAAACTGATCATAATTCTTTTGGTGTTGTGCATATTGGCCATCTTAAAACTTCCACCCCCAAAACCTACTCGACCCTGTTTCCTGATATCAGTATAGCATTATTCAAGGAAATTTATACAAAAGAAATATATGCCGAGAGTATATCAAGTATGCTGCATTTCATTATAAACAAAAACGCCAACGCCGTACATACCTGATCATTTCCATGTTTAGTATTCGATAGACCCGGCATAAATTCCTCCCTCAGGGTAAAGTTTTGTTGAATTTTGTCTGCCGCTCCATTCTGTCACAGCAGCGGGTTCAGCAATACGTCAGGTTCGCCTTTCCGCACGTAAACCCGGGGCACCCGGTGGGCCAGCATGCAAATCAACTCGTAATGGATCGTTCCCATGGCGGATGCCAGCTCCCCGGCGGTAATTTCCTCGCCGACTTGCCGGCCGATGAGTACAACCTCTTCGCCGACTTGAATTTCTTCGGCTTCCTCAGCCAAAGCTTGAAGCGATACCATACATTGGTCCATACAAATTACGCCTGCTACAGGGACGCGGCGTCCGCGTATCAGAACTTGTGCCTTGCCGTTCAGCATTCGCGAATATCCGTCGGCATACCCGATCGGAAGGGTGGCGATCCGCTCCTCCTGCCCGGTGACGTATTTCGCTCCGTAACTAACGGCGGAATGGGGCGGTAGCGTCTTGACCCGTACCGTTTCGGTTTTCAGCGAAAGGACCGGGGTTAGCCGCACTTGATCACGGCGCACCTCATCGGACGGATACAAGCCGTACAAAGCGATGCCGATGCGAACCATTTGCACCGACAATTCCGGCATATCAATGGCGATTGCGCTGTTCCCCGTATGTATGATCGGGATACGAATTTCATGCTCCCGCAGCGCGTCCACCACACCCTGAAACCGGCGAAATTGTTCCAATGTATAGCTTTTGTCTTCCTCGTCCGCCGTGGCGTAGTGAGTGAACAAGCCTTCCACTTCCACCTGCGGCGCTTGCATGGCCTTGCGTACGAAGGCGACCGCCTCATCTCCAGGCAGCAGTCCGACGCGTCCCATGCCGGAATCGATTTTGATATGGACTTTCAGCTTATGCGGGAATTCGGCAGGATCCAGCGCTTCGATCGCCTCCAGCACTTCCTTGCTGAATACGTTCAGCGTGATGTCATGCTCCCACGCGGGACGAACACCATGGGGCGGCGTATATCCGAGCACCAGAATCGGCAGCTTGATGCCGGCCTTCCGGAGCTCCAGCGCTTCGTCCAGGAACGCGACGCTGAGGTAATCCGCGCCGATCCGCTCCAATTCCTTCGCTACAGGCACGGCACCGTGCCCATAAGCATTAGCTTTTACACATGCCAGCATTTTCATGTCCGCGGGTTGTCTTCTCCGCAATTCCTCGAAATTGCCGCGCAGCGCGTCCAAATCAATTTCCGCACGGGTTGGTCGATACATCACTTGCACTTTCGGGTCACCTTCTCCAAAGATTGAGAGTTCAAATATCTGAGCAATAACCTAATGGTAATGTTCATGGATGCGACTGTCAATTCTGCAAAAGAACCCAATTGCCGAGAAGGGCCGTTTTCAATGGATCCCTCTATATAATAAAGAGGCGAATCGACAGGTTCGGCGGGAGAAGCCTCCCGCCGACACAGCCGTTATCCGCCTGTTCCTTCTTATTTACCCGTTTGATCCTGCATCGAAGCGGCGATCTTGACCATTTCGGTCACCGGTAAGTTCTCGCTCGTAATCCGGAATTCCAGACCGTCTACGGTCCAGGTGAGCGTCTGCAGCGCATCCCCGGTCAGAAGCCCCCACGTAAAGCCCATGTCAACCAGTTCGCCCGGTACAAGCGAAGCGGTACGGTCCGGCGAACGCGTCTCCGACAGCGTGAATGGATATGTACCGTCATACCGCAGCAGCACGGTCGTACGATCGGCGCCTTCCACGGCTTGGTCGTCCTGGTACAGAACCCCATCCGGCAAATAGGTCGGGATAATGACGCCAAAGGGTTCCGTTAATGCCGGCGTGGCCGGTGTTGCCGTTGTCCCGCCTTCCGCATCATTGGATGCAGCATCGCCGTTAGCGCCAGCAGCTTCATCGGCCGGCGTCTTCTCCACGAGCATGCCGTTCTCGTCGACTTCAAGCAGCGTGCCTTGGGAATCCTGGGCCGCCGTATCCAGATTGTGCTGCATGTCGAACGAGTTCTTGTCGAACTTGGCATCGAAGTCGAATTTATCGAATTTCACTTCGACGACGACTTTGGCTTCGGCATCGGAAACCTGAACTTGCTTCGGCGCATAGTTGTCCTTGGCCAGCCAGATTTTTTGCCGTACTAAGGCGTGCGTGTTGTAATTGGCCGCGACCTCGAAGATGTAGCTCTCCTTGTCGCTTTCAAATTGCCGCGAGCTGTCGCTCAAGATGCTGCGGGCCAGCGTTTGGTACAGATACACCTGACCCTGGTTTTCCGGCCAGTCGCTTTGGAATCGGAAGCTCTTGTTTAGGCTTGGCGTCAGCACAAACACCCCTTGTTCGTTACGGAGCACGATTTGCGTGACGTCCTTCTGCGCATTGGTGAGCGCGATCCGGTAGAACGACGGGTTTTGGTACCAGACTTCCACCTTGTACTCCTGAGGCTTGTCACCCGTATAAAGCGTCATCGTGCCGGAACCCTGATAACTCTCCAACTGGGCAACCACTTTGTCCAAATCCTTGACGACGCCGTCGGCGTCCTTTTTCCCGCATGCAGCCAGCACGAAGCTTAAGGCTATCACGATGGTCAGCATCCACGTGAAACGGCGCATGAGATCATCCCCTCTGCAGTTTGATTTCCTAAACTGATACATGTCTATGAGGGAACTTGGCCGATTATGCAGACTAGCCCCTGCCCGGCGAAGACAAGTTGCGGGATGCAGGTTACCCTGCCGCAAATGCAGTTGACCGATTACGGTATTGCGTCCTTAAAAAACGGCGTGATATGGTTAACTCACCAACCAAGCTAACAGTTGATGCCGCTTATCCAGGTACCGAGGAGTGAATTCTTTGAAACTGATCATCGATCAATCCCTCGACCACGAGGACGTAGAAATCACGATCAAATGCCGGTTGATCGACGCCGATTTGGAGAAACTGATCGCCCAGATCCGGTTGTACGGCTTTGCCATTACCGGCAAAAAGGACGGAGCCGTCCACCCCTTGCGGCCGGAAGATATCTTCTATTTCGAATCCATCGACGACAAGACCTTTGCTTATTGCGAAAAGGACGTCTTCGACTGCAGCCTCAAGCTCTATGAGTTGGAGCAGCAGTTGGCCAAAGCCGATTTCGTGCGGATCAGCAAAAGCTGCATCCTGAATATCGCCAAGCTGTCCAGTGTCAAGGCTTTGATTAACGGACGGTTCGAGGCCCGCCTCCAAAACGGGGAGAAGCTGATCATTAACCGCCATTACGTCCAGGGATTTAAGGAAAAATTCAATTTTTAGGAGGGCCGAAGGATGACCAAATTGAAAACCTACCTTACCATCGACTGCATCTCGTTTACGTTCGTGATCTTGATTTTCTCGGGTCTGTCGCTGCTGGATGTGCTCCCTCCCTTATCTACCCGGATAGCCTTGCAAATCTTCGCGATGACGTCGTGCATCGCGCTCTTGATGAACTTCACCGACCGGATTCCCTGGAAGAGCCTGTGGCCTTCGATGGCCGTCGAAATTGGGATCGTGCTGTTTTCGGTATTTACCATCGGTTGGCTGTTTCGCGTGTTCCCAATGAACGGGCCTAATTTTGCGGTGATCAGCGGAATGTCCGTGGCGGTGTACTTTGGCGTATACGGCGTTCTGATCATCAAAGACCGCGTAGATGCGGATAAGATCAACCAGCATATTCAATCCAAACAGAAGAACCCGTCACGAAAGACGGAGGGGGAGTAACTCATGGGGAATATCATTGAGGTTAACGGCCTAAAAAAATCGTTTGGTTCATTGCAGGCCGTGAAGAAGGTGGACTTTACGGTGAAGGAGGGCAGCTTGTTTGCCTTCCTCGGGCCCAACGGAGCGGGCAAATCAACGACGATCGATATCATTTCAACCCAGCTTCAGCCCGACGGCGGCGAAGTGGTCATCGACGGGTACCGCTTGGGGCAAGACGATGATCGGATTCGCTCCTCCATCGGGATCGTGTTTCAGGACAGCCTGCTTGATCCGCTGCTGACGGTCGAGGAAAATTTGCAAACCCGGGGCCGCCTGTACGGGCGATCTCGCCCGGAACTCAAAGCGGCGATCGAAGCGGCGGCGGAAACGGCGGGCGTCGCTGAATTTCTGAAGCGGCCTTACGGCAAGCTGTCCGGCGGCCAACGCCGGCGGGCCGACATCGCCCGGGCTTTAATCCACACGCCAAAGGTATTGTTTCTCGACGAACCGACGACGGGACTGGACCCGCAAACGCGCAAAAGAGTGTGGGAAATGGTTTTGAAGCTGCAGCGGGAACAGGGCATGACGGTGTTTTTGACCACGCATTATATGGAGGAAGCCGCCCAAGCCGACGATATCACGATCATCGACCACGGCGAAGTATTGGCCCAAGGCACGCCGCTGGAACTCAAAAACCGGTACGCTTCCGACATGCTGAGAATCAAACCGGTGGATGACGGCAAGTTGGCCGCTCTGCTGGAGGAATTGGGACTTGCCTTCAACCGGGATGCCGCGGGCATTTATCGCATTGCGCTAAACCATACCGTCGAAGCGCTCGGAATCCTGGACCGGTGCCGGGACAATATTGCCAACCTGGAAGTCGTCAACGGAACGATGGACGACGTGTTTATCAACCTGACGGGAACGGAGGTCAGAAGCTGATGTTAAGCATTGCAAACCGGAATTTGAAGATCTTCTTCAGGGACCGCGCCGCGGTATTGTTCTCCCTGCTGGCCGTGTTCATCATTCTTGGGCTTTATGTCGTCTTTCTCGGGGATACGATCGCGGACAGCCTGCCGGTGATCGACGGGGCGTCTGTTCTGATCAACAGTTGGGTGCTCGCCGGCATTCTAGCCGTCACCTCCGTTACTTCTACGATGGGGGCTTTCGGGATCATGGTCGAAGACCGCTCGCGTAAAATCCTCAAGGATTTTACGACGTCCCCCCTCCGGAGAAGCCGGCTAACCGGCGGCTACATCCTCAGCGCTTGCTCCGTGGGCGTCATCATGAGCGTAGTCACCTTTATCCTCGGGGAGCTGTATATCCTGGTGCTGGACGGGGAGCTGCTGCCGCTGCTCAGTATCCTGAAAGTGCTTGGACTCATCGTGTTATCCGTCCTCGCCAGCAGCTCGATCGTCTTCTTCATCACCACGTTCCTGCGCAGCCAGAACGCCTTCTCGGCGGCCAGTACGGTGATCGGAACGTTGATCGGCTTCCTGACCGGCATATACGTGCCGATGGGCAGCCTGCCCGAAGCCGTGCAGTGGGTCATTAAAGTCTTCCCGATCTCCCATGCCGGCGTGTTGATCCGCAACGTGATGCTCGAGCGCCCGATGGAAGTCTCTTTTCACGGCGCACCGGCCGGCGCGCAAGCGGAGTTTACGGAAAATATGGGCGTTGTCTATCACTTCGGCAGCTACCAGGTGGAGCCTTGGGTAAGCATCGTCGTTTTGCTGGCGACAACGGTGTTATTCTTCGGCTTATCCCTGCTTAGCGTATCGCGTAAAAACAAATAATCAAGCGTCCGCCGCCGCGTTCGAGAATGAGTCCAGATGGGCCGTCAGAATGCGGCGGATTTTCTTAGGATCAAGCCGTACCGGATCGAGCAACGCATGCAGGGCAATGCCGTCGATCAAAGCGTAGAGCCGCTCCGTTTCCAGCTCCCGATCTGCCCCCGCTTGCAGCAGCCCATGCTGATCCATGGATGCGATCAAACGCTGCATCAAGTCGTACAACCCGTCATGGCGTGCATCGAACCCTTTGGGTTTGTGCCGGAAATAGGCGGTAAACGCCATCCACACCTCCATTTCCGCCCGGGTCTCCTCGCGGGTTGGCACGACCTCCAGCAAAATTCTAAGCACCTTCTCCTTCGGCGGAAGGTCCAACGCAGAAATGTCAAGGATTCGTCCTGCCGCCCTCTCCTTCACCAGGTTCATCGCATAGAGCAGCAGCTCCTCCTGCGAGCTGAAATCATGGCGCAGCGCCCCCGGCGAAAGTCCCGCCGCCCTGGCGATATTGCGAACCGTTGCCCCTTCCATCCCCTGCTCCAAAATCACCCGCCAGGTTGCTTCGGCTATAACTTGTTTTCTTTGTTCATGATCTACTTGTTTTGGCATGTCTCTAGTTTACCACCTCCATGGCCGATCACACAATTTATTTAGCACAGTTGTATTAATTAAAACGGGATGTTACAATACACTCGACATTTTCACATTCATTGCGTTAAGGGGGGCATTATGAACTTTGTCGCTTGGTTGATCGTCGCCTGTGAAATCGCCTTTTGGATCGTCATTATCGCGGGATTATCCGTCCGTTATGGGCTGAAGCGGCCAAAGCTGGGGTTGGCGCTGTTGGCCTTAACGCCGGTGATCGATTTGCTGCTGTTCGTCATTACCGGCGTAGACTTGTACAACGGTGCCGCAGCGACGACAGCCCATGGGATCGCGGCCGTTTATATCGGCGTGTCGATTGCTTTCGGCAAAAGCATGATCGACTGGGCCGACCGCTGGTATCGTTACCTGATCGCCGGGGAGAAGGAGGCTAGGCCGCCCAGACGGTATGGCCTGGAGTTTGCCAAGCAGGAGTTAAGGGGTTTTCTTCGCCATGCGCTCTCATTCCTGATTGGCGGAGCCCTGCTCCTCGGCATGATCACCTTCATCGACGATCCGGGCCGGACCGAAGCGCTGGGCGGGATTTTGCGGGTCTGGGGCCTGGTGCTCGGCATCGATGGTCTTGTCATGATCTCCGCGTTCGTCTGGCCGAAGCAGCCGAAACAAAAACCGGACCGGGCATGAGTTGCCCGATCCGGTTCTTTTGGCGTCCCCTGGCCAGCTATAGTCGATAACGCGAAAGTTGCGTTTAACTGTAAAATGTACCGTTAGTTTCGATGAATGCAGCGTTTTTTTCGAATTAGATGGAAATTCTGACGTTAATTTCGCCCGAAACCGCTCAATGGCGCCACTTCCGGCCAATTAACAGTAGGATTTCCAGTTAATTGACTCCGAACCGCCAGATTGTCCTTAAATAACGGTAGAAAATCCAGTTAGTTGACCCGGCTATGCTCTGTATGGCTTCTAAAAGGCCGGGTAATTCACTCCAATATGCTGGTGGATATGTGCGCAGAGCCCCGTTACTGGTCAGCCCAGGAAGCTAGCTTGCAGGCAGCCCTGCAAACTAGCTTGGCACCCCCGCCTGGGCTTCCGCCTTCCCGGCCGCCGCTTCCTGCGCGGCCAAATGGCGTTTCGCCAACAAGAGGAACGGCACGCCGAAGGCGGTCGTCAGCGCGATGATCGCAAAAACGAGCAGAGACTGCGAGACGCCGAAGGCGTCCAGCAGGAAACCGCCCACCAGCGGCGCCAGCACGTTGCCTAATTGGTTGAAGCCGAACATGCCGAAATACGTGCCGCGCAGCGAGGCGGGGGCAATGCGGTCGACCAGCACGTCGGTCATCGTAAACATCAGCACCTCGCCGATCGTAAAGATGACAACGCCCAGCAGAAACGCCCACACGGCATGCACCGAGCCGAACAGCAGCAGGCTGCCGGACACGAACAAATTGCCCGCGATTAGCGGCACAACCGGCGAGAAGCGGCCGGCGAACTTGACGATCGGGAACTGCACCGCCAGCACGACAACGGCGTTCAGCGAGAGCATGTAGCCGAACAGCGTAGCCCCGTCTTGGATATCCGGCGTCATCTCCAGGTACTGTGCCAGCGTAGAGCTGAAATGGCCATACCCGAGCACGCAGAAAATCATGCCGACCAGCACGTACAAGAAGGTGCGGTCCTGTCCGGTCACCTGCATTGCGCCCTTCAGCGACAAGCGTTCGCCCGCTCCGTGATCCGCCGTCCCGATTTCCTTGTGCAGCATGAACTGGAATACCAGGACCAGCCCGTACACCAAATACACGAGACCGGCGAAATAGAAAGCCAGCCCCGACTCCGAAGCCCCCATTTGCAAACCGAGGATCGGTCCGACCACAACGCCGAGATTAATCGCGGCGTAACGCAGATTAAATACCAGCATCTTGCTTTCCTGCGGTGTGATATCAGCCAGCAGCGCCCGGGAGGTCGGCTCGAACAACGCGCGGCACAACCCGTTTAGGGCATTCATGATAAAAAAGAGCCACACTTGATTCGCCAAGCCAAAGCCGATGAATACGAGCACCCAGCCGAAAATGGAAATATACAGCACGCTTTTGCGTCCGATAACGTCCGAGATGTACCCGCCGTAGAAGCTGGCGAACACTCCGATCAGCGAGCTGACCGCGACGACGATCCCGGTTTCGGACGGGGACGCGCCAAGCGATTTGATGAGGTAAATGGATAAGAACGGAATGCTCATGGACGAGGCCATGCGTCCGAAAATCGTCCCCACGATAATGGTCCACGATAAGGGGTGGATATTCCTGAGATGTGCGTTCATACGGTTTTCGCCTTCTTTATTCACGAGTTGTTCAAAACTATCTCCCTATTAAACCCGCGAAGTAAAAAATTGTCAAGGCGTGATAGGTTCCGTGCTGCCTGACGAATCGGAAGTCCTAGTGCTCCCCGGCATTCTACCGGCAGCGGGGACTGCCGGAAACCGGATCAGCACCGTCGTGCCGATCCCGGGGCGGCTGTAGATCCTCACCCCGTAATCCGTGCCGAAATGCAGCTGAATGCGGCTATGCACGTTGCGAATGCCGAAGCCCGCTTCCGCCCCGGGAGCGGGGTCGAAAATTTGCCGATGCCGTTCCCGCGGCATGCCGATGCCGTCGTCGATGATTTTGAAGCAAACGTCCCGCCCTTCCGTATAGCCCTGAATCCGAACGTGGATCGGGTCTCCGAACCAGGCATGCTCCAACGCGTTTTCGATGAACGGCTGCAGGACCAGCTTGACCGTGGTTAAAGACAAAATCGTCGGGTCGATCTCGAAACCGAAGGACACCGCCTCACCGAATTTCGTGCGCTGGATGTTGATATAGGCTTCGGCTTGGGCCAGCTCGCTGCGGATCGGAATCATCGTCCGCCCGTCGCTGAGCGACAAACGGTAAAACTTCGCCAGGTCGAGCACCATGCGTTGCAACTTGTCGATCTCTCCGAACTTGGCCAGCCGGCTGATCGAAGACAGCGTATTATAAAGGAAATGCGGATTGATTTGCGCCTGCAGCGTCTCCAGCTCGGCTTCCTTCTTCTCCAACTGGGTCAAATAGACCTGCTCAATCAGCCGCTCGATATTGTGCCCCATCTCGTTTAGGGCCGAAGCGATCTGGGAGAACTCGTCTTTCCCCCGGTAACGCATCCGTTTGTGGAGATCGCCTTCGCGGAATGCGTTCAAGACCGACACGATTTTCGTCACCCGGATCGAGAAATACCGGGAGATGAACATGCCGGCAAACGTAAACACGAACAGGCACAACACGCAGATCAAGGTCACGAACCAGCGCACTTTCGCCGAATCCTGTTCCATGATCGTCAGCGGAACCCGGGCCGTCAGCACCCATCCCGGACCGGCGACTTCCTCGCGAATCGTCAAATACTCCGCAGCCTTCTCCCGATTTCCGGTAACGCCGGTCTCTTTGATTCCGCTGGATTGGTACAACGTCCTCCCCGACTCATCCTGGATCAGCAGTTGGCTGCCCTCGCCGATTTTGCGATAGTCCAGCGTTTCGAACAACTCGCCGATCCGCACGCTCAGCCGCAGAAAGCCGATTTCCTGCAAATCAAGCGGCTTATCGCTGTCGACCAGCCGGCGCAGCAGCGAAATCCTGCCATACTCCCGGTCCTTCTCCACCTCGCGCCAAACGAGCGTTTCCCCGTATTCTTCTTCCGGAAACTCCAGGTACCACGGTTTGTCCTGAATCCTCCGAAGATGATAGATGTTGTATTGTCCCTCGAGCGCATCCGGATTCTCATGAACAAATGAACCGTGATAGATTTCAGGCAATGTATCGTTCTCCAGAAATACGTACATGGCCATATGCAGACCGGTCGCGTTCATGGCGATATGGAGCTTCGGCTGGAGCACCGTCGTCGTGCGCTCATAGCTGCTCCAGCCCTCCTCATAGCTGCGCAGCTGCATCACCAGCGTATAATCGTGATACAGCATGGAGGAGACGCGCTCCACGTCTGCGATTTTGTATTCGAGGTTATCGCGGATTTGCAGCAGCGTGCCCTGAATGTTGCTGCGGGTTTGCTTGCGGATCGATTCCTGGTAGAGGGTATGGGAGAAGTAGCCGATCGCAAGGACCGGAATCAGGATAAATACGAGGTACGTCAACATCAGCTTGTAACCGAACGGAAGGTATCGGGGCGACCGATTGGGCGAAACGCGGAGAATTTTCATCAAGGCGGCTCACTCCCGTTTGCGGAATTCCATCGGCGTCATCCCGAAGGTTTCCTTGAATTGCCGGCTGAAATAAGGCATATAGCGATACCCGACCTGACCGGCGACCTCGTAGATTTTCACCTTTGGGTCCTTCAGCAGCTCACGAGCCCGCTTCATACGCAACTCGGTCAGCATTTCGCTAAAGCCTTGGCCGGTTTCTTCCTTAAACAAATGCCCGAGATAGTTCGGCGAAAAAGCAAACTGCTGGGCGATATTCTTCAGGGTGAGGTTCTCATGGAGTCGTGCCTGCATCGTAGCCACGATTTCACGGATCAATCGGCTGCTGCCCGGCGCGTGCCGCAGCTGAGACGGCTCCGGTTCGCTTAGCCGTCCTCGGGCGTCTTCCGGCTTGCCGCTTTCCTGCGCCTCAAGTGCCTGCATCATTTTCAGATACTGTTCCTCCGTCCGTTTGCGATGGGCTTCGTACTCCAGCTCGAGGGTGATTTGCCGCAGCGAGGCGACCAGCTCGTCGTCGTCCATCGGCTTCAGCACGTAACTGCACGCTTTTAATGAGAGCGCTTGCTTCACATAATGAAAATCCTGGTGTCCGCTGACGAAAACGACGCGAACGTCCGGCCTCCGGTCCATCGCCCGGCGCGCCAGCTCCAGCCCCGACATATGCGGCATATTGACGTCCGTCACCAAAATGTCCACCGCCTGGCGCTCCATCAGCTCGCAGGCCGAGAAGCCGTTGCTTACGGCACCCACCACCTCCATGCCCAGCTCGGACCAGGGAATAAACGTCCTCATGCCCTCCAGGTCGAGATGCTCGTCATCGGCAAGCAGTACCTTGTACACGATCGTGTCAGCCCCCTTTTCCCTTGCGGAAAGTTCGGTTACAAGCTTCGTTTATCCCTAAGTATACCCGTCTCCCCGGGCGGTTGAGAACGGAGAAAATTCTCTATTGACCTTGGGCAGCATAAGATTGGATGTCCTCGGCGTCGGTGCGGATGCAAGAAAGGGGAGCCCGGAAAACCGGGTCCCCTCACCGACTACTCTGCCTTCCCGTTACTTGCCTTGGATGATCTCCAAATTCTCGTGCCAGCGCTTGGTGTAATGATCCAACACCTTCTGGAACCCGATGGACATCGTATCGTCATGCGCTTTGTCCAGGATGGCCAGCGCTTCCTCGTCCGATTTGGCGTAAAGGGCTTGCGCTCTGGCTTTCTGCCAGATGTCCTTGGCGCTCTGGAACGCGATGCCCTCTTCGGTATCCGGGAGCGGAGACAGATTGATGAACTCCGTGGCATCCCCTTGCGTTTTCCAAGTGATTTCATATTGCCAGTAGGTCGACCAGTTCCGCTCGTTCTCAGGCAACGTCGCTTCGAATTTCCCCTTGATGTCGTCAACGTACACGGTGTTGCCGACCCACATGACCGGGTCCATCTTCGCCTGGTAATCGGCGAGCTTCTCTTTGTTTTTCGTATAGTTTTCCGTAAACTTCGGCGTCATCCCGTCGGCTTCCAGCCCTTGCCAGAACTCGCCTTCAACGCCCCACATTTGCAATCGCATCCCCTCGGGACCTGTCCACCAGTCTAGAAAGGCGAAGATCGCTTCGGGGTTTTTGGCGCTGGTCGTGATAACCGCGGCATTCCAGCCGAGCATGTTGTAGGTGCCGGGATAAATTTTGTTTTTGTCTAACCCTTCCTTATGGATCGGCCACACCATGAAATAACCGGCTTCCGGATCCTGCTGCGTCAAGGCCGCATGCGCCTGCATTGCGTACAGGGTCGGGTTGGAGGAAGTGTATACCGCCACCTTGCCGTTCATCAGCTTCTCCTGCACCTGATCCCGCGTTTGCGTCATGGCATCCTGCGTGATGAGCTTCTCGCGGAACAGCTTCGCCGCGTAAACGACCGACTCGCGGTAGGCTTCATCCTTGTAAATGGACGTCATGGCGTCGCCGTTCGGAACGGCGAAATAACGCGTAAAACTTAAATTATCTTCTTTAAATGCAGAATAAATCTGATCCAGGCCGTGGCCTTCGCTGGCCAAGTCCGTTTCCATCGGAACCACGTCCGGATACTTCTCCTTCACCATTTTCAGGTAAGCGTACAGATCTTCGGTCGTTTCCAGCTTGGGCGAACCCAGCTCCGCATAAATCTTCTTGTTCACGACCCAGCCGGCGTTGCCATTCGGGCGATTCGTATACCAGTTCGGGAACTGGTACAGCTTGCCGTCCGGAGAACGCAGCATGTTCATCGCTTTCGGATCCAGCCATTTCTTCAAATTGGGATACTTCTCGATGTAATCGTCCAATGGCACCAGCAGGCCCGCTTCGCGCAGCCGTTCCACGTCAGCGCCGCGTTCCCCCCAGATCACGTCGGGCAAATCTCCCGAAGCGATCATCGTGTTCAGCTTTTGCACCGTGTTCCCGCCATTCGGGATCTCGGTAATATTCACCTGCTTGTTGTCTTTCACCCATGCGGTCGTCTCGTCGACGCCCCATTTCGGCATCGTGTACCAGTCGTAGTTGCCGTAGAACGTGAATTCCAGCGGCTCCTTGCCAAGCTCGTAAAGCTGCGGTTCCGCGGTTTCCGCCTGGTTCGTGCCCGTATTCCCTTCGTTGCCGGTTGGCGTCTCGGCAGCATTGCCGCCGTTATTCCCCCCGCCGCCCCCGGAGCACCCGGCGACGAGCAGGATGAGCACCAATCCTGCGGTCACGAGCCAGCTAAAACGTGTTCCCCTTTTTTCCATGCGACGATTTATCCCCTTTCCATTTCCATATTTATGTTCAAAGCAAAACGTTCTGCTTCAAACGCCATCCGCTATTCCTTCAGGGATCCGACCAGAACCCCTTTGACGAAATACTTCTGCACGAACGGATAGACCAGCACGATCGGGAGCGTTGCCACCATCATCGTGGCCATCGACAGCGACTTGCTGGTGACGGTTTTGGCCTGTGCCAGATGCGCCTGCGCCGCCGCGTCCAAATTGGCCGTCTGCTCCGAGACGATGTTAGAGGCGAGAATTTGCTTGAGAATGGTCTGAATCGGCAGAAGTTCCTCTTTGGAAATGTAGATGCTGGCCACGAACCACTCATTCCAATGCCCAACCGCCGTGAACAAGGATAAGGTGGCGATGACCGGTCCCGACAGCGGCAGGACGATGCGGAACAAAGTGCCCCAATTGCCGCAGCCGTCGATTTTCGCCGATTCTTCCAGCCCCTGCGGGAGCCCCTGGAAGAAGGTCCGAAAGATGATCATATTCCAAACCCCGATGAGCGATGGGATGATGTAAACCCAAAACGAATTGAACAAGCCCAAATTGCGGATCAGCAGGAAGGTCGGAATCAAGCCGCCGGAAAAATACATCGTAAAGATACATAGCAGCATGTAACCCTTACGTCCCATCAACTCGCGTTTCGTCATGCCGTAGGAAAAGATCGCCGTCGCTAAAATGGCGCTGACCGTCCCGACGACCGTCCTTGCCACGGAGACCACGAAACCCGACATCAGCCGTTCGTCCTGGAAGACCACCTCGTAGTTCTCCAAGGTGAAAGCGCGCGGCCAAAGCGTGATCCCGCCTTTGGCGGTATCCAGTCCCTCATTCAGCGATATCGCGATCGCATTCAAGAACGGATATAACGTGGAGAGGGCAAAAAGCGTCAAAAACGTATAGATGAATCCAACCATGACCCGGTCGCCTCTGCTGCTGTACATCGCGATCACCTCCTCCTGCTTACCATAAGCTGTTGCCGGATTTGCGGGCCACATAGTTGGCGATGGTCAGCAGCCCGACGCTGACGACCGCTTTGAACAATCCGACGGCGGTGGCGTAGGAATAACGGTAATTGTTGATCCCGACGCGGATCACGTACGTATCGATGACGTCGGATACATCCCGCAGGGCCGGGTTTACCGCCAGCACGAGGATGTCCTCGAAGCCGGCGCTAAGCAAATTGCCGATCGCCAATATCATAAAGATCGAGATCACCGGCATAATCGATGGAAGCGTTATCAAATAAATCTGCTTGAAACGGCTGGCTCCATCGATGGAGGCCGCCTCGTACGTATGCGGATCGACGCCGGCGATCGCCGCAAGATAAACGATCGAACCGAAGCCGATCTCCTTCCAGACGTTGGTCGTGATGAGAATGCCCCAGAAATATTCGGGCAACGAGAGAAAATTGATGGGTTCCCGAATGAGGTTAAGCCGCTCCAGCAGCATGTTCAAGCTGCCGTTGTCCGTCGCGAGCATCGAGGCGACCAGGCCGCCGAGAATGACCCAGGACATGAAATGCGGCAAGTAGGTAATCGTCTGCACCACACGCTTGAACGCCATTTTCCGTACCTCATTCAGCATCAAGGCCAGCAGAATGGGCGCCGGAAACCCGATGCAGAACTTCAGCAGGCTGATGACGATCGTATTGCGCATGACGGTGTAAAACTCCGGCGAGTTGAAGAAATAGGCAAAGTGCTTCCAGCCTACCCAAGGGCTGCCGGTGAAGCTATGTCCGATTTTGTAATCCTGGAAAGCGATCAGGACGCCGTACATCGGGATGTAGCTGAACACGATAATCAAGGCGAGCGCCGGGAGCACCATCAGTTGCAGGTCGATTTGCCTGAAAAAACGCGCGAATCCGTTACTCCTTCTCTTGTACGGCATGGGCGGCAGGGCAGGTTTCATTTGCCGATCGGCGGACAGCCGGGCCATAACGCTTCTCCCCTTTGCGCTTTATTCATCTTGCAAGTTATTGTATATTGGCCGTCGGGCGCTTGCCTACCTGACCAATCAACGAAATGTGATAAAAATCAACCGGGTATGATTTCATTTCCTCCAAGCGGGGAATTAGTGTAATATTAGTCCGTATTGCGATTCCAATCATCCAGTTGATTCTACTTAAGTTTAGGGGGCTTCTCTACGTGAAATCCGATTCTTCTACGCTGCAGAAAAAACTGCTGCCCCGCCACATCAGCTTCATGGCCATGGGCGGCGTCATCGGCACCGGCATTTTCAAGGGCAGCGCCGAGACGGTCAGCCTGGCCGGTCCCGGCGTCATCTTCTCTTACGTCTTCGCTGGGCTGCTGCTGCTTGTCGTCATGGGCGCCATTGCCGAGATGGCGACCGTATATCCTGGCCGAAACATGAAGGACTTCATCCGTGAAGCGTTTGGCGAACGCGTCTCCTTCATCCTGGGCTGGCTTTATTGCTTCATGTGGTTGGCCGTCTGCGTCATCGAAGTGATCGCCGCCGGCAGCTTCCTGCAGTTCTGGCTGCCCGGCGCGCCGCTGTGGGTGCTCAGCCTGGCCAGCGCCGTCTTTATCCTGGCTGTGAATATGATGAGTGTGGGCGGCTACGGGGAATTTGAATTTTGGCTGGCCGGGGTCAAAATCGCGATGATCATCGTCTTTATCCTGCTTGGCGCAGCCATGCTGTTTGGCCTCATTCCCGGCGCGGAAGCTCCGTTCCCGCGCAACTACAGCGACTATGGCGGCTTTTTCCCGAACGGCTGGACGGCGATCTTCTCGGCGCTGCTGGTCGTCATGTTCTCCTACGGCGGCTCCGAGCTGATCGGACTCACCTTGTCGGAAGCCAAGGACGCGGAAAAGGTGCTGCCCCGGGTCGTCAAAAACTTTATTTTGCGCGTCATTCTGTTCTATACCTTGCCGATCTTGATCATCTGCGGGTTGGTTCCGTGGAACAGCCTCAGCGAGCAGACCAGTCCGTTCGTGCAGGTGCTGACGTCGGCAGGTTTGCAAGGCGCGGCGCATCTGATGAACTTCATCCTGATTACGGCCGTCTTGTCCGCGGCCAATTCCGGCATTTACGGCGCGACCCGGATGCTCCATTCGATGGCTACGGGGGGCGAAGCGCCAGCTAAGCTAGGACGGATTTCGGCGAAGGGCGTTCCGGTCAACAGCCTGATCCTCAGCGGCATCGTCCTGATCCTCGGCTCCATGCTCGCCGTTTTTAATCAAGCGGGATTGTTCCGTCTGTTGATGGCCGTACCCGGCTTTGTCGTGCTGCTCGTGTGGATCGCGATTTGCTTGTCCCAGTTGAAGCTGCGCAAGCGTTATCCGGCGGTGCCTAGCTTTAAGGTCTGGGGCTTTCCCTATATTACGGTACTGACCGTGATCGGCCTGGCCGTCATTGCCCTGCTGTTCCTGTTCGATGCGCAAAACCGGATCAGCATCGGCGTTTGCTTGGCCGTGCTGGCCGTGTTGATCGTTTGGTCGACCGTCCGTTTTCGCAAGCGTACCGGCGAAAGAGGGTAATCCGTCGGTTCGAACCCTACATTCCCCTGTTTCTCCCGTTCCCCCGCCCATGATACAATAAGGGTAGAGGAGAGAATACGATTTTGGGGGAAACCATGGAACTTCAGGTTGTTACCGAACTGTTGCAGAGTCAACCGAAATTGCGCTCCCGGATCGTTCGCCGCATCCGGAATGCTTACCGATACGATACCGCCTTTTGGCGATCCGCCGTTGCCGGCCCCTGGGGGGCCGGCATGTTCGCGTTTGGCCTGCTGGCGTTGGGCATGCCGACGGGACTTGGCACCGCGGTCGACCTGCTGCTGTTCCTGCTGGCCGGAACGATGGGCCTGTACCTGACCGCCCACGTTGTCGCGCTGTTGCTGGCCTTGATCGGCGTACCGATCCCCCGCTTGTTCACGGGGGCGGTCCTGTTTGATTTTGCCGCCGTTTTCGTCATATTCAACTATAACGAAGTATCCCCGGCCGCGGCTGCGGTCGTGGCCGGGATCATCAGCCTGGCGGGGATCGCCGCCGGGCTGTTCGGGGGAACGCTCGCCAGCCGTCGCCTCCGGCTGCGCCACAAAGCCGCAGCCGCCCTGATGGCGGCGCTGCTCGTTACGGCGGCCGCGATCTGGCCGTTCGCGGCCGGGAACGACTCCGCCGTGCCGGCCTTCCAAGGGCGCAAAGCGCCGGGATGCAGGAAGCCGGCGACGTCGATGGAGCTCCCGCTGCGGCCGTGCCGAGTCTTGCCGACCAGCTCGGCAGCCCCGCCGAGCCCGGGCCCTATGAAGTGTCGACCTTGACGTACGGCAGCGGGAATGACGCCTGGCAGCCTGAATTCGGCGAAGCGGTCGACATCACCTCCGAGGCGGTGGATGCCTCGGCTTATATCAAGAAGTGGTCGGTCTACCGGACCGCTTATTGGGGATTTAATCAGCGCGCTTTGCCGCTGAACGGGAGGGTCTGGATGCCGGCGGCGGCCGAAGGAAGCGCCGACGCCGAGGGCCCGGGACGTTTCCCGCTCGTCCTGATCGTACACGGCAATCACCTGATGGAGGATTTCTCCGACGACGGGTACGCCTATCTCGGGGAGCTGCTGGCCAGCCGCGGGTTCATCGCCGTCTCCGTTGACGAGAATTTTCTGAATTATTCCGTGTGGACGGGGATTCCCGATAACGATATGAAGGTCCGGGCCTGGATCCTGCTGAAGCATTTGCAGCAGATCGGCGATTTCGCCGCCGAACCCGGCAACCCGTTGTACGGCAAAATCGACTTCACCCGCATCGGCCTGGTCGGCCATTCCCGCGGCGGGCAGGCGGTCGCGATGGCCGCGGATTACAAGGATTGGTTCGGGGACGACGCCGAGTTGATGCAACGCTTGGCCTCCTGCCGGATCGAAGCGGTCGCCGCCATTGCTCCCACCGACAGGAAGGTGGACGGGAAGTTTACCCAGTTGAAGGATGTCAGCTATCTGACGCTGCAAGGCGCGCGGGACGGCGACGTGAGCGATTTTGACGGCGACCGGCAGTATATGCGGACGAGTTATTCGCAAGGCGGGGGCCGGTTCAAGGCCTCGCTGTACATCGGGGACGCCAATCACAGCCAATTCAACAGCAGTTGGGGCGGCCGCGACGTTAGCTATCCGAAGGGCATCCTGCTGAGCCGCGACGGGATGCTGTCGCCTGCCGAGCAACGAGGTATCGCCAAGGTGTACCTCTCGGCTTTCTTCGAGGAAACGCTGCAAAGCGGAGAGCCCGGCCGGTACCTCCCGCTGCTGCAAGATTACCGCACCGGGTTGGCCTGGCTCCCGGACACCGCGTATTACAACCGGTTCGAGAGCGACGCGTTTACCGCTTGGGCCCGCTACGACGAGGATTCGAACCGCATAACGCTGCCCGGCGGCGGCAAAGCGGAGGCCAGCGCGTTGTCCTGGAAGGAAGAAGATGCGAAAAACCGTCAAAACGGCGGCAAGCCGTCCCGCGGAATCGTCCTGGAACGCCGGCAAAACGGCGACGGCGACGAGCCTTCCGTTTACGCGCTGACCTGGGAACACGGTGCTCCCTTGCCGGCCGGCGGCAAGCTGGAGGAGCTGGCGTTCTCGTTGACCGACCGCAGCTTCGAGCTGGAGGACGACGATACGCCAAACGCGGCGTTGGCCTCGGGAACCGTAGCGCTGGAGGTCGAGCTGACCGACGGCAATGGCACCTCCGTCCGCTTGCCTCTGGCATGGTTCATGGATACCGAGCCGCTCCCGGTTACCTCGTTTACGATCCACCCTTGGCTGGATCGCCATCTGTCGGGAGGCAAATACAAGCATCCGACGGAAGCGGTGTTCCAGACGTACCGGCTGTCCCTGGCGGATTTCGCGGCGGCCCAACCGGATTTCGCTCCGGAGACCGGAATCCAGGGACTCTCCTTCCGTTTGAGCGGCGGCTCCGCCAAGCTGATGCTGGACGACATCGGGGTCTACTGACACGCAAAAAAACGCTTATCCCTGCAGCCACCTGGCCGCGCATTGGGATAAGCGTTTTTTTATGACGAACATTAGGATTCGGTTTCTTTCGGTACCAGCTTGTAAATCTCTCCGCTTTCCATCGTATCGATCAGCCGGTCCAGCCATTCGTAATACTTCACCGTTTCTTTCATCTTGCGCACGTCTTCCTCCAGCACCCGGCGAAGCGGTCCCTCCGTCTCCTCCGTCATCGCTTTGGACAATTCCTCAATCGAGCGGCGCAGAACCAGAATATTGCTCTCCACCGCCTTTCTCCATTTAATCGCGAAAAAGTCCGTAAACGTCTGGTACCAGTCGTACTCCACTTCATATAAGTCCTTGCGGGAGCCTTTCTCCCACACTTTATTGACCATTTTGAGATCCAGCAGGGTGCGGACTCCCGTACTCATACTGGTTTTGCTCATTTTCATTTCCATGCCCATCTCGTCAAGAGTCATCGGCTTGTCGGCAAAGAAGAGCAGACCGTACAAGTGCCCTGTCGATAAGGAAACTCCGTACAAATCCATGTTTCGGCCGATCGCCTCGATCACCCGCTTGCGAACCTTCATTAATAATGCCTGTTGCTCATCGGTGAGCTGGTCCAAGCTCATGCTTGTAACCTCCTATCCATTTGCAAAAAAGACCTCTCCGGCTGTCACGCGTCGATCCCGCAAAACCTCTAAATCGCTATGCGGCTCAACGCTTATTCTATCTTAAGAAAGTCAAGCCCAAATGTAAAGAAGCAGCCTAGGGAGCATTTAGGAGGATTTCGGAGTTATCCGGAGGTTCGTTATGTTCAGTTTTTTCTGTACGTTCCTTACGTACGGTTTTGGTCTTTGCACTATCGACGCGGGCTTTGTTACACTTACATCACGGATTGATGCGATACCGTCTCGCCAAGTTATTGGTTGCAGCGAAGCCGTATCGAAGGGGGAACTCGAGGATCTAGAAAAGGAGTGAATCTATGAATCAGCCATTATTGCAAGTTCGTGAAGTCAGTAAATTATTTGGCCCACATGCCGAGTCGGGCATTCCATTATTGAAGGAAGGTTACGCCAAAGAGCGCCTGCTTAAAGAAAAAGGCATCACCGTCGGCGTCGGACAGGTCAGCCTGGATATCCGGGAAGGCGAGATTTTCGTCATCATGGGCTTGTCCGGAAGCGGCAAATCGACGCTGGTTCGCATGCTCAATCGATTGATTGAACCGACGGCCGGAGAGATCCTGCTGCATGGCCGCGACCTCCGCAAAATGAACAAAGCCGAGTTACGCGAGGTACGCCGCAAATCGATTAGCATGGTGTTCCAGAAGTTCGCCTTATTCCCGCACCGGACCGTCCTCCAGAACGTGGAATACGGACTGGAAATCCAGAAGGTGGCGAAAAATGAACGCCGCGACAAAGCGATGCAAGCCCTAGAGCTTGTCGGCTTGAAGGGCTGGGAGCACAAGATGCCGGATCAGCTGAGCGGCGGCATGCAGCAACGGGTCGGCTTGGCCCGCGCGCTCGCCAATGACCCGGAAATCCTGCTGATGGACGAAGCGTTTAGCGCGCTTGACCCGCTCATTCGCCGCGACATGCAAGACGAACTGTTGGAGCTTCAGGAGAAGATGAAGAAAACGATCGTCTTCATTACGCATGATCTGGACGAGGCGCTTCGCCTCGGCGACCGGATCGCCTTGATGAAGGATGGTGCGCTCGTCCAGATCGGCACGCCGGAGGAAATGCTGATGAACCCGGCCAACCGTTATGTCGAACGGTTCATCGAGGACGTGGATCTGTCTAAGGTGTTGACCGCGGCCCGCGTGATGCGCCGGCCGGAGACGGTCACGTTGGATCGGGGCCCGCGCGTGGCCCTCGAATTAATGCGCGAACGGGGGATCTCCAATCTGTTCGTCATCGGACGCGGCAAGCGCCTGCTCGGCGTGATTACGGCCGAAGATGCCTCCCGCGCTGCCAAGACCGGCACCGGCCTGGAGGAAATCCTGATGACGGACGGCCCCCGCGTGGCCCCGGACACCGTATTAAGCGACCTCTTTGAAGTCACCAGTTCTTCCAAGGTTCCGGTGGCGGTCGTTGACGAACAAGAGCGCTTGCTAGGTGTCATCATCCGCGGCGCCGTGCTGGGCGCCCTCGCCGGAGAAACCCATCATGATCCAGAGGAGGTGCGCACAGATGAAGTCAATACCGAAATTGCCGTTGGCCGAGTGGATTGAATCGCTAGTCGACGGAATGGAACGGACGCTTGGCGGATTTTTCGACGGACTGTCCATGGTGATCGAATCGATCGTCGACTTCTTCGCCGGAGTGTTTTTGCTGCCGCACCCCCTGCTCTTTATTGCCATCATCGGCCTCCTCGCTTATTTAATCGGAAAATGGCAGCTGGCCCTCTTCACCGTCATCGGTTTTCTGTTGATCGACAATCTCGGTTATTGGGACGAAACGATGAATACGTTAGGCCTGGTCATTACCTCCGGCCTGTTTTCGATCCTGCTGGGGATTCCGATCGGCATTTGGAGCGCCTACAGCAAACTGGTCCACCGGATCGTTTCGCCGTTGCTGGATTTCATGCAGACGATGCCGGCGTTCGTTTATCTGCTTCCGGCCGTCACTTTCTTCAGCCTCGGCGTCGTTCCGGGGGTGATCGCTTCGGTGATCTTCGCCATCCCGCCGACGATCCGGCTCACTTATCTGGGGATCAAGCAAGTGTCCGGCGAGTTGACGGAGGCGGCTAACGCCTTCGGTTCCACGTCCTGGCAGAAGCTGTTCAAGGTGGAGCTGCCGCTCGCCATGCCTACGTTGATGGCCGGGGTGAATCAGACGATCATGCTGTCGTTGTCGATGGTCGTCATCGCCTCGATGATCGGTGCGCAGGGCATCGGGGCTACCGTCTACCGGGCGGTGACCCAGTTGAAAATCGGGCAAGGGTTTGAAGCCGGATTGGCCGTGGTTGTCCTGGCCATCGTGCTTGACCGCTTTACGCAAAACCTGTTTAAATCCAAACCACAAAGGGGAGATTAAGATGAACATGAAGAAGACGAGGAAGTTGATGGTGCTGGCGGGATTGGTGAGCCTATTGGCGTTGTCCGCCTGCGGGCAAGCGAACAATTCCACGGCCGGCAACGGAAACAGCGCGCCTGAGGCCTCGGCGAACGGGGCTGGCAACGCCTCCGCCGGAGCGATCGGCGAGCAAGTCGACTACGAAATCATCGGCATCGACCCCGGCGCCGGGATTATGAAGGCAACCAGCCAAGCGATCGAAACCTACGGCTTGACGGACTGGAAGCTGATTGAGGGCTCCGGCGCGGCGATGACGGCGATGCTGGATAAAGCGGTCAAAACCGAAAAACCGATCATCATCACCGGCTGGACGCCCCACTGGATGTTCGCGAAATACGATCTGAAATATTTGGAGGATCCGCAGAAGGTGTACGGGGAAGCCGAAGAAATTCATACGTTGGCTCGGAAAGGCTTGAAGGAAGATCATCCGACGGCTTACGAATTCCTCGACCGCTTCGAGTGGACATCGGACGAAATGGGAGAGATCATGACGGCCATTCAGGAAGGCCAGGACCCGGCGGAAGCAGCTAAAACCTGGGCAGACGCCCATGCGGACCGCGTCGGCAGCTGGACCGAGGGCTTGACACCGGTGGATGGCGATAAGCTCAAGCTGAGTTATGTAGCCTGGGATTCGGAGATCGCCAGCACGAACCTGCTGGAATATGTACTGGAGAGCAAACTTGGGTATGACGTCGAGTCCTTGCAGGTCGAAGCCGGCCCGATGTGGACCGGCGTAGCCAGCGGTGACGTCGATGCGACCGCGGCCGCTTGGCTGCCGCTCACCCATGCGGATTACTGGGACAAATACGGCGAACAGCTCGAGGACCTTGGTGCCAACATGACCGGCGTCAAAACCGGCCTGGTCGTCCCGGCCTACATGAACATCAACTCGATCGAGGATTTGAAGTAAATCTTGGATCGAATCTCTGGACCCATTCTCTAAATAACGGAACTCAGAGACCTTATTTATCCATTTCCCGGTTATTTCCCGCTGTAACGGAACCCAAAGACCTTATTTGGCCCGAATGCCCGCAAATTGGCTGCTTTTACCCCAAATAAGGTCATCTCGTTCCGTTAGCAGCGAAGAACACCTATAAAGTGTAGAAATAACGTCTCCTAGTTCCGTTAGCTAATGAAGGTTCAAAAAGTTAGGTTTCGAGCACCGAGAAGCTTGGATGAACCACTTCGTGATCGGAAGCTCACTTTTTGAACGACCTATTAAGAAAGGAAGAAGCCACCCCTGTTCGGGGTGGCTTCTTCACGTATATATCAATTAAGAAGAGGGAGTATCTAAAGAATAACACCGGTTCCTTAAAGGAACATTACGGAAACCTGAAGATCAGCTTAAAATTTCATTTCCAAATCCGTTTGCGCTGCAGCGCCTCCTGCACGTAGCCATAAACGGAAACCGGGCTCATCACCATTTGGTACAGCAGCACGTAGGCGACAAAGCCAAACAGGTTTTTGCGGATGCGCAGATGAAGTGAACGGAATACCTTTTTTTGATAACGGTACAGAATAAAGTTCTGAAAAAACGTTAGCGGAAGCACCAGCAGCGTAGCCGGCCCAACGATCCAGTAGATGCCGAAAAAGGCGAGAACCAAACCCGGCAGCCAACAGAAGGTATAAACCAAATCCAAATACGGCATCAACAAATTGCAGCCGGTCAAATACTTGGCATACACGGAAGGGTGATTCCACGGCTTCAGCATTTTTAGAGCCTCGATCATCCCCCGGGCCCAACGGCTCCTTTGCCTGACGAGATGGCGGAACGACTCCGGAACGTCCGTAAAAGCGACCGCCAGCGGTTCAAAATACACCCGCCAACGCTGGGCCAAGAACTTCCACGTCAGCACGATATCCTCGCCGATCGCATCCGGCCAGCCTTGTACGGCGCGCACGGCTTCCGTTTTATAGAGAGAAAAGGCCCCTTGCGCCACCAGCGTCCCCTGAAACATGCCCTGCAGCCTTTTGATGCTCGCTATCCCGAGAAAATAATCCCATTCCTGCAGCTTGGCCCAGAAATTGTGGCGGCTATTGCGGACGAGCACCGCTCCCGCGACCGCGCAAACATCCGGCGGCGCCGCTTCCATGCGGGACACGATATGCTTGATCGCCAGCTTATGCAGCAGCGTATCCGCATCCAGCGTGATCATCAGCTCCGTCTCCACCAGATTCAGTGCGGCGTTGAGCGCATGATTTTTGCCCGGCGTATTCTCCTCGATCACCAGCAGATCCAGTCCAAGCTCCCTGCCGGCAGCCTTGGCCCGCTCCGCCGTCTGGTCGGAGCAATTGTTGTCGATGACGATGACCTTCAGATGCCCCGAATACTCCTGTTCGCCCAAATAGGCGAGCGTGGTCCGGATCCCTCGCTCCTCGTTATGACAAGCGATCAACACGGTCACGGGCCGTTCGGGGGAGCCCTCCGGAAGCGGCGGCTGACGGTCCAGCAGCAGGCTGACGACCATAAAGGCGTTCATGTATCCGGGAATATACGAAATCCCCGCGATGATCAGAATAGCTACAGGCAGCGAGACGAATCCCGCAAAGTCACGCAGCCAAGGCATTGACACCCCGATGGAAAAAAGCATCCACAGGCTCGCCGCCGCATGGCTGATCCAAAATTTCTGTTGCACCGATATGTAGATGCGTTTGGGATCGTCGTAGTTGCGATTCATGATGCTCTCCCTGATCCGTGATAAAATGTAGGTCGTTTCATTATAAGCGGCGCCAGACAGTCCTGTAAATCACTTGACTCTATGGTAAAATTTATCGTTTTCCGCCGAAAAGCCGATACAAAATGAATAGGAGGTGACAGGATGGATATTGCCGCAACGTCCGTAGCCATGAGCCAAAGCGCGCTTTCTCAAGCCGTCGGCATCCGCGTGCTCAGCATGGCCAAAAACCAAGCCGAAATCCAAGGCCAGAATCTCGTGCAAATGTTGTCTCAAAGCCAAGTTCACCCGACGCTCGGGAAAAACCTGGATATCAAAGTTTAACGGTTCAATGATTCCATAATCCTTGTTTGCCGAGGGCAGGAATCGGTTCCGAAAGCCGGCGCAGCTCGGTCAATTCCCAAGCGTACCGGCCCGGTGCGAAGTCGCCGAACCGGTATTCCTGCCCTGCGGCTTCCAACCGTCTTTCCCCTCCTCCCAGCCATGCTGCCTGTCCGTCGTCGTGCAACACGGGAAGGCAGTCATTCAACCGGCAAACGGCGATAATGGCCCCAACCGGCAACCGATCGGCAGACGAATAACCGTGTGCCGCTAAGAGGGACCGAATCGGCTCTGTTTCGCAGGCCTTTCGATCCACCTGCTTGCCGGCATGAATACCAAGCTCGCCCCGGTAATTCGTTTTCCAGCTTCTCGTTTCCAACCGTTTAGCCCCAATCGCAATCAGCGTTGCCCAAGGTTGTCGTATCGTGATGCAATGCATGTGACTCCTCCATTTTGTTCTTCTTCGGATTTGTGCGGCAGAAACGTTCTCATTTCTGCTACATTAACTACTGCTATCAGCGGCCTAGCCTGCCTCACCGAAAACCCGGCTTCACCCGCCCTACCTCCGCCTTCAACTCATCCATCATGATTTCGGCCGCCTCCTCGCCCGCCTTGATGCAGTCGGGCATTTTGGAGAAATCAAACGCGGACACATGCCCCACGTCCGGCCGGATGACGATATCGGCCAACCGCAGGCTGGTATGCTTCCGTTCGGCGGTCATTAGACTGTAGGAGCGGTAAACGACTTCGATCATGTTGCGGGGCGGCTTCTTCTCATGTTCTCGGGTGACATCCACCGCGATAATCAACCCTACGTCCTTCCGCTTCAGCTCCTGAACGGGCAAATTGTTCAGTACCCCGCCGTCGACCAGCACCTGATCCTCCCGTACCAACGGAGCAAATACCCCGGGAAACGCCGTCGTTGCCCGCAACGCCGTGCCCAAATCGCCCCGATCCAGAATCACCTGCTTGCCCTGCATCAAGTCGACGGCAACCGCCTTAAACCGAATGGGAAAATCCTCGATCTTCAGCTCGTCCTTGCCATGCTGTCTCAGCAGATCATTGATGGTTTGGTAGATTTTATTCCCGCCGATCAAGCCCCTGTGGCGGATTCCTAGATCCATCAACCGGTATTTCGGCGTGTGGTACAGCAGGTCCTCAATGTCCTCCGCCGGAATGCCCGCGGCATATAAGCCCCCGATCGCGCCGCCCATGCTGGTGCCTACAATCGCGTCCACCGGGATCCCGTGCCGTTCGAACGCCTTCAACACGCCCAAGTGAGCGAGTCCCCGTACGGCCCCGCCGCCTAACACCAAACCCACTTGTTCCATGGCAAAATCTCCCCGTTTGTCGTCCTTTTACTAAAAATACATATTCTTCAGCATGGATGAAAGTTCCTTCTCTCCCAAACAAAGCGCCCCGCATCGATGGGGATCGATCCGGGGCGAACAGAGCTCATATGGAGTTAGGATTGGAAGTCGGCGTAAGGAATCACGAATTCCGGCATGCCCGCCACATAAGGCATATATTCATATTCCGTAAAGTAGATGACGACCCCGTTCCGGTTCAGGAAAAAGTCACGATCCGCTTCGATCGATTCAAACGGGTAGAGCAGTCCGAGTTTGCGCTCTTTAATTTGCTCCTTCATTTTGCCGTTGATGATCGATACATAATTCGCATGATTGTTCGCTACCTCTTTCAAGGTCAGCACCTTCCCGGTCGACAAATCAAACGTATACGGAACGCGGGCCGTCGTTCCATGCGCTCCTCCGAGATCCACGTAATAATCCACATAGAGGCTTAACCGGCCTTTTTCGTTATAGGTCACCGTAAAACGTCCGTCAACGCTGGGCTGACGTACCGACGCGTTCGGCTCCTTGTCGAGAATTTTATTGTTTTCCTCCGCGGCCAGGCCAATTTCCTTCGCCGCCGCAGCAACGTGCTTATCTGCTTCTTCCTTGAGGAAGGCATTGATTTTCTGCTGCACTCCGCTGTCCGCCAACCCGGAAAGGACCGGATAATACACCAACAGCGATTTTCCGTCCCCGTCCGCTCCAATCTCCTTAGCGCCAATCTTCACGTCATTCTCTTGAACAGCTTGAAGGGCAATCAGCTTCGTGGAATTATCATAACCTACGACATAACCCATCTGTTCGAGAATGAAGCGCATCGGCAAATAGGTCGCGTGATCCTGGACCACAAGCTGCGGTCCCCAAAGAAGCTGCTCATTCAGCTTAAAAGAGGAGGCGTTCAGATTGACCTCCAGCACCCGGTGTTTTCCGCTGACTTTCGCTACCTGCGTTGCTTTGTCGAAGCCGATGCCCAGCCCCAGTCCGTTGCTCAAATCACGTAATGCGATATACGTCGTGCCGTTGAGATTGATCGTTTTGATCGTTTTCTTGGCGCCTTCTATGCTGAACGCTTGAGGCAACACCGCATATTTGGCTTTGGTTGCGGCTTCAACCTGTTGCGCGGGCAATGACATTGCCAAGGGTGCAGCCACCAGAGCTGCGGCAAGAGCGAAAGTCATCCATTTATTCAGTTTATTCATCGTGTATGATTCCTTTCTGGTCGGGTTCACCAACAACTTCGATTCACTGGTTTAACGAATACCGGTTTGAAAAAGTTGCATGACTTAATTGGAGTAAGGGTTCAGGGTCTGGTTTGGAATACATGGGGGCTTATAGGCCAGATGCTTGATGGATTGGCTACGAACGTAAACAAAATGAACTGCACTTTTGCATCTGGCTGGCTGACGTTAACGGAATCGGGGCCACCCGAGGGACTAGTATGCCTGCAAGCATATCGATTACAATGGTTACATCAATACATCCCTACGATGGAGGGTTTCCCCATGTGCGGCCGTTTTACGATTACGCTTCCCCTGGACGAACTGATCGTCCGGTATCTGATCTTTGAACACCGGCTGGCAAAGTTCGCCCCGAACTATAACGTAGCGCCGATGCAATTCATCCCGGCCGTGATTTCGGGCAAGGAGGGCAACCGTCTTGGCGAGTTGCGCTGGGGGTTGGTGCCGTCCTGGGCCAAGGAGGAGAAAATCGGCGGCAGCATGATCAACGCCCGCGCCGAGTCGCTCTCGGAAAAGCCGGCGTTTCGCAAGCTGCTGACGTCCCGGCGCTGCCTCATCCCGGCCGACGGCTTCTATGAATGGCAGCAGCGGGACGGCGGCAAGCAGACGTATCGGATCGTCATGAAAGACGGGAACCTTTTCTCCTTTGCGGGATTGTACGACATTTGGATCGACCCGCAAGGAAACAAGCTGGCGACCTGCACCATCATCACCACGGAACCCAATTCGCTTATGGCCGAAATCCATACCCGGATGCCCGCCATCCTTCGTCCGGAGCATGAGGCCGAATGGCTGGCGCGGGACCACGTGGACGCCCCGTCATTGCTCAAACTGCTCCAGCCTTATGACGCCGCGAAGATGCGGGCATACCCGGTATCGTCGGCCGTCGGAAACGTCAGGAATAATACGAAGGAACTGCTGGAGGAGGCCAAATAATCCGAATCGAAGGGTCCCACTCCGAAAAAAAGGGCTTCGCCTTTACGCGCGCAAGGTTCCTCGCCCTGCCCCGCGAAAAAGTCGAAGCCCTATTCCTCATTCACTCTTTGTTCCCTGCCACAACCCGCCGCCCGGCAGCGGACAAGTCCGCTCCTTCAACCAGGCGACCACCGGGATGATGCAGCCGCAAGCCGTGCAGGTCATCCCGTCCATCAGCTTGGTGCAGGCTCCGCAAACGCGCAGCCTGTCCTGATACTCCTCCTCGCTGACTCTTCGCTCCGGCGCAAACGCCGTCGTCTTCATCAAGCGCTGGATTTGCTCGTCCGTGACCCGGTAATCGTCCCGGCACGCTTTACATGAGGTATCCGCCATCTCGGTTAAGCCTTCGCCGCCAGTTCGAGCGTCGTGACCGACATGGTCGGCAGGTTGACGGTCAGCTTGCCGCCCTCAAGCTGAAACGACTCGAACGGCTGCGGTTTCACCGCGTCCGGTTGTGCAAATGTATTATGAGCATCAATCCGACCACTCGTCAGCGTCGAGCCCGTCACCGTGAAGCTGCTGCCAGCCAAGCCCCGAACGTCGATCGTCACCTGCGCTTCCGCCTGAGGCTGCAAGTGACAGAAGCTGAGATGGATCTTCCCTTTCGCATCGCGCGATGCCGTGGCTGTCACCGCTGGAATGTCCCCGCCGTCCAGCTGGTAGCTGCCTGTATCCAGCGACAGATCCAGCAGCTCGGCATCCTGGTGAACCTTATACATGTCGAACACATGATACGTTGGCGTCACGATCATCTTCTCGCCTTCCGTCAGGATGACGGCCTGGAGCACGTTGACGGTCTGAGCGATATTCGCCATGCGTACGCGCTGGTTATGCTTATGGAAGATGTTCAGCGTGAGGCCGGCGACAAGCGCGTCGCGCATCGTATTTTGCTGGTACAGGAATCCCGGATTCGTCCCCGGCTCCACGTTGTACCAGGTCCCCCATTCATCGACGATCAATCCCACCCGGCCTTCCGGATCGTATTTATCCATGATCGTACGGTGGCGGGTAATCAGGTCATCCATCCGAAGCGCTTTTTGCAGCGTGGAGAACCAGGCATGCTCGTCGAACCCGGTCGCCGGCCCTTTATCCTGCCAGTTATCGGTCGGCAGCGTATAGTAATGCAGCGTGATGGAATCCATGAACCGGCCGGCTTCCCGCATCAGCACGTCCATCCAATTGTAGTCGTCCGAATTCGGGCCGCAGGCAATTCGGTGAATCCGGTTGTCGCCATAATTGCGAACGTAGGTCTGATACCGGCGGTACTCGTCGGCATAATATTCCGGGCGCATATTGCCGCCGCAGCCCCAGTTTTCGTTACCGACGCCGAAGTACGTGACTTTCCACGGCTCCTTGCGCCCGTTCTGGGCCCGAAGCTCCGCCATCGGCGACACGCCGTCGAAGGTCAGATATTCGACCCATTCTGACATTTCCTGGACCGTACCGCTACCGAGATTGCCGTTGATATAAGGCTCGCAGCCCAGCTGCCGGCATAACTCCATGAACTCGTGAGTCCCGAAATGGTTGTTCTCCACCACGCCGCCCCAATGGGTGTTGACCATCCGTTTGCGCGTTTCTTTTGCCCCAATGCCGTCCTTCCAGTGGTATTCATCGGCAAAACAGCCGCCCGGCCAACGCAGCACCGGAATCCGAATCTGTTTAAGCGCTTCCACGACGTCGTTGCGAATTCCGTTCGTGTTCGGGATCGGCGAATCCTCGCCCACCCAAATCCCTTCATAAATGCATCGGCCCAGGTGCTCGGAGAAATGTCCGTAAATATTGCGGTTGATCGTTCCTTTGCCGGAATCGGCGTTCAGCACACCTTGTAGTGGCATCCGTCGTTTCACTCCTTAGTTAATATAATTGTTAATTAAATAACTATATCACTAATATTATAGGCGGCTCCCTGTAGGTTCGTCAAACGATTTTCGCGCGGGCCAGGAGCTGACTATGCTTGTCAAATCCAGGACTTTTCGTTAATATAATGATTAATCAAACTTCGGGTAAGGTGGGAAAACCGTGAAACTTGATTTAACCGAACAATCGCTGCCCGTGTACGAAGCGCTCTCGAGTCCGGTTCGACTGCGCATTCTGCGGCTGTTGGCCAACCGCCCGATGAACATTAAGGAATTGGCCGCAGCGGTCGGGTTATCCAGCGCGATCATGACCATGCACGTGCGCAAGCTGTCCGAATGCGGCCTGGTCGCCACCCAAATGGCGCCCGGCAAGAGCGGCCTTCAGAAAATATGCTCGCTCGCCGTCTCCGGCGCGGAAATCCGTTTTCCGGCGCAGGCGGCCGCCGAGCGCAAGAGCCACCGGGTTGAAATCCCGGTCGGGCATTACTCCGATTTCCACATCGAACCGACCTGCGGGATCGCGACGACCGGCAAGATCATCGGAAGCTTTGACGATCCCCGGTATTTTTGGGATCCGGAGCGGATCCACGCCGCCATTCTTTGGTTCGGCACGGGGTTTATCGAATACAAAACGCCCAATTACCTGCTGTCCAGCCAAGAGCCCGAGGAACTGGTCTTTACGATGGAAATCGCGTCCGAGGCCCCGGGAACGAGGGACGATTATCCTTCCGACATTACGTTCACCCTGAACGGGAAGCAGCTCGGCACCTGGACGAGTCCCGGCGACTACGGGGATCAGCTAGGCAAATATACCCCCGATTGGTGGCCAAGACAGGCGAATCAATATGGACTATTGAAACGGCTGCGCCTTACGGAAGACGGGACGTATATGGACGGCTTGAAAATGTCGGACGTCACGCTTCGTGACATCGACATCCGACAGAAGCAGTGGACGTTCCGCTTATCGGTTGAACCGGACGCCCGCTATCCCGGCGGCTTGACCCTGTTCGGCAAAGGATTCGGCAATTACGGCGAGCATCCAAGCGCGGAAGTGTTTTACGTAGAGAAGCAAGAAAAAGAGAAGACGGCGCACTAAACTTAAAAAACATAAATGGGCTGCCCCCAAAGCCATCAACTAATGGTTTAGGAGCAGCCCCTTCTATCAATTGGGATGGCCATGGACCTTCCGCGTCCCCGCTATTCCCAATACGATGGCCTCCCGCCCTTCAGCCGGGCGAGGCCTTCCACGAAGAAATAGTCGCCGTAAATCAGCGGCACGTCGATGTTGGTCCCCTGCGGGTAGTTGCTGGTCCCGTGCAGGATCAGGCCTTCTTCGGCCGGATCGTCCCAGGCGCCATAATGATCGTACAGCGACTTCAGGATGCGTTCGCCGCCCTCGCGGTACTTCGCCGCGTTTGCGGTCGTGCCCGCGGCCCCGTCTGTGCCGCCGAGCTTCTCCGCCAGCAGCAGCAGCCCGCTGGCCGCGCAGGCTCCGGCGGACGAGTCCCGCAGCTGGCGCAGCGCTTCCGGCGCGCGGAAATCCCAAGCCGGCACCTCGTCTTCCGGCAGCTGGCTCAGGAAGAAGTCCGCCACCCGCTGCGCGGCGGACAGATACTCCCGCTTGCCGGTGTGGTGGTAGCCCAGCGTCAAGCCGTAAATCGCCCAGGCCGCGCCGCGCGACCACGCCGATTCCGGCGCGTAACCTTGGCCGCCTTGCGGCCCAACCACCTCGCCCGTTACCGGGTCAAAGACCACGATATGATAAACCGAGCCGTCTTCGCGGACAAACTGCTCGAGCACCGTATCGAGATGCGCTTCGGCCACATGGGCGAAACGGGGATCGCCGCTCTCGCGGGACGCCCAGAATAATAGCGGCAGGTTCATGCAGCAATCGATGATCGCCCACCCTTCGTTCCGCTCCCCGTCCTTCCACGGATTCCAGGCCCGAATATAACACCCCTTCAGATTGAAACGCGCCGCCAAATAGTTTGCGGCCTTCAGCGCGCGAATCCGCGAGTCGCCGCTCCCTGTCAGCTTATAGGAAGCAATGCTGGTCAACGTCCACATAAATCCCAGATCGTGATCCAGCCGCACATAGCCGTCCAGCACCGCGTCCAGCCGGGTCTCGCAGGCTTGCGCCAGCGCCTTCAGCTCCTCCTTGCCGCTTCCCTCGTACAGCAGCCACAGCAGCCCCGGCCAGAATCCCGCCGTCCACCAGGCCGGCTCGGCCAGCTCATAAACCCCGCCCTTACTGGCGTGCGGAAATCCGGAGCCGATTCTGGCCGCATTCCGCAGCGTTTTGTCCAGCGACTTCCCCCAGGCTTCATCTACCCATGCCCTTCCGTTCTCCATATGACTTCGCTCCTCCATCCCCTACTTCTCATGCGTGACGAATTGAAAAAGAAACTCCAGCTCAACCCCGGCCTCCGGCTGTCGCACCCGGAAATCCAGCGCGTACCAGACCGTGTCGTTCCCGTAATGATCCCGGTAGGTCCGTTCCGCAACCTCGAAGTCCAGCCGCTGCGGATCGTAATGCAGCTCCAGCGTCAGCGCATTCAGCGCATCGCCGCCAGACCAACGCAGCAGCCCCAAGCCGGCAACCTCCGGCCGAATCGGGCTTACCAACCGCTCCGTCAGGCTTCCCGGCGCTTTCGCAAACCGGAAGTCGTCCCGCAGCGATAGGCTGGGCAGGTCCGTTTTGTTCCAATCCCACTTTCTCTTGAAGGAAAGCAGATTGTCGTCTCCATAAGCCCTGGACAGCTCCAGTTCCAAACCGCACGCTTCCTCCGACGTCTCGCACCGGATCACCGTAGCGGTTCTTTCGCTGCCAACCTGCTGCAAGCGGCCATCGATGATCGGAACGGAATGCCCTTGCGAACCGTTGCAGTCATACCCATACCTGGCCTCGCCAAAATAATCCCGCGTATATTCCCCGCACCCGAGATCGGACAGAAAAAAAGTTCCCCCGCCCGCCAGCATGAAATGGCCCAGGTCGTTGTGGTTATGCGATTCGCCGTTATGTCCGCCCTTCGCGGCAAAACCAAACGTTCTCCCCGCGGCGGTGAATCGCGAGATCAGCCAACCGGCGTCCTCAAACACAAAGTCGCCGTTCCTCCACTCCGCCGCCCCCGCCGCAGCGCGGTCCCTCCAGATCAGGTTGCGCAGCGCCGGCGCCCACCGGCTGCAATGATCCTCGCGGTAGTCCGCATGGAGCGCAGCGGGCGGTGCTTCCACCTCCGCGTACCGCGCCGCGAGGTAATGCGATAACCCCGGGTGGACGCTGCCATGCGGCTGCGTATCGGAGAAGTTGGCGACCAGCCGGCCGCCTAGAAAGCTTTTTTGCTGAAAGCCGGCAATTCGCCGCACCTTGTCCTCCCGGAACCAGTCTCGCTGGCCCCCGCTTCGCGTAAGCAGCAGGTCGGCATAATAAACGAAATAGCCAAACCCGTAATTCCAGTATCCCAGCCCTTCCGGACAAGCCCCATCCTCGCCGAAGCCCTGCAAATAGAAGGTCATGCTGCGCTCGGTTCTCTCCAAAATGCGCGCCAGCCGGACATGATCCCGCTTCTCTTCCATCAACAACAGCGCAGCCGAACCGATCGAGCCGGCACAGACGGCCGACCAGTTGTTCGTGAGCTCCTCCCAGTGAAAAGGGCCTTTCTCGAGAAAAGGACGGAACAGCCGCTCCTCGATCAGCTCGGCGATCCGCACGCGCAACAGTTCCGGCAGGCGCTCCGCAAAGAGCAGGGACAACTCGGCTAATGCAAACCCCGTCTCCGCCGAGAACAGGTCGATCGTCTCCGAGACCGGACGTTTTGCGTCCACGTGCGCGGGCAGGCACCAGGTGAACTCGCTGCATATCGCCCAGACGGCATCCCACAATGCCGCTTCGTACGTCGCCGACTCCGGTTCGAGCAGCGACAGAAAGGCGAAGGTGTTGAGCCGCCGCCTCTTCTCAAAATAAACCCGCTCATACTCCAACCGCGATCCCTGCACGGCAAATAAGGAAAACAGCGAATAGGTCAGCTCCTCCGCCGGGGAGGTTAACAGGCGTTCCCCCTCGGCCCGGATCGCTTCCAGCTCAGCTCCGGCGTCCGGCGCCTCGCGCAGCGACTTCCAGAACGCCGCCCCGCCGCCTGCCGGATAATAATCGTCCGCCCTCAAGGGGGACAGGCCTTCGACCAGTTTCTCCCATCCGTCTAGATCTGTCATCGACTCTCCTCCTTCCGCCGCAATATGAAGCGGCGCGAACTACTCCAACTCGATGCGTGTTTCATTCCCCTGGCAGGTGGTTAAGACGATCTCCCGCTCCCCGATCACGACGCCCAGCGATTCGGGCGTAACCGGCTGCCAGGACGCTCCCGGCGACGGGTCGCCATAAACGGCCGCCGCAAGCAGATGGACTCCCGGCTCCAGGGAAGTCTGAAGCGTCGGCAGGACGGTGCGCGGATGCAGCACATTGGTATTGGCGTTCGGGCGGATCAGTTCGGCCGTGCGGTAGCCCAGCAGATTCAGCACCCCGCTCGCACCATAAGAGCTTGCCGCCCCGGCCCCCGCCCGGCCCGCTTCCGTCCACTCCGCCAGCTCCGTTTCCATCCCCAGCGCGAATCCGCCCTCCGCCGCTTCGAGCGGACGTCCCGTCCAGATCCGGTGAATCCGTACATGCCAGGGGAGTCCGGCCACGATCCAGGTGCGTACCTCCACGTCGGACCAAGGCTTCCATAACGCAACCAGCACGTTATCCCGGATCGACGTATCCAGGTTGCGTCGTCTGACCCGGTACAGGTTATCACCCCGTTCGCTGAGCGCGAGCATGGAGTCGAACGCACCTTGGGCCAAGCCCCATTCCCCGCGCGGGACGCTGAACCCGAACCCGGTGGAATATACGAACTTCTCGTATTTGGCCGAGGTATGGGTATGCTCGTTCGTGCCGCGATGGCCGGTGTTGAAGGCCGCCACATGGCCGGACCCCGGATCGCGGGCCAGCACGAGATGGGCCGGGCGCTGGATCGACAGCGCCGGAAGCTCCGGCAGCGGCAGCTCCTCCGCCGTCCAGAACGGATGATCCTCCGGCAAAGCCAGCGGCAGAAACGCCTTGAGCGCCCAATACGGCGAGCCCGGCGAATTGTAGTTCTCCGCCATCACCAGATTCGGATAGGCGTAACCCACCGTAAGGAGTCCGTCGGAGCTCCGAATCGGCTGGTTTAACCACCAGCGCAAATTGCGCAGCACAAGCCCCTTCAGCACGCCGGCCGGGACTCCCTCCACACCGGCGTAGGCCAGCGCGCTCCAGAAGGCGGATTGGGCGAAGCGGTACGCCAGGCTGCGCCCGTACGGCAGCGCTGCGCCGTCCGGCGCGAACCAAGCCAGGAAATCGCCGGCGAACGCCGCGGCGCGCTCCTTAAACACGCGCGAACGCTTGGGATCCTCTTCTTCCATCATACTCGCATAGAGCAGCCCATAATAGTGGAACGCAAACGGAACGTAATAGTCGCTATGTCCCCCGATGCCGTCGCTGTACCAGCCGTCTTCCAGATAGAAGGCGTCCAGCCGGTCCAAGTTCCGCTCCAGCTGCTTCGCATCGTAAGGCAAGCCGGTTTTGCGGAATCCCACGTTCACCAGCACGTGAAAGAATAACCAATTGCAGTCGTAACACGGGTGTCGGTTGATTTGATTCAGCCAACGGTACAGCCTCTCGCGCTCCTCCGGGCGGAGCGGTTCCCAGATCTGCTCCGGGATCAGCGCCAGCGCGTAGCCGAAGACCGCCATCTCGACGAGCCGCTGATCATAATCGCTCACCTCGCCCCAATACTCCTCATGCTCCGGGTTCGTGCCGGAGCGAATGCCGTCCAGAACGATCTCCCATAACTCACTGGAACCTCCCCCTGCCAGCAGAGGAACCATTCCCCACAGCACCCGGGAGAATCCTTCCAACCCCGCCACGGTCGCCGGGTAGGATACCCCGCTCCCCCCAAGCGGGAGCCGGGCGCCGCCCCGGCTGTAGAACGGCCGGAGAGGACTCACCAGCCGCTCCAAAACGTTTGCCATGTCGCTTCGCGTTTGGAGCGGAAAATCGACGGTCGTTTTCATTTCGTCAGCTCCTTCTTTCCGAGATAACTACCCCTTGATGCCAGACGAGGCCACGCCCTGTACGAAATACTTCTGCAGTGCGAGGAAAACGATCAGCACGGGAATGATGGATACGACGCTGGCCGCCATGATTAAGCCATATTCGGCGGAATACTGCGTAATGAACATCCGCAGCCCGATTTGGATCGTTTTGAGTTCCGTCTTGGTCAAATAAATCATCGGTCCGAGAAAATCGTTCCACGTATTCACGAATGTAAAAATCGTCAGCGTAGACAACGCCGGCTTGGAGAGCGGAAGCATGATTCTCCCCCAGATGCCGTATTCGCTAAGTCCGTCGATACGAGCCGCTTCGCATAGCTCATCGGGAATGCTCTGGTAGAACTGACGCATCAAGAAGACGCCAAACGCCGAGAAGGCTTGCAGAAAAATGATCGCGAGATGGGTGTTGTTCAGCCCCATGGAACGCATCATGATAAACTGCGGAACCATGTAAGCTTGCCACGGAATGGCGATCGTCGCGATATAGCCGAGAAACAGCAGGTTTCTCCCTTTGAACCGCAGCTTCGAAAAAGCATAGGCGGCGAAACTGGAAGTCAGCAGTTGCAGCACGGTGACAATAATGGACAGCTTTGCCGTGTTATAGATAAATCGGCCGAGCGGAATCCGCGTCCAAATTTCCGAATAGTTGAGCCATCGGGGCGCATCCGGGATCCACTGCATCGGGAACGAAAAGACGTCCTTATTCAGCTTCAGCGAGGACGAGAGCATCCACGCGTAGGGAACGAGCATACACAGAACGACCACCGCGAGCACCAGGTACGCAAAAATCTTGGCGACGGTTTTGGCTTGTTTGTTGGCTCCTGTCATTTGGGCATCCTCCTATTGTCCGTACTTCTTCTCGCCCTGGAACTGAATCAGGGTAATGCCCAGAACGAGCAGGAACAACACGATCGCCATGGCGCTGGCGTACCCGTAATCCAGCGAGCGGAACGCGGTGTTGTAGATTTGATAGACAAGTACCCGGGTCGAGTCGTTCAGCTGGTTATCGGCACCGGCAAACAGGTTGATGAACACGTCGTACACCTTAAACGAGTTGATGATCAGGATCATCAGCACAAAGAACGTCGTCGGCGCGAGCTGCGGAATGGTCACGTTGACAAATCTCTTCCACGGGCCGGCCCCGTCCAGCTCGGCGGCTTCGTACAGCTCGGGATTCACGCCCTGCAGCCCCGCCAAATAAATCACCATATAGTAACCCATATTTTTCCATACGGTGAACAGGACGACCGTAAACATCGCCCAGTCTTTGTCTGCGGCCCAGCGGGGCAAATCCTCGATCGGAACGCCGGTAATGGTATGCAAGATGTTGTTGATCGGCCCCATGGTCGGGCTGAATACGAAATTCCAAACGGCCGCCACCGCGACCAGCGAGGCGACATACGGAAAGAAGAACACGGTCCGCATCAAGTTGCGCCCGAGCAGCTTCTGATTTAGCAGAATCGCCAGCCCCAACGCGCAGATCATGGTCACCGGCACGACGCCGACCGTATAAAGAATGGTGTTCCAAAAAGCTTTGTGGAAGGTGCTGTCCTGGAGCAGCCGGGCAAAGTTGCGCAGCCCCACGTACTCCATCGGATTAGCCCCGTCCCATTTCACGAAGGCGAGAACAAACGCATAAATCATCGGCACCAACGTAAATACGGCAAAGCCGATGAAGTTGGGGGCGATAAAGCTGTACGCCACCAAATGATCCTTCACGCTTTTGGTCATCGCGCTTCTTTTTACCGCTTCGTTTCCTAACACGGGTTCATTCTGCATGATCTCTCCTCCAAACCTACATGTGCTAGAGAATTCGGAAAAAAGAGCGGGCTCTTAAGCCCGCCCCTGGCAGCATCGGAATGTTATGCAAGTTCAGCCATTAGTTATCGAGCGCCTCTTGGACCCGTTTCTCCATATCCGCCAGACCTTCGTCGATGGTGGCATTTTTCGTCATGATATTATCGTGCGCCTCGTTCAGGATGACCTCGATATCCGCGCTCTTCTCGTGCAACGGCATTTCCAGGTAGGTTCTTTCCGTCGTCAAAGCCGCTTTGCTGTTCTCGTCCGTCGGGAACCCATCGATGGATGCGATGGAGTTGACGACTTCATCGTTTTTGATCGCCGGAATCGTGCCTGTCGAAGCAATCACCGCTGCGCCATCTTCTCCCGTGACGAATTTCAGGAAATCCAAGGCGGCTTCTTTGTTGGCGGACTTTTGGTTCACGGCCAGGGAAGTGATCGTGCCCAGCGTCGTACCGGCTTTCACGCCGTCCGGATGCGGATATTTCACGATTCCCCAGTTTTTGGCCTGGGACTCGCCGCTCTTCACCTTATCGATTTGCGTGGCGATAAACCAGCTGCCCATGTTCATCATGGCAACGGAGTTATTGTAGAAGACGCCGGAATAGTGGGTGCTGGAAGTCTTCAGCGTGGCGTAATCCATCACGATGCCGTCGTCCTGCTCCTTCAGAATGCGTTCATAAACCGGCTTCAGGAAGGCATATTTCCCATCGACGATAGTGTTCTGCCCGTCCAGGATGCCGAACAGTTGTACCGCGCTGCGCCAAGTGTGGTAATGGGCACCGTATACTTTTTCCGAGCCGCTGCCGGACGTCATTTTACGGGCCAACTCGTCGTATTGATCCAGCGTCATATCGTTGGTCGGATAAGGTACGCCCGCTTTATCGAACAAATCCTTGTTGTAGTAAACGATCCAGAAGTCGCTGCGGAAAGGCAGGGCGTACACGTCGCCGTTCATTTGGATCTGCTCTACGGTCCCGCCGTAAAGGGAAGTGTCGATCCCTTGCCCGTCGATGAACCCCTTCAGCGGTTCCAAATGGTTCTGCTTCACCAGGTTGGCATAACCCGGAATATCCTTGATCGTCAGAATATCCAGGTCCGCGCCGCCGGAGAGCTGCGTGCTGAGCATCGTCATGTAGTCGGTGGAGCCCAGGTCGACATATTCGATCGTTACGTTCGGATGGTCTTTCTTATAAGCATCGATCAATGGCTGATAATAAGCGGTCGCTTCCCAGTCCCATAACGCCCATTTCAGCGTGACGGGTTCATCGCTCTTCTCGGTGGAAACGCTTGCAGAATTGCTCGTCTGAGGATCGGCCGTAGACGTTTTGCCCGAATTTCCGTTATTGCCGGAACATCCCGCGAGCAGACCTATGAGGAGAACTGCCGCCAAGGTAAAACCGAATACTTTCTTTCGTCTCATCTTCAAACCCCTTTTCCTCCTGTTTTGAACGCCCGGATCGGCATCGCCAAATCCTTAGGTACATGGTAACGAAATTCCGAATGAAAGGGCATACATTTTTGCGTTCTTTTCCTACACTTTTCTATTCGCTTCTTCAACAAACCGGCGGAAAGCTGTAAAATCATACTCAAAAGATGTAAAAATGGTTGTTTATGATTCAAGCCGCTGCCAGTCAGGCCAACTCATGGTATTGTAGTTTATAATCGGTTCATACCCGCAGTGATCTTGCTTCCGACGAGGTGATCGACACGCGCCAAAGAAAAGCCACCATCAAAAGCCGCATTATTATGATCATGACCTTGTTTGCTTTGCTGATCGCGGGAATGTTGTCTTTTTTCAGCTATGAGCTCATCTCGTATTTCCAGCGCAAAACGACGATTCAGGCGACGGAATTCAATTTGCAGCTGGTCTCCCACATCATCGACCAGGATCTCAATAACCTGTCCGCCTTGGCCATGTCCAGCAGCACGAACTCCCCCACCAATCAATTGATTCAAGACTATTTCGTCTCGCCGGACGCCACCGCCAAGGACGGGCTGAACGTCTTCGCATCCATGCAGGAGGACTTTCGGGTCAACCGTTCCAACAGCTACGTGCGTCGGCTGATCATCACCGACAACCAAGCGAAATTTATTCAAGTCGACAATTCTGGAAGCGCTTCAGTTCCATTGAATATCCATAATATCAGCCAATTCCCCGGACTGTCCGCCGACGCGAAGGAAGCGTGGGAAAGGGTCATTCAGGACCCCTTATCCCGTTCGAGCGGCATCCCGTTCGTGTTGCCGATCTATGGAGATCGGGCCGCCCAGATCGGAACCGTCTATCTGCTCGCCAATACCTCGGTCATTACCGATAAGTTGAAGGGGTATGGCCTGCCGGAGGGCTCTGAACTGCTGCTCACGCTCGGCAGCCACAAGTACCGGATCGTGGGGGACAAGGTGCAGCCGCTCTCCAGTCCCTACGCCATGCTTCCGTACGACAAGAATGAAGCCACCGGCGCCCTGACGCAGCTGGCGTGGATGGAACAGGACGGGAAACGCCGGATCTCCGTGTCCTATCCGGTGAAGGAAGGCGTCGTGCTATCCCAAACGCTGGACGAGAAGCAATTCGCCCCGCAGTTGAACGCCTGGCTGCTGTTGATGATCGGCGTATCCCTGCTGGTCATCGCGTTAAGCGGCTTTATTACGCTCTATTTAACCCGGACGATCAGCTTGCCCGTGGAGAAATTACGCAAGCGGATCGATAAAATCGCGCAAGGCAACTTCCTCATCGACCGGAACATCGAATGGAACAGCGAACTGGGCGATGTGGGACGAGGCATCAACCGGTTGTCCCATGATATCCTGACGCTGATGGATTCCCGCGTGGCGGACGAGAAGCAGAAGCAGGAGCTGGAATACCGGATGCTGCAAAGCCAGATCAGCCCCCATTTCCTCTACAACACGCTGAACTCCATCAAATGGATGGCGACGATCCAGAACGCCACGGGCATCGCGGAAATGACGACCTCCTTGTCCCGGCTGCTGCGCAGCATCGCCAAGGATCAACGTAAGCTGGTTCCGCTGCGGGAAGAGCTCAGCTTGATGGACGATTATTTCCTCATCCAGAAATATCGGTACGGCAGCACGATTACGATGGAGCAGAACATCGAGGAGGAGGCGCTGCTTTCCGGCCTGATTCCCCGCTTCACGCTCCAGCCGCTGGTGGAAAATGCAATTTTCCACGGGATCGAACCGAAGGGGCGGGGAGAAATTGCGGTTACGGTGGCCTCAAGCGGCGGCTACGACATGCTGATCACGATTGAGGATAACGGGGTCGGGATGAGCGAGGAACAAATCGCCGCTATCTTGTCCCAGCAGGAACCCGGCTCCAAGGGCCTGTTCGAAAATGTCGGATTACGCAGCGTACATGATCGGCTGCGCCTGACCTTTGGGGAGCGGTACGGCTTGTCCATTGAAAGCAAGCTGGGCGAATATACGAGAATGAACCTGTTGTTGCCTTACCGGAAGATGTGAGCTCCGTCCCTTCTGCCTTTCGCTAACGTAAACCACGCAAGGAAGTGATGGTATGATGAAATTGTTAATCGCCGATGACGAGGCCCTGGTCTGCATCGGCCTGCAGTCGATGCTGAAATGGGAGGATTATCAGATCGAGGTCGTCGGCATCGCCCATAACGGTGCTCAGGCCGAGGAGATGATTGAAGCTCTGCGTCCCGACCTCGTCATTACCGACATCAAAATGCCGGTCAAAACCGGCCTGCAGGTCGCCGAATCCGTACGCCGCAAATATGGGCGGATTCCGCTGTTCATCTTCCTGACGAGCTATGAGGAATTCGAGTATGCGCGCAGCGCGATTCACCTGCAGGCCGCGGATTATTTGGTGAAGCTCGAGCTGACTCCGCAGACGTTAGCCGAATCCGTGCGGAAGGCCGTCACCCTGCTGGAGGATCACAAAACCGTGGAGAGTTATCCCAACATGCTCTATCGCAGCAATCTGCATGCGCTGCGGGATAAGTTCTTTATCCGTCTTTTCAACCAGCTATTCGAGAACAAGAACCAATACCTTCTGCAAAGAGACGATCTCGAGCTGGATTTATCGGCTCCCGCCTATCTGGTCTGTACCTGCCGGATTCAAGGACCCGATAGCGTGCCCCCCCGCGGGGATAAGCTGGTCGCTTTATGCTCCAGCACGGTGCAAATGGCCAAGGATACGCTTGCCTCGGCACGGCCTTGCTTCGTCACCAGCCTGGATTTGCGGAACTTCGCCATTGTGCTGCCCCTCTCCGACAAAGATCCGGAGCGATGGATGCCGGAGATCGAAGGGCTGCTTCACGATATGGCATCCGTGCTGCATTCCTATTTCAATGTGAACATCATCGGCGCCGTCGGTTATGCCGTGGAAGATCCCTATATGCTGCACGAGAGTTACCTGGCCGCCCGCCGGGCTCTGCCGATGGCGCTCGTACGGCAAGCGTTCGTCTTTTTTGCCCCAAGCAACGAAGCCGAGCTGCCTTCCCCGGGGGAAGACGTCGTTTCTGCGTCCCGTTCGGACATCCGCCGCGCCTTCGAGGAGCTGGACATCGGCGCCTTGTACGCCATGATCACGAAGGTGATCAACCGGTTAGACGGCAGGCCCGAGCAGCTTGTCCCGGCCACCGATGCGGCCTGCAATATTTTATACATGGCCACTTCTTTGCTGGCGGACGGCGAAAACGTAGTGGAGCAGATTTTCGAGAACGAGCCGGAGGGCTACCGCGCGATTTATAAAAAGCAAACGACCCAGGGCGTCATCGACTGGCTGGTTCAATTCCGGGACGGGTGCTGCGAGATCCTGTCGTCGCGCAAACAGAGCTACAAGGAACAAATCGTCCGAAACGTGCAGGATTACGTCAAACGCAATTTGAGCAGCAAGCTATCCCTCAACCAGGTCGCCGACGTGTTCAATTTTAGTCCGAATTACCTTAGCCATCTTTTCTCCAAAACCGCCAAAATCAATTTCGTGGAATACGTCACGGAGACCAAAATCGCGGCGGCCAAGGAAATGATGGTTCGCGGCGAGGGACGAATCTATGAAATCTCGCAAAAGCTGGGGTATGAAAGTGCTTTTTATTTCAGCAAAGTGTTCAAAAAAGTGGAGGGCATCTCCCCCCGGGAGTTCATGCAGCGCAAAGGCAACTCGATTCCTTCCGGCTGATCATCGCCGCAGGATGCCCTTCCGGTGAAGTTTCACGCGAGGGTCCACGATCGTGTAGAGCAGGTCCGCCAAAAAATTGGCAACCACCACGAAGGAAGAGATAATCAAGATGCTCATGAGCAGCACGGGATAGTTCCGGGTTCGCGCGGCGCTTACCGCCAAGCTTCCAAGACCGTTCCAGTTAAATACGTTCTCGACCACCGCTGCGCCGGAAATCAGGGTTGGCAAATCCAGCATGATGATCGTAATCATGGGGACCAAAGCCATTCTCAGCGCATGTCGGTAGGTGACCCTTCTTTCAGAAACCCCTTTGGCACGGGCCAGGTTTAGAAATTCGGCAGGCAGAACCTCGATCATGCTGGCACGGATCATTTTTAAGTAGTATGCAATGAGGCCGATCGTTATCGTAGTTACCGGGAGAACCATATGGTAGATGAGATCGCCCAGCTCCCCGGTTTTGGACGGGGTATGCATACTGCTAGGCGGGAACCAAAACAATCGGAAGGCAAAGATGTCCTGCAGCCAGTGTCCCAACACAAATACGGGGATGGAGTACCCGATCAGGCTCAGGATGAGGCCGAGTTTGTCCGATATTCCGTCCTGCCTTTTGCTGGTATAGATCCCCCATGGGATGGCAATGATCAAGGCGATGAGAAACGACGTACCGAGCAGGATAAAGCTGTTCCGTACATATTCCCAAATGTAGCTATTAATCGGAGTACGATAATAATCAAGGCCAAAATTTCCATGCAGAAGTTCACTTATCCACCGAAAATATTGCTGGTAGATCGGCAAGTCCAGGCCGAAGAGATGCATCTGTTCGTTCGCTATCCGGATCTGCTCTTCCGTCATCCCTATGCTTAGTGACCAGAAGTTCCCCGGCATCAAGCGCATGACGCAAAAGCACGCGCTCATGACGATAAACAATACAATCAATGAATGAATCCCGCGGCGGATCAGATAAGCCCACATCTTCGTCCTCCTCCGGATGGAATGAAATTTGTCATTCATTCTATCACACAACAAGACTACCGTAAGCTGGAATTTGAAATTTAAAATGTAAAATTTCCATAAACGTTCATGGCATGTTAGAAAAAGAGAGCTATCCCTGGGTCATGAATGGATGACCCTTCGGGACAGCTCTCTTGCTTATCGCGTGATACAACCAATCTAGCTATTCGGGTTGATAATCTTCTCTTAATAACCCCATCACGATGGTATCGTAATACTTCCCATCGATATAGGTTTCGTTGCGCAAACGCCCTTCCACCACAAAACCGTTTTTCTCGTAGGACCGAATCGCCCGTTCATTTCCGCTCCAAGTTTCAAGTTGAATCCGGTTCAGATTCATCGTTTGAAACAAGTAGTGGATCAGCGCCTTCATCGCATCCGACCCGTAGCCTTTGTCCCAGTAGCCTTTCTCCCCAATTCCTATACCTACCGTGCATCTCCGGGAGGCAAGGTTGACCTCACGGTAATTAATGGTACCGATATCAATTCGTTATAACCTTATCTACCCAGTCCGAAAAGTAGGCAAGCTGATCTTCCGTATGAAACCAATGTTCTCCATTCTCCATCACTTCCAAGCCGCAGCCGTAACGTTCTGCAAAGCCGGTGACAATCTCGTATTCGGTTAAATTATCGTATTCGCCATACAGAATTTCCGTCGGTGTTTCCCATTTTGCTATTGGATGCGCCATGACATAGTTATAGTAATCGTCGTACAGCGTAATTCCTGCCGGAGTGGCGATCTCCCTTTTCTCCATAATTTGGGTCTCCGTAATGTCATATGCAGACATCAGATTCCGGATGAGCCGCTGAAGATCAAGAATCGGCGAAAGAAACAGGGCTCTTTCCAGTTTGATCTCCGGAAATGTTAATAGGCACATATATGCCCCCAGACTTGTCGCAAAAACGCTGATGTGGGGAGAAATACTCTGGGCATATCGGTATACTTTGACGATTTCTTCTATGCAGTTCCAGGGCCGCAAAGGTTTTGCTTCGTTGATTCTTTCTCCATGTTCCGGCATATCGAAACTGATTACCCCGTAGCCCTTAGTTTTAACGATATTCGCAAATAATTCGGCCTCCTCTTTATTAGAACCTGCGCCATGAATTAAAATGAAGATTTTCTCGGTGGGATTGCCCCAATAAATCGTGGGTATTCCATCAATGTAAAAATGCTGCTTCTTCATGTTATTCGCTCTCCCCAATAATGACTAATCCTAATAAGAGAGTAACTTAGTAGGGTTCCCATCTCAAGATAAAAAACTATTTATAAAGCATCGTTTAACAAAAAGACTGCCTATATGAAAAAAAGGCCTCCCATCAGTTTAACAACTGATGAAAGGCCTTCTCCTCTAGTTAGCTATATGTCATAGGGTGCGAACCCTTAATTACATCATGCCGCCCATTCCGCCCATGTCAGGAGCAGCTGGTTTTTCCGGTTCTGGCTTGTCGGCAATAACCGCTTCGGTTGTCAGGAACAGACCTGCAACGGATGCCGCATGTTGCAATGCGGAACGAGTAACTTTCGCCGGGTCTACGATCCCCGCTTCGATCATGTTCACCCATTCGCCGGTAGCGGCGTTGTAGCCGATGCCGACTTTTTCTTTCTTCAGGCGATCCACGATAACGGAGCCTTCTTCGCCCGCGTTGGCTGCAATCGTGCGAACCGGTTCTTCCAGGGCACGCAGCACGATGTTAACGCCGGTTTTCTCGTCGCCGGTTGCTTCAACCGCAGCTACAGCGCCGTATACGTTCACGAGGGCTACGCCGCCGCCGGATACGATCCCTTCCTCAACGGCTGCACGCGTTGCGTTCAGCGCGTCTTCGATGCGCAGTTTGCGTTCTTTCAGTTCGGTTTCCGTTGCTGCACCGACTTTGATGACCGCTACGCCGCCAGCCAGTTTAGCCAGACGCTCTTGCAGTTTTTCTTTGTCGAATTCGGAAGTCGTTTCTTCCAGTTGAGCACGGATTTGGTTCACGCGAGCCGTGATGTCGGCTTTGTCGCCGCTGCCATCAACGATCGTCGTGTTTTCTTTCGTAACGATAACTTGACGCGCGTTACCGAGTTGATCCACCGTGGTGCTCTTCAGGTCAAGGCCGAGCTTCTCGGTGATCACTTGGCCGCCCGTCAGAGCCGCGATGTCTTGCAGCATTGCTTCACGACGGTCGCCGAAGCCAGGAGCCTTAACGGCTACCGCGCTGAACGTACCGCGCAGTTTGTTGACGATCAGCATCGCTTGCGCTTCGCCTTCGATATCCTCAGCGATGATGAGCAGCGGTCTGGATTGTTGTACGATTTTCTCCAGAAGCGGCAGGATTTCTTGCGTGCTGCTGATCTTCTTGTCAGTGATCAGGATATATGGGTTATCGAGTACGGCTTCCATTTTGTCCGTATCGGTAATCATGTAAGGAGATACATAACCGCGGTCGAATTGCATCCCTTCAACCACTTCAAGCTCCGTTGCGAAGCCGCGGGACTCTTCAACCGTGATGACGCCGTCTTTGCCCACTTTTTCCATCGCTTCGGCGATCAATTCGCCAACTTCTTCGTCAGCGGCGGAGATAGCGGCAACTTGAGCGATCGATTGTTTGCCTTCGATTGCTTTGGAGATGCTTTTCAGTTCTGCGACTGCAGCGCGAACCGCTTTGTCGATCCCTTTGCGCAGGCCGATTGGGCTAGCGCCGGCAGTTACGTTTTTCAGACCTTCACGGATCAGTGCTTGCGCCAGAACCGTTGCGGTAGTCGTACCGTCACCGGCTACGTCGTTCGTTTTCGTCGCTACTTCTTTAACGAGCTGGGCGCCCATGTTTTCAAAAGCGTTCTCCAGTTCGATTTCTTTCGCGATCGTCACGCCGTCATTCGTGATGAGCGGGCTGCCGAATTTTTTCTCCAGCACGACGTTGCGGCCTTTCGGACCGAGCGTTACTTTTACTGCGTTTGCCAAAGCGTCAACCCCACGAAGCATAGCGTGGCGGGCGTCTTCACTGAATTTGATCTCTTTTGCCATTGTTCAATTACCTCCCATATAGTTGTGGATGTGTTCGTCCGTTCGGATACCTGTCGGCGGATTAGCCGAGGATCGCGTGGATGTCGCTTTCTTTCATAATCAAATATTCTTTGCCTTCATACTTCACTTCGGTGCCTGCATATTTGGAGAAAAGAACGCGGTCGCCTTCTTTCACTTCCAACGGAACGCGGACGCCATCTTTCAAAGTTCCGCTGCCAACGGCGATAACTTTACCTTCCTGCGGTTTTTCTTTGGCCGTGTCCGGAAGCACGATGCCGAATGCCGTTGTCTCCTCTTGCTCGATCGGTTGCACGAGAACGCGTTCACCTAAAGGTTTGATCATGAAAAAACAGCCTCCTTTAAATATGTGGTGTTATGGGTAGATGTTTGTCATATGTATTAGCACTCGATCTACTCAAGTGCTAACAACCACTTTTATATTACTCAAGTTGCGAGTAGATTTCAAGTTCCTTTGTACAAATTTTTTTCTTTGTTTCATTGGGCTTACCCCGCGCCCTTCCCATTGTATCCTTGCGCTTGGATAAATATTCCGGGGAAGATGGACGGGGAGTATGTGGAGTATGTGGAGTATGTGGAGTATGTGGAGTATGTGGAGTATGGGGAGTATGTGGAGTATGGGGAGTACGTGCAGTATGGGGAGTACGTGCAGTATGGGGAGTACGTGCAGTATGGGGAGTACGGCAAAGCCGGCTAGTCCGGTCCGCTTGTACATGGGCGAACGTTCCTCCGTTTCGTCGATCGGTTAACCCGCTTTGGCCGTACCGACCGTGGGAGGGGCAGCAAATCCTGCATTTTGTACAACATTTTCGCGGTGTTTGGCCCGTGTAGGGCAGAAATGTTGCATAAAGTGCAACATTTTCCGGATAAACGGGCCAATCAAGCTCCAATTGTTGTACTAAATGCAACATTTCGCGCTCCTCAGGCGGAGGCGAGCCCGAAATGTTGTAGGAAATACAACATTTATGTGCAGGCAGGGGCAGCGGATAAGCAGCCGGTTGCCCCCTCACGGTGCGCCACTTCGCACCCCGGCACCCCGGCACCCCGGCACCCCCGCGCCAGGCCCAGCCCCTTCCCCGCCACCTCCCTAACGCGCCTTGCGCGGAAGCGGGCCGCGCGGCTGGGCATGGGCGGGCAGCCTTGCGCTGCTTTGGCGCCGGGGGACGTGGGCCTCATAAAGAGGGGGAGGTCGCCGGGCAGAGTTTACGTCCGCCTTTGGGAGCCCTTTGCCTCCTCCTTCACTTCGTTCCAATCAGGGCAAAGGGCGGACAACAGCGGCTGATCGGCGATTCCCCCTCCCGATGCGGCCCACCCTGCACCTCGGCACCCCCGCCCGCCAAGGCCACGCCAGGCCCGCCCCTTCCCCGCCACCTCCCAACGCGCCTTGCGCGGAAGCGGGCCCCGCGGCTTCTTCGGCCGCGGCTGGGCATGGGCGGGCAGCCTTGCGCTGCTTTGGCGCGGGGGGACGTGGGCCGCATAAAGAGGGGGAGATCGCCGGGCAGAGTTTACGTCCGCCTTTGGGAGCCCTTTGCCTCCTCCTTCACTTCGTTCCAATCAGGGCAAAGGGCGGCCAACAGCGGCTGATCGGCGATTCCCCCTCCCGTTGCGGCCCACCCTGCACCTCGGCACCCCCGCGCCAGGCCCAGCCCCTTCCCCGCCGCCCCCCCCAACGCGCCTTGCGCGGAAGCGGGCCCCGCGGCTTCTTCGCCGCGGCTGGGCATGGGCGGGCAGCCTTGCGCTGCTTTGGCGCCGGGGGACGTGGGCCGCATAAAGAGGGGGAGATCGCCGGGCAGAGTTTACGTCCGCCTTTGGGAGCCCTTTGCCTCCTCCTTCACTTCGTTCCAATCAGGGCAAAGGGCGGACAACAGCGGCTGATCGGCGATTCCCCCTCCCGATGCGGCTCACCCTGCACCCCGGCACCCCCGCGCCAAGCCCAGCCCCAGCGAGCAAAAGAAAAACGCGCCCCGCTTCCGCCAAGGCGCGTTCCCTCATTTATACATTTCCGCCCGCACCGCGTCCGCCGCCTGCTGCTTCGCATAAACCCGCTTGGACAGCAGCACGCTCAGCTCATAAAGCAGAACGAGCGGGACCAGCACCAGGAAGGCGGAGAAGAAGTCGGCCGGCGTAATCATCACCGACACGACCACCAGCGCGAAATACGCGACCCGGCGCATCTTCTTGAGCCGAAGCGGCGTTAAGATCCGCAGCTGCGTCAAAAACAAAATGACCAGCGGCAGCTCGAACAATAACGAAATCGGCAAGACGATATTGGTCAGAAACTTGAAATAGTCGGCCATTCCGTAGGTCTCGACGAGTCCCAGCTCCTTGTTGAGCGAACCGGTAAACGTCATTGCAAGCGGAAACACCACGTAATAACCGAAGGCCAGGCCCGCCAGGAAAAAAACGAACACGTACGGGATATACCTCGCGGTCGCCCTGCGTTCCTGCGCCTTCAGGCCGGGGCTGACAAACGCCCATACCTGGTACAACGTAAACGGCAGCGTGATCCCTAGCGCGACCAACATCGCGATTTTCATATACACGCCAACGCCGTCCCAAAACGAAAAAGCGTTTAATTCGATGGTCACGCCGGAAATGGCGTTTTTCGTCAAATAGTGGTAGATCGGATCGACCACGAAAAAGGCCGCCACCAGCACGGCGACGAACACGACGCAGACGGCCACCAATCGCCGCCGCAGCTCCGTCAAATGATCCACGAGACTTTGCGCATTGTCTTTCTCCGACATCTCAGGTTCTCCTTTCCCCGCCGGGCTTTCCGTCCCATCTCAAGCAAAATCCCTCCGCAAAGGAAGGGATCAAGGTTTCGCCTATGCAACTGACTCTGCCGCTACCGTTTATTCGGGAAGACGGCGGTCGTCCGGTTTGGGGCCCTCTACCTGCGGCTGCGGTGCGGTTTCCGTTCTTCTGGCTTCCGGCTGATCGTCGACGATATCCCGGGTGGCCTCCTTGAATTCACGGAACGTGCGTCCAACCGCCCGCCCCAGATCAGGTAATTTATTCGGACCAAACAACAGCAACGCCGCGATGACGATCAACAAAAATCCGCCTGCGCTCATGGTTGATTCTCCTTTCGTTACGGCAAATAAATAGACCAGGGTAATCCGAATCGACAAATCCACTCGCCCACATCATACCATAACGAATATCACAGTTACAGTCTATTTATTTTACAACTTAACAAAGAAATAGAGAAAAAAGGCCCGATAAAAGAGATCGCGTTATAAACGAAATTGACCCGTAACCATGAGCAACGCTTCCGGCAGCTGATCCATGATCGCCGCCAAATTTTCGTGCACGCCTTTGGGCGTTCCCGGCAAATTCACGATCAGCGTCCGCCCGCGAATGCCGACGATTCCCCGAAACAGCATCGCCGCAGGGTTCTTCTGCATCAAGCGGTACCGCATCGCTTCCGCCATGCCCGGCACTTCGCGCTCGATGACCCGTCGAGTCGCTTCCGGCGTCACGTCACGGATGGCCAGCTCCGTCCCCCCGGTGGTAAGCACCAAATCGGCGTGAAAATAATCGGTCATTTCGATCAATGCGGCGATAATTTCATCCGGTTCATCGGGGACAATGCGGTATTCCACGATTTCGCCGCCCAATTCCTCTTCCACCAGCTCGCGGATCACTTGGGCACTCGTATCTTCACGTTCTCCCCTGGCTCCTTTGTCGCTGGCGGTAAGAATCGCTGTTTTCCAAACCATGAAGTCACCCTCCTCATCCATATAGGAACTCCCTTTGGAGTCCAACGTAATGCCGGATCATGTCGATTCATGCTGAATTCAATAGAAAACTACCTTCTTTATCTATATCAAAATCCAGTAGCCGCCGCAAATGTTACGAGCGCACGTAATCCCCGCTTTTGCCGCCCGACTTCGAGCGCAGCTGCGTCGGGCCGATGACCATGTCCTTTTGCAGCGCCTTGCACATGTCGTACACGGTCAGCGCCGCGGCGGACACCGCGGTGAGCGCCTCCATCTCCACGCCGGTTTTGCCTTCCGTCTTCACCGTTGCTTCAATATAGAGCTCGTCCCGACCGTTGTCGCCAAACGTAATGTTGACGCCGGTCAGCGCAAGCGGATGGCACATCGGAATCCAATCGGACGTCCGTTTGGCTCCCTGGATTCCCGCAACCTGAGCCACGGCAAGCACATCGCCTTTGCCAATCCGTCCTTCCTTGATCGCTTCAAGGGTCGACGGAAGCATGGAAACCTTCGTCTCCGCTACCGCCACACGAACAGTTGCCGATTTCCCGGAAATGTCCACCATTCGGGCGCGGCCTTGTTCATTAAAATGCGTCATTCCTTGACCCGATTCCGAGTTCGCCAAGCTTATCACTACTTTCCTTCATATATATCGTTCCTTTTGCCGTAAACAGCAGGTCGATCCGGAAATCATGCGGTTCCATCGGAATCGCATCCGCCCGGATCAGTTCCTCCAGGGCGAGCGCCCCTAGGACGACTTGCCGGGTGCCACCGCTGCGGCGGGCCAATTCATCGATCAGACGATCGTAATACCCTGCGCCGAATCCGATGCGCCCCCCGTTCAGGTCGAACGCCAGCCCCGGAACGACAATGACGTCGATTTCGGGGTAGCGCTCCGGAGGCCAGACGGCCGTATGCTCCGCCGGCTCCGGGATCCCCCAGGTGCCGGGGACGAGGTCCGCAGTTCCGGACAGCTCGTGCAAAGTAAGGCTCCGCTGCGCTCCGATCTTCGGCGCGAGCAGCCGATCCCCTTGGGCCAGGCAGCTTGCCAGCAATGGCCGAGTATCCGGCTCGTCCCGGAACGAAACATAGCTGAACAGGTTCAGCCTTCCGCCGCGCCGCTCCCGCAAGGGTCCCAGCACCTCTCGTTCCGCAATACGACTGGCGGCCAGCGATTGCTCCGCACGGGAAGCTTCCGGTATTCGGGCGCGAACCAACTGCATCTGCTGTCTCAGCTCTCTTTTGGCCTCCGCTGGCTCCATGCCGTTCTCCCCTTCCGCTCCCGTCTCGCGTTTGCCGGATCTCGTTCCGAGGCTTGGACGAATCCGGCTGATCTCCTCCTTAGTGTATCATTGTTATATAAAAATGAAAACCAAAGCACCCGGTTTGCAAAACCCGGCTTTCCAAGCATTCAGCGATGCATTTCGCCTTGGTTTCATGTAAACTGAAGGTACGCGGTTCACTGAACTATTACTTTTATCATGCACAGACTGCAAATCTTTTTATGGAGGATCGAATCGGTTATGCTGCTTCAAGCTTCGAACATTACGAAATTATACGGCGTGACCCCCGTGCTGGAAGGGATTAACCTGCAGGTGCTCGAGCGGGACCGGATCGGCCTCGTGGGCGTCAACGGCGCGGGCAAATCGACGTTTCTGCAAATTTTGGCCGGAGAACTCTCCTACGACGGAGGGCAAATCTTCAAAGCCAAAGAGACGACGATCGGTTACCTGGCGCAAAATAGCGGATTGCAATCGGACCGCACCATTTGGGAAGAGATGCTCGCCGTATTCGCGCCGCTGATCGAAACGGAGCGCGAGCTGCGGCGGATGGAAGAACAGATCGCCGATCCGGAGTTGGCCCGGGACGAGAAAGCGCACCAAGAACTGCTCGACCGCTATGCGCTGAAATCCGACTGGTTCAAAGACCACGGCGGATATGAGATGGAAACCCGCATCCGCATGGTGCTGCACGGTATGGGATTTGGCGATTTTGCGCCGGACACCCCCATCGCGACGTTAAGCGGCGGTCAGAAAACCCGGCTTGCACTCGCCCGCATTTTGCTGCAGGCCCCAGATCTGCTGATGCTAGACGAACCCACAAACCATCTTGATATTGAAACGTTGACCTGGCTCGAGGACTATTTGCGCAATTATTCCGGGGCCTTGCTGGTCGTCTCCCATGACCGTTACTTCCTGGACCGGCTCGTTACGGCCATCGTGGAGATCGAACGCCATCAATCGCGCCGTTACACTGGCAACTACAGCCGGTTCATTGAGCTAAAGGCGGCGGAATACGAAAGCCAGTTGAAGCAATACGAAAAACAGCAGGATGAAATCGCCCGAATGGAGGCGTTTATCCAGAAAAACATCGTTCGGGCTTCCACAACGAAACGGGCGCAAAGCCGGCGCAAGGCGCTGGAGAAGATGGAGGTCCTGGACCGTCCGCTCGGCGACCTGAAACGGGCAACCTTCTCTTTCGAGGCCGAGGTCATGACCGGCAAAGAGGTGCTGCACGTGGGCGGTCTCTCCTACACGTTCGCGGACAAACCAAAACCGTTATTCCAAAACGTCAACTTCGACCTGTACCGTGGCGAAACGGTGGCCTTAATCGGTCCTAACGGGATCGGTAAATCAACTTTGCTGAAAATGCTGACCGGAGATTTGCGGCCGTCGGAAGGAACGATTCAATGGGGGGCCAAGGTGAAGGTCGGCTACTACGACCAGGAGCAAACGCATCTGAACGCAGCCAACACCGTGCTCGAGGAAGTATGGGGCGCTTTCCCTCACATCGAGGAAGCCCGGATCCGTAGCGTGCTGGGCAATTTCCTGTTCAGCGGCGAGGACGTACTTAAGAAGGTCGCGGCGTTAAGCGGCGGAGAGAAAGCCCGGGTTGCCCTGGCGAAGCTGATGCTGCAAAAAGCCAACGTGCTGATCCTGGACGAACCGACCAACCATTTGGACTTGTTCAGCAAGGAAGTGCTGGAGTCCGCTTTGATCGAATACGACGGCACGTTGCTGTTCATTTCCCATGACCGTTACTTCTTGAACAAGATGGCGGAGCGGATCGTCGAGCTGCATCCGACCGGCGCGGATCATTTCCTGGGTAATTATGACGATTATTTGGCGAAAAAACAGGAGCTTGCCGAACTCGCCGCTGAGCAGACGAACGCCGGAGCGGTAAAGGCATCCGCAAGCACAGCGGGCAAGCTGCCCGAGCCCGAAGCCACGGCAGCCGCTAAATCCGGGGCGGCTTCCTATGAAGCCGATAAACAGGCGAAACGCGAAGAACGGAACCGTCAACGCCGGATGGAGCAGTTGGAGGAGTTGATCTCTGGGCTTGAAGACGAAATCGCCCAATTGGAAGCCGAACTGACCCTCCCCGAGGTATATCAGGACTATACCGCGGTTCAGGAGCGCCAGGACGGAATCGACCGCCGGAAAGAACAGTTATCCACCGCCTACGAAGAATGGGAATCTTTGGCGGAAGGATAAAATTCACAAAATATTTTTTTACTTCCCCTCGCTTTACCGGCACGGTTATGCACAGTTTTATCCCCATTATGCAGAATAAATTCGACCTAAAAACGGCCCGCAAGGCCGTTTTTTCGCGGGGATATCGTCGTTTTTTGTCAAAACCCCGTTTTATCCACCAACTTATTCACATTATCCACAGTTTTCTGAAAACACGACACCCATTTTCCCCGACCTTGCTTCATACGCTGGCACACAAGCTTTCATCCTTTTTTCATGAAGATAGCCAACAAGCTGTGGATAACCTTGTCCACAGCTTGACAAAACCTTAGTCTTAGGTCCAACTCCTCAACCCGCTCCCAAATGCTGATTCTCTTCACAGGAAATCGCCCAGGTTCGAAGCTCATAGTTCTCCGCTCCCGATTTCACGAACGGATCGCGCTCCGCGATCTCCCGCGCCTCCTCCAGACTAGCCGCTTGAATGATGACCATTCCGCCTTTGTAATCCGTGAACGGGCCGCACATGACAAGCTGGCCGTTCCGGTCCAGTTCCCTTAAATGAGCGACGTGCTCGCGGATTAAATCCTTCTCCAAACGTCGACCCGGATTTAAGGAGAGCAGAATCACGTACCTCGTAAACTCCTCATAAGAGGGGGCTTCACTCATCGTTGGTTCCTCCTTGATCTCGTATGATGCTTCTTTCCCAATTTCCTTCCATTTCGTACCTCCGTCTGCCTCCCGCCCGCTTAAACCATCCGAAATGCCTATTGCCCTGCCCTTTTTAAAATCTATATGATCTCTATAGAACCGCGGCAGAAAAACAGATAAGCCGTCAAATACGCACCGAAAAGGAGAGAATGGAATGAAATTTGTCAAAAACGCTTCAATCGTCGCATTAGGCGTCAGCCTCATTTTCGTGGGAGGATGCCAGATGTTCGGCTCATCCAAAGACGCTTCATCCACGACTTCCCCTTTTACGGAATCCAAGCTGCCGGGCGGAGGGCTGGCCCTCCCTCAGAATGAACGGCTCCACCTGTCCACCGATAAGCAGTGGATCGAAAGCGAAGGGCATTTATCCGATCTGATCCGCCTGCAATGGACGGCAGACCGAGCCAAACCGGCGATCGCTTGGGCCGATGAGCAAGGAAAGGACAAAACGGCGATTATTTCACATGATAAAGCGAATAATCCGGAACAACATGACCACAAGCATATTTCGATTGAAACGACGATGTCGCCAACCGGAGAGTATAAGGATCAATTATTTACCCGTTTGGAGATTCCCTACGACACCGATGTTGCCGAAATTCGCACCCATTCGTCCAACTTCAACGTCATGGACGGCATTTTGCGGGTCGCCGGCGAAGGCAATCGGGACGTGCAGTTGGCCAACACCGGCAAGGATAACGCTACGAGCCCGCTTTGGAGCCTGCGCGCCAACAGCGCGGAGCTCAAAGGCAGCAATGCCGGGGCGGATTTTAACCTGATCCGTTACTCGGATGAAGGAGAAGCGATCGACAGCGCCCTGACGATCCGACGCGACAACGGGCAAGTTGGCATCGGAGCCGAGGACCCGCAAAGCGCGCTGGACATCAACGGGGACGGAATCCGCATCCGCGAATCCCGCACGCCGGCGTCCTCGAAGGCTCCCGGAAATCCCGGCGACATCGCCTGGGATGACAACTACATTTACGTCTGCGTGGCCAAGGACACCTGGAAACGGACGGCGTTATCAAGCTGGTAACCTGGATCAATCGTCGGCGGAGGCGATGCGGATGCCCGTATCCGCTTGAATCTCCGTCTGCACCCGGCCTTTGGCGTTGTTCCCTACGAATTTGATTCGATAGGTTCCCGGTCTGACCTTGAGTTCCATCTTGCCTTCACTATTTCCCTCGGCAAGGGTTGTCACCTGGCGATCCGGGCCGATGGCCACCAGCTTGAACCGGCCTCCGTCGATCTCCTGCCGATGCAGGAAGGTCACTTGGCCTTTCGCCGAGACGTGGATGGTCCATATCGTTTCCATCCCGTAGAAAGAAGCAAAAGAAAACGTGGACGACTCATTGTTCGTAGAGCTAGCCCGCTTCACGTAAGTAAAGGTGTCGCCTTCCTGGGCAAGCTCCGCCTCGTCGTCGTAAAGCTTCTTTTGCCGCTCCGTAGCCAGGCTGCAGCCGCCCAAAACGGCCAGCAGCGCCACTGCGCACAGAAGACCAAGAAGCAGCCGTATTCCGCCGGGCCCCCGCGTAGGGGTGTCCGGCTTTAGTTTATCTCTCATGTTTCCCCTCCTAGGCGTTGTCGCCGAACGGCTTCCGATAGTAGCCTGCAACCACCGGCAGCACGGTCATGGCTTGGATCGCCAATCCCCAAGCCATATAAACCAAATGCACGACGGAGGAACCGCCAAGAATGTAGATTTGGACCGTAAGCCAGATGATTAAGCCAAAGCCGATATACAAGGAAAAGGCCCAGGACCAATGCCGGTCCTTAAATAAATTCAGCTTCTCTCCCCAGCTCCAATCCCATCTCCAGACCAGGGCGGCCGTTACCGTGAGCGGAAGCACGCCAAAGACCAGCAACAGGATTAGTCCCGGAATCAAATAATCCGGGAACAGCGGCAGCTGCATCAAATCCGTCGGCATCCCCAGCAGGCTGCCCGACGGGTCCAGCATCAACGCTCCCCCGCCGAATACCGCGCCGATTCCCAGCAACCCTTGCAATCCTATCAATAGCACGCATGCCGTCGGTCTTCCTTTCTTTTTCATCATTCCAACAACCCCTTTTGCGTTCTGCGCCATCCTATTTGTGATTCAATTCACCCATTTACATAAAAAAAGAAGACGAGACCTATTTCGGCTCATCTTCGTTGTTACTGCTACTTTATCATAGGAAGCCCGGGTTGGAAACGGTTAAATGTCGAATGGAAGGCGCGGCTTGAAAGAATAGGAGGATCCCGAGTAGAATAGATAAAAACTTTAAATTTTAGAGAGAGGAGCCGAACCGCCATGACTCGTAAAGCGGTCCAACGCGTCACCGACCTAATAGGCGAAACCCCGGTCGTCAAATTAAATCGGCTGGCCTCGCAGCAGGACGCGGACGTATACGTCAAACTGGAGTTTGCCAATCCGAGCGGAAGCGTTAAGGACCGGGCCGCCGCGCATATGCTCGAGACGGCGGAACGGGCGGGTCTCCTCGCTCCGGGGGCCACGATCATCGAGCCGACGAGCGGGAATACCGGGATCGGGCTAGCCATGAACGCCGCCGCCAAAGGATATCGGATCATCCTGGTCATGCCGGACAACATGACTAAAGAGCGTATCATCCTGCTGCGTGCCTACGGCGCCGAGGTCGTGTTGACGCCGGCCGCATTGCGCATGCCCGGCGCGATTGCCAAAGCCCGGGATCTGCTGGCCGAAATTCCCGGCAGCTTTATGCCGCAGCAGTTCCAGAACCCGGCCAACCCGGAAATTCACCGGCTTACAACCGGGCCGGAAATCGTGCGGCAAATGGAAGGCCGGCTCGACGGGTTTGTCGCCACGGCGGGCACGGGCGGCACGATGACCGGCACCGGCGAATATCTGCGCGGCGCGATCCCGAACCTCCACATCACCGTCGTCGAGCCGCAGGGCTCCCCGGTGCTCTCCGGCGGGGAACCGGGCCCGCATAAGCTGGTGGGCACGAGCCCCGGTTTTATCCCGCCGGTGCTGAATACCGCCGTCTATGACGAAATCGTCCAAGTCGGCGATGAGGCCGCACTGGAAACGACGCGGCGCTTGGCTGCTCTAGAGGGATTATTGGTAGGACCGTCGTCCGGAGCCTCGGTCTGGGCGGCAATCCAGCTGGCCCGGCGGTTAGGCCCCGGCAAACGCGTATTATGTATCGCGCCGGACACCGGAGAGAGGTACCTGAGCATGGGCATTTTTGACGAGCCGACAGGCGCAGAAGGATAAACGAAAGAAGTTAACCAAACTACTCATGGAAAAGAGGAATGATACCATGCCCCAAATGATCGGAGGCATCTCCCATATCGATAAGGCCGAGCTGCACGCCTTGCTTCAGGATCCCGCCAACGAAACCGTCGTCATCGACGTCCGCGAGCCGTTTGAATACGAAGCTGCGCATATTCCCGGGGTTCCGCTGATCCCGATGGGCGAAATCCCCTACCGGCTCGAAGAGCTCGACCCGGAGCAGGAATACGTATTGGTGTGCCGCAGCGGCTCCCGAAGTTACGAAGTCGCTCGATACCTGCAAGCGCAAGGTTTTGGACGGGTCCACAATTTCCTCGGCGGCATGCTTGGCTGGGACCTCGAGGTAACGTCCGGGCCGGAGGACGATTCCTCTCGTTAAGAAAACAAAGGGGAACAGAATATAAGAAAACTCGTTCTTTTTCTGCACGCATCGCTTGACGGTTTTGCAGAAGGTCCAAATGGTGAAATGGATATTGGCTTGAATTAACCGATGAGTATAAGGTCTCAAGGAGAAGATCCGTATTCAACTGATCGAAAACAAGACCTTTGACACTGGAGCCATCGGTCTCGTTTATCAGACGGTAAGATGACCTTGCCGATTACGGTGGCGTTCCAACCATCTCACTGCATAATCGACCAATTCTCGTTGGGGCATCAGCAGCGCGGTTGCCCCGGCGACTTGTCCCTGTTTCACCAAGCCGGTCTCCCGTGCAAAGTCGGCCCCCAGTTGTTCAAAATCCTCCGAATCGTATTCGAGTTCGGGAAATTCCACCCACTGTCTTTCCCCGTTCACCAGCATCGGCGCCCTTGAAGTATAATATTCCTTCCCCGGATAGTCCGCACGGCACTCCGCCAAATGCATCGACGTATTGTTGCCGTGACCCACGCCAAGCAGCAAAACATCCCCACGCAACTCGTAAATTCGCGCAAGCGGAGATCGCTCGCCTAGCCCGAATCCCAGGCCGTGATCCGCCGTAATGATCTTGGCTTCTGGTCCTCTGGCCGCAAACGATACCTGCGGATGTCCACTGCGCAAGGTCCCCTGCTGCCTGCGGAACGTGTCCGGAATCACGCCCATGTACCATAACGACGTCAACTCGGGATCATAGACCGGCATCTGCTCGCGAATGGTGTCCCACCATTCCTTGGGCACCGGCGGATTTTGCCATCTGGCCGGATCCCCAACATCGCCCGAATGGGTAGGCATCACCAAGGTGCCTTGCTCGCCCAGCGCCGCCTCCAAAGCTAAGACGACCGCCGATGGGCCTCCGCAAACCCATGAACCCAGCGACTTAAACGACGAATGGACGAGCAGTATCGACCCTTCCTGGACCCCTAAAGTCACCAAATCTCTCTGCAATGTTTCTACCGTGTACAATTCCCCTTGAATTTCGTCCATCATCCTTCGATCTCCCCTACTTTCTCTACTCCGCGTACGACGACGGTAATCCGTCCAGGCTTACGGCGTTTTTCTGACGGCGGTACTCCTTCAGGCCCGAATCGCCTTTATTTTCGGCCCATTTGACCAAGGTCTCGCGATCCCCCTCATAACTGTACAAAGGGACGCCGAAACCGCAGGACGTCTGCACGCCATGGACAGTGACGAGAATGATTTGTCGCGCCCCGCTCAGCTTGGGAAACAACCCTTCGAGCCGCTCCCAATCCGCCGATCCCGGCAGAATAACTTGGCCTTTCCCATACAGGCGCAGGATCAATGGCTGCCCTTCGAAGGCGGCGAACATGACCGTGATTCGGCCATTCTCTTCGAGATGCGCTGCCGTTTCATTGCCGCTGCCCGTCAAATCCAGGTAAGCGACCTCGTTTGGCGAGAGGATCCGCAGCGCATCGTAACCCTTCGGCGAAAGATTGACATGCCCCTCTGCGCTTAACGGCGCCGAGCCAACAAAAAAGAGATGCTGCCGGCGTATAAAAGCCTCATGCTCCGGCAGCAACGAATCGAACATTTTCCCCAAGTCTATCCCTCCCTAATTGAATAAGCCTTCAGCCAAACTAATTGTTCTTGCGGCTAGTCCTCATCGCATGAAGCAGTTGGACGTCCGAAGATGCGGTAAACCGCTGATATTCCGGCGAATCCATGCCGTAAATGGCGATTTTCCCCTGCTCGTCATAATGCACGCCCCATCCATACTTCTTCGGAAGGGCCGAAGCCCGCAAGCAAGGGTGCGGTTTGCTGAACAACTCCTCCCAGAGCTCCTGCCGGCGTTCCTGCACCACTTCCTCCGGGATTTGCTTGTGGCGAATATATACCTCGAATAACAACTCCTCATGATTGTACCGGTACGGAGCTTGCGAGAGCAGCTCGTATTGAATGATATGCGCTGGCTTCGCGGATCTCGTCGACACCGGAACGATCGCACGATCGACAGGACAATCGGTCGATACGCGAATAAACGTATTTTTGTAGCTCACGACTCCCGGCCTCCTTCACTTTTTTCCTTATTATACCTGATCCTTTAAATTTAAAGAATATCGCCTTTGCCCGCCCCATTATATTCGATATTTCGCATAGAAAACGGTGCCGAAGCCGAAAAATCCGAAATCTATTCGATATTTCATACAGATTCTAGAATTACACTCTCCTGATGGCCACATATATATGAAATTTCATCTATATTTCGTTGGAAACGCCGAAATTGCCCCATTGTATTCGGTTTTTCGTATACGTTACGCCCTGTTCTAAACTCATAAAAAAACCGGCGGTGCATTCACCGCCGGAACGATCATTCGGACGCTTTACGCCGGGTTCGGTTGTTGGCCAGCTTTATTCTTGGCCAGCTTCAAGTAACCCTGCACGTTCAAGATCTCGCTATTCTCTTCAAACCGCAAACGCATCGGGCCGGCCGCATCGATCAGATACGATTTCAGCGCCGCGGCCCCGCCGCCAAGCACGTAGAAGCATTCGATATCCGGGTACTTCTTCCACCGCTTGCGGATCAGGTCAACCAGCTTCTGCGCGGCCCGGCTGAAATACATATCGACGATCGGCCGAATGTCCGCTTGTCCTTCACCCACGCGCTGGATGACGAATTCCCGGTTGCGGATGCGCCCAATCAACTTCGTGCGGCTCGGGAAGCGGTATCCGAATTGGTCCTCTACATCGCGGATAATCGAATCCAAATAGGTTGCGAGCCCAAACTGCTCGCCGGTGCTGAACTGGTTATCGATGTTCATCCGCTTGACCACCGGAAAATCGGTGGTCAAGGCGCCGATCTCGCAAATGCCGATACAGCCGTTATGCAGTTCTTCGTTCCGTACCTGCAGCGTATCGTTCGTCGCCAAATGGAACAGGGCGGCCGCGCCTTCCACCGACACGATCGTACGGCGGATGTGGAGGCGTACCGTGCGCCCGCGCAGCTCCGGGGTGGACAGGAACGTCACTTCGTGCTCGCCGGTCAGCCGCTCCTCGAACGCTTGATGAAATGCCACGTAAGTGCGGACCGGCAGTCCGGTCCCAATTATGTATTCAACCTCTTCGACCCCGGCTCCCGTCGTCGGATACGCTTGTCCGGAAAGGGCTGCATAAGCCAGCGCCGTCAGCGCAACGACCAGGGACTGATCGCTGGTGGCCTTGTTGTCCGTTTCCTCCAGCTCGGAATTGTCCTGATCCTCCATCGCCAGCAGGCCTACGAAATACCGCTGGTTATTTCTCTTTAATTTAGGGCTATAGACCCGAACATCCAGCGCCTTCAGCGGAGAGTCCTCCTCTTGCAGCACATGTCTATCATATCCGGGAGAAACGATACTCGGAATAATGATCGGTCGTTGTGAACCGTCTACCACTACCTTGACGCTGTCGTTGCCAACGTCGATTCCGGCAATTCTGATCATAATAACCTCCTTACATTAGGAAAGAAGACACTTTTCCAATTATTTCTCATTTCGCTTCCCTTCGACAAATTCCTGCTTAAGGAGTGAAAATAGTTACAAAATTTTTTTAAATGAAAAAGGGATTTGCCACAATTTGCCGAAATAGTTGTATTGGCAAGTTGCAAGGAAATGACCTTGGTCCTACATAATGCATGTTCAACTCAAGATGATCAGGAGGAAGTCATGAAGCTCAGATTCAAAAAAAACGTCAACCGGCGATATACGCTGCTGATCGTGCCGGAGGGCACCAGCCCGGTGTTTCGCTTTAAATTCCGCTTTTCCTATTTGTTGGCCATCCTGGTCACCGCGGCCGTGCTGCTCTGCTCCGTGCTGATCCTATTTGCCCTCAACCGTACCCATACGAGCCGGATCGGGACGCTTGAAGCGCAGCTGTCCGATTCGTCCGACCAGTTCAGGAACACCGTCGTGAACAAGGAACAGGAAATCGACCGGCTGCTAAACGAGCTGATGGAGCTGTCGAAGAAGTCGAAAACCATCGAGTCCAAGATGAGCGAGCTGGAGCAGCTCGAGGCCGAGCTGAAATCGATTACGGACGGCGGATCGGGCAAAGCGAAGGACAACACCGCAGCCGTTGACAAAAATGCCGCGATGGACTCCCTCGCTTCCGAAGGCGGGGTTGGCGGAGAATCCATCCCGCTCAGCGAACAGGACGTGGCGCAGCTGGTCAAAGAGACGAAAGAGAGCATCACCTCCTCGCTGCAGGAGATGCCCGAATTGCAGCAACGGCTGGAGCAAACCAAAGTTTCGATCCAGGAGTATAAAGCGCTGATGGCCGTCTTGCCGACCTTTTGGCCAACGGATTCCACCAGGGTCACGTCCGACTACGGCGAACGGGAAGACCCGTTTAACGGGCGGCTGACCAAACACGCCGGAATGGATATCGGGGGGAGCGTCGGCGATCCCGTCTATGCGGCGGCCAACGGCAAGGTCGTCGATACCGGTTACACCAGCGCGCGCGGCAACTATATCACGATTTCCCATCCCTCGGGATTGAAAACGAACTATATGCATTTGAACGAAATTTTGACGAAGGTTGGCGAAACCGTCAAGCAAGGCGATACCATTGCGGAGTTAGGCTCCACCGGCCGCAGCACCGGACCCCATCTCCACATCGAGGTCGTGAGGAACGGCAGCACGGTCGACCCGGCCAACTACCTTAGAAAACCCGGAGAGGAAGAGTAATTCATGAAATTAAGGAATAATGCAAAACCCGTCAAGCTGGACCCGAACACCACCGACACCTTGATCGGGGAAGGCAGCATTTTCGAAGGGAAAATCCGCTCGGACGCCGGCGTGCGCATCGAAGGGCAAATTACCGGCGACATCGAATGCGAAGGCGACGTAACGGTCGGGGAGAAAGGCGTGGTCCATTCCAACATTCTGGCGCGCAACATCATTATCGCCGGTACCGTCAACGGCAACGTGAACGCCAAAAACAAGCTGTCGATCACATCCAAAGGCAAGCTATACGGGAACATGGTTGCGGCTTCCCTCTCCATTGAAGAAGGCAGCGTATTCGAAGGCACCAGCAAAATGGGCGGCCCGGACAAAGCCGACAACGCCGCTTTGAAAGAGACGGCGGCCGCCGCCGACGAGACGCCTCCTGCCAAAAACAACGCCAAGCAGGAAAACGATGCCGTTTATAAAACGTGGTGATACGAGCCATAGACAAAAGGCCGGACAAATCGTCCGGCCTTTTGTTAAAATTTAAGAAAGTATAAGTTTCGAAGCTTCCGCTTCCTTAAATCGCAAGGAATTAACCCTGGCCGACAGACCAACCCTCCAGCGACAACGAAGGTTCGGCTTTCAGCTCCAGGCTGGAAAATTCGCCGCTGCGCCACTTCAAATAGGCGGCTGCGCCGATCATTGCGGCGTTATCGGTGCAGTACTTCAGCGGCGGAATCAGCAGCGCGATCCCTTCGCGTTCACAGCGTTCAGCAAGCGCCGCGCGCAAACCGCGATTGGCCGCCACGCCGCCGCAGAGCAGCAGCTGGCGGGAGCCGGTTGCCTTGACGGCGCGGACCGCCTTTTCCACCAACACCTCGATCACCGATTCCTGGAACCCGCGGGCAATTGCCGGCTGGTAGCCATCCTCGCCCCGCATCTTATGCTGGTTCACCGCGTTCAGAACGGCCGATTTGAGTCCGCTCAAGCTGAAGTCGTACGAATCCGGCTCCAGCCATGCCCGCGGCAATTCTTCGGCTTCCGCCGCCTCCGCAGCCAGCTTGTCTACGAAGGGGCCGCCGGGATAAGGGAAACCAAGCGCTCGGGCTACCTTGTCGTATGCCTCGCCGACGGCATCGTCGCGTGTCCGGCCGAGCAGGTGAAAGCTCCCCTCCCGCTCCATCAGCACCAACTCCGTATGGCCGCCCGAGACGACCAACGCCATGGACGGATACAGCATCTCCGCCTCCAAGCGATTGGCGTAGATATGGCCGGCGATATGATGAACGCCGATCAACGGCTTGTCCAGCGCGAAAGCGAGGCTTTTGGCCGCCATAATCCCGACGAGCAGCGCGCCGACCAATCCGGGCCCCTCCGTCACGGCGATCGCCGACAACGATTCCGGCGGAATCCCGGCCTCCTGCACCGCTTCCTCCAGCATCCGCGTGATGCTCTCGACATGCTTGCGCGAAGCGACCTCCGGCACGACGCCGCCAAACGCCCGATGCGTTTCGATCTGGCTGGCGATCAGGTTGGACAGCACCTCCGTCCCGTTCTTCACCACGGCGGCCGAGGTTTCGTCGCAGCTCGTTTCCACCGCCAAAATATACACATCCTGCTCTTGCTTTACCACAAGCTTTCGCTTCCTTCCCCGGTTTCCGACTGCGACCTTGGCAGCTCGCACCACATTATGATTGCATCTTCATGATTATCGGAATAATACCCTTTTCGCACGCCCGCCGGGGCGAAGCCCATTTTCTCGTAAAGCGCGCGGGCCACCGTATTGGACACCCGCACCTCCAGCGTCATCCGGACCATCCCCAGCTCCGCCGCCCACTCCATCATCCGGCGCAGCAGCTTCTCCCCCAGATGACGTCCGCGGTAAGCGGTACGAACGGCGATGTTCGTGACGTGTGCCTCGTCGAGGATCGTCCACATCCCTGCGTACCCGATCGGCCGGCCCTGAATTTCCATGATTTGATAACGGGCAAAATGATTATGCGTCAACTCGTTGCGAAACGCCTCTTCGCTCCATGGGAGCGAAAACGATTCATGTTCGATCACCATGACGTCCGGCAGATCCGCAAGCGTCATGTTACGGAATACGATATCCTGTTCCAGCCTCGCCGCCCCCTCGCCTTACGCGTTCCGTAGCCGCTTGGCTTCGGCTTCGGCCAGCTGCGTATAATTCGGCTCCAGCGCATGAACGTCGTCCGCCGGCAGACACGTACGCGCCAGGCCGGCGATGCCCATCCATGCGCCTTCCAGCTCGTAAGGCACGAGCTGGACGAGCTCGCCGAAGGCGGCGATCAGCGGCGCGATCGCCGCTTCATGCTTCTCGGTCTCGCCCACGAACCAGAGGCGGGCCGGCCGTTCGTCCGGCGGCAGCTGCTCCAGCTGCCGCATCAGCTCGTCGGCCCACCCGTCCATGAGCCGGATCGCGTCGGGTTCGAGACGCTCCGGCCATCCGCCCGGCGCTGGCACGCCAAACAGCGCCGAATAGGCCTGGCCGCGCCGCGCGTCGATCAGCGGCGCGATCCAGTGGCCGCCGGCGGTAGCGCTGCGGCCTTCCGCGGCCGGCCGCGCGGCGAGCTCGCCCAGCGCGGCGGCGGCTTGCCCGCTGGCGCCGGCCCAGCCGCCCAGCGCCAAGGCGGCCAGGCTCGAAACGCCGTAGACCGGAAGCCGAAGCGACCAAGCCAACGTCTTGGCGGTCGTGACAGCAATCCGGATCCCGGTGTAGGAGCCTGGCCCGATCCCGACGGCGATCCCGTCTACATCCTGCTTGGCGAGTCCTGCCGCCTCCAGGCATTCCCCGATCGCCGTTACCAGATATGCCGAATGGTTCCGTTCGGCATGGATATTTCGTTCGGCCAGCACGCGGCCGCCCTCCGTCACCGCCACCGCCAGCGAGGAAGTGGCGGTATCAAACGCCAGCAGCCGCTGCGGTGGCCGTATGTTTTCGTATTCGTTCATTTTCAGGATACTCCATTCTCTTTCAGGGCCGACACCCACGCTTCATAGATACCGCCCTGACCATTGATATGCATGCGCCGCCCCGTCGCCGACACCGTCTCTACATAGATGCGCAGCACGCCCTCGGGAAGCAGCTCATCGATCAAGCTGGCCCACTCCACCAACGTGACGCCGTTTCCATAGAAATACTCGTCCAACCCCAGCTCGTCGGCCTCATCCAGCGATAGCCGGTAGACGTCCATATGATAAAAAGGCAGCCTGCCTTCATATTCCTTGATCAAAGTAAAGGTCGGACTGTTCACCGTGTCCTTCACGCCGAGGTGCTTCGCGAACAGCTGGGAAAACGCCGTTTTCCCCGCGCCGAGATCCCCGTCCAGGGCGATCACCGTTCCCGGCTGCGCCAGCTTCGCCAAAGCGGCCGCCAGCCGCTCCGTCCCTTTCAGGTCCTCGGCTTCGTATACCCACTGCGCAGGGGGATTGCCCTTATCTTTATCCATACTCACGCTAACTTACCACCTTTATCGCGGTTCCAATCAAACATCGGCTATGTACCCGCGTGCCACTATTTCTGCTACGTACCGCTAATTCCCGCCACGTACCGCTAAGTTTCGCTGCATCATCCCACTAAGTTTCGCTAACGGACCGAGATGACCTTATCCGCCCATTTCCCGGACATTTCCCGTGCTAACGGACTCAGGAGACGTTATTCCGCCGTACTAGCAGAAAAAACACCCCAATACAGGCAAATAAGGCCTTTCCGGTCCGTCACCACACCTGAACCCCCATCTGCGGACGCATAACGCCTCTGGTGTCCAGAACAGCGCGCTCATTATTCGCCAGGGTACTTGCTAGGCACTGTCCTCATTATATCGGTCCGCCGCACCCCCCGCAACCGGAGAACACCGGAACGGTCTTTCATGAAAGCGAGCGGAATCCACGTAATTAGAAACCAGGTTTAAAACCATACTACGAATTAATAGCAAATTTGCAGGCGAGTAGCCGAAGGAAGAAAGGGGTTTACATCATGCATACCGTCTGGAAGGGAGCCATCAGTTTCGGGCTGGTCCATGTTCCGGTCAAAATGTTTTCGGCCACCGAAGACAAGGACATCTCCATGAAATACATCCATCAAGTATGCGGCAGTCCGATTTCGTACGTGCGGCGCTGCCCGGCCTGCGAGGTGGACGTAAACTGGGAGGAAATCTCGCGCGGTTACGAATACGAGAAGGGCAAATACGTGCTCTTTGAAAAAGACGAGCTGGAGCAGCTGTCCGCCCACGCCGAAAAAACGATCAACATCATCGATTTCGTGGATTTGCAAGAGATCGATCCGATTTATTTTCAAAAGACGTATTACCTGTCCCCGGACCAGGCCGGCGGGAACGCGTACCAGCTCTTGCTGGAAGCGATGCGCCAATCGGGCAAAATCGGCATCGCCAAAATCGCCATCCGCTCCAAAAGCAGCTTGGCGGCCATCCGCGTGATGGAAGGGTGCCTGGCGATCGAAACGATTTTTTACCCCGACGAAATCCGGCCGATTACCCAAGTGCCGAACCTGCCGGAGAACATTCAGGTGAACGACAAGGAGCTGACGATGGCGAAGATGCTGATCGAGCAGCTGTCCACCCCGTTCGAGCCGGAGAAATACACCGACGATTATCGCGAGGGGCTGCTCCACTTGATCGAGCAAAAGGTAGCCGGCGAAGAAATCAGCTTGGCGCCGGCCAAACCGGAGACCAACGTCATCGACCTGATGGCGGCGCTGCAGGCGAGCATCGAGGCGGTCAAGCCGGTCGCCACCGACCCGGGTCCCGCGGCAGCCTCCCCGGCAAAGCGCACGCGCAAGCCGGCGGCCAAAAAAGCGAAGGCCGAGCCCGAAGCCGCTCCCGCCGCGGATACGGCAGGTGCCGGCGCCGTGACGCCAACCGTCGCGGTCAAGCCGAAACCCAAGCGCCGCACCGCCGCCAAGCCGGAGGCCAAGTAGAGGGACGCCACACCGCTCCAGTTGGCCCCCTCCTTCCGGTTCTCCCTACATGCTTTGCCCCATGTCGCACGCCTCGGGCGGAACATTTGCCCATCCCTGGATGATCGGATGGCGCATCGTTCCGCCGGGCGTCCATTCCAGGAACTGAATTTTTACGGTCAGGGCCGGCTGAATCCAGACGGCCCCTTTGATGCGTTCGGGGACGTTGGCGAACGGACGGTTCGGCACGATCAGCGGCTTCACGTTCTCCGTCAGGTCGCGCCAGTCGGACACCTTCCATTTGCCGCTGCCCGCATGGCCGATATAGATGAACCGCCCCTCCGGGTCGTACAATCCCAGCAAAATGGCGTTGACCCCGCCGTCGCGGTACGTCACCCCGCCGATGGCGGCGTACAGATCGCGGGCCAATTTCTTTTTGACCCAGCGGCCATCCTTGCCTCCAATAGCATAAGTACTGTCGAGCCGTTTCGAGACGATGCCTTCCCAGCCTCGTTCCTTCATCAAGCCGAACAGCAACTCTCCGTCCGCCACGTTAGGGACGATCTGCACCCGTTCGGAGGGAACCACCAGCTCCTTCAGCAGCCGCTGGCGGCTCGCTAACGGCTCCCCTGTCACCCACATGCCGTCTTGATACAGGATGTCGAAGATCATATAAATCGCATGAATCCGCCCTGCCGCAAAGCGGATCTCCTGCTCCCGGCGCAGGCTGTCGCGGCGCATGATCTCGTGGAACGACGGCTTGCCGCCCGAGAGGGCGATCATTTCCCCGTCGAGAATAACCGATTCGGACCGGCAGTAGGCCCCCACATTCTGAAACTCCGGGTACTGCAACGTCCGGTCGTTCCCCTTGCGGTTGATCAGCTTGACCTCGCGGCCGTCGCTATACGTCAGCATTCGCACGCCGTCCCACTTCACCTGGGCCACCCATTCTTCGCCTTGCGGAATCGTATCGCTGCGAATCGGTTCAAACGGCGCGACCGGTTTCAAGTCCATGTCGATCGCTTGCCTCCTCCTTGGCTCCATTGCTTTCCCCCAAGTTTGCCCCCGGCTCCCGCGAACCATTCCGGCATCCATCCCGCCGCTCATAGTTTCCCGGTCCCCAGGCAAGCCTAGAAACGACAATCCGATCCCGAAAGGAGGAGCAGCCATGCCCAAAACGATCAAAGGGACGATCACCGTCGAAGGCGAAGAGGTGTCTGTCTCCAACCCCGATAAGCTGCTGTGGCCCGAAGCCGGCATCACCAAGCAGATGTATTTGGAGAAGCTGGCTGAGCTCTCGCCTTATCTGCTGAAATCCTGCCGCAACCGGTTGCTGACGACGATTCGTTATCCCGGGGGCATTCACGGCAAGTTTTTTTACCAGAAAAACGCGCCCGATCCGCTGCCCTCGTTCGTCCGCACGGCTCTCCACGAAAACATCAACTATGTCGTGCTCGACCGACTGCCGGTGCTGCTGTGGCTCGGCAACCTCGCCTGCATCGAATTCCACCCCTCCCTGCATTATGTCGGGGAGCAGCTGCCGTGCGAATGGATGATCGATCTCGATCCGACGCTGGAAGAAGAGCCGCGGATCATGGAGGCCGCCGCTTTGGTCGGCGACATCTTGACCACGCTGGGCCTGCGATCCGTGCCGAAGACGTCCGGCGCTACCGGCGTGCAGATCATCGTGCCGATTGAATACGGCGTGACCTTCGACGAGCTGCGGATGGTCGGCCATTTCGTCGCCCGATACGTCACCGAGAAGCATCCGAACCTGTTCACCATCGAACGGTTAAAAAAAGACCGCGGCGACAAAATTTATTTCGACTATTTGCAGCATTACGGCGGCAAAACGCTGGCAGCCCCTTATACCCCGCGGGCCCGTACGGCGGCAAGCGTGTCGACCCCGCTTACCTGGGACGAGGTGCGGAAGAATCCCAAGCCCGCCGATTATCACCTGCTGAATATCGGCCAGCGGCTGAAGGATCGCGGGGATTTGCTGGAGAAGGTGCCCCCGCAATCCTTGAAGCTGATTTTGCAGCATTTGAAAGCTCCGGTCCGCGCCAAAAGCTAAGGTCCGCTACAATAGCGGGGACAGCAGCCGCGCCAGCAGCTCCAACCCTTTCTGCCACCGCGGACGCCCGGCGAACTCCTCCGGCAGGATCGGCACCGAATCGGCCAAATCCTGCTCGAAATCGCTCTCCAGCCTAGCGATCGTTTCCGGATCAAACAACAACGCGGTCATTTCGAAGTTATAAAAAAAACTGCGCATATCCATATTCGCCGTCCCCACCGAAGCAAGCAGGCCGTCGATTAACATCACTTTGGCATGAATAAAGCCCTTCGTATATTGAACAAACTTCACCCCGGCCTGCAGCAGCTCTTCAACGTAAGATAACGAGGCCAGCTTGACCAGACGGCTATCCGAATGGTAGGGCATGACGACGATCACTTCGACCCCGCTCAGCGCCGCCGTTTTGAGGGCCGAATGCACGCTAGGGTCCGGAATGAAATAAGGCGAAGCGATCCAGATCCGGCGCTTCGCCACCGCGATAGAATTAAAGCACATTTCCTGAATCGTGTTACGCGGCATATTCGGGCCGCTGGTCAGGATCTGCACTTGCTCCCGTCCAAGCCCCTCGCGGGCCGGAAACAAGGCGGGATCCCCGAGATCCTGACCCGATGCCAGCAGCCAATCCTCCAGGAAGGCGAGCTGCAGGTAATGAACGGAATCTCCTTCCAGCTGCAGATGCGTATCACGCCAAAACCCCATTTTCTCATAGAGGCCAAGGTAGTCGTCGCCTACATTTAATCCCCCCACGAACCCGACCCGTCCATCGACCACGACGATTTTGCGATGATTGCGGTAATTGACCCGGCGATTCCGCACGGCGACCCGCGGCGGGAGAAAGAAATAGACCTCCACCCCGGCTTCCCTCAGCCGATCGATAAACGAATGCTCCAGCTTGATGCTCCCGAGCCCATCGCAGATCATCCGCACCTTGACCCCTTCCCTTGCTTTGCGGATCATCACTTCTCCGAAAGCCGATCCGATCATATCGCTGCGGAAAATATAGAATTCAAGATGGATATGCTCCCTCGCTTGCTCCATTCGCTCCAGCATCGCGCCAAAGGCCATTTCCCCGGAGGTATACACTTCCGTCCGGTTTCCGCCCGTGATCGGGTTGGCCGCCTGATGCGTCAGCAGCCTGAAAAGCCGCTCCTGCCCCGCAAATTCGGGGTTACCCATCCCCTCCAAGGTATCCGCGGTTTCCGACTGGGAGCGCAGCAATGCCCGGAGGCTTCGGAACGGGACGGGGCCCCGGTGCAGCAGCCGCTTGCGTTTCTTATAATCGCGCGCCATGAAATAATAGAGGACCGGCCCCAAAGGGGGGCAGAGAAGCAAAATGAACATCCAGGCGACGGCTTTGCCGGGATTGCGGAATTCGAGCAGCAGGATCAGTGCGAGATGTACGATAAAAATAAGCAAAATGCCGATCATCCAGATCATGACTTCCACCCTCCCCTGCTTTCATCATTAACCATCCGGGCGGCGGTTTATTCATTTCATCACTCCGGTTCAAGCGCGGCAGACCGTCATTTATATCAGACAGGACCAGTTTTTTGACATGATTTAAGAATCATAGGAATAGATAAATTATAGAACCAACGAAGCGTAGGGAGGGGATGCCATGAGGAGCGTAAGCGTACCGAATCCCAATCGGATGACGCTGCTTGTCCTTCGGGATGCCGGCCGGCCCGTCAAACAGGTGCAAGTGTCCAAGCCGCTTGTCGTTGCCGTGCCTTTGCTGGCGCTGCTGTCCATTTCCGGGTTGATCGTCAGCCTGCAGGTTCATTCGGATCAGACTGTTTCCCGCCTGGAACATCAGTTAGAACAGCAAACCCTGGCCTTTGAAGCGGTAGTGACCAACAAGGACGAAGCGATTCAGCGCTTGCAGAATGAAGTGATCGCCTTGTCAAGCCAATCCAAGGATATGATGGATCGGATGGAACGGGTTGCCGAACTCGAAGCGGAGCTTCAGAAATTTATCGATAAATACGGAGACGGCGATGCGAAGAACCTGGGCAAGCTGTCTTCGTTGTCCTGGGACGATCCGCTGGACTCCCTCGGGGACAGCGGAGTTGGCGGCGAGTTTATCGCAGTCCACGAGAACGAAATCGAGGCGCTTGCGGAGGATACGCGGGACGATTTTGCCGCGATGAACGACATGCTGGACGAGATGGAGAAGAACGTTCCGCTCACCTTGAAAAAGGCCAGGCAGACGCAGTATTCCCTCTCCGGCACCCCGTCGGAATGGCCCACGTTGTCCACGCGGCTGACCTCCAATTTCGGTTACCGGACCGATCCGTTCACCGGCCGGGCCGCCTTCCATGCGGGGATCGACATTGCCGGCAAAGTGGGAGATCCCATTTATGCCGCGGCGGCAGGCAAGGTCGTTACCGCGGAACGGGACGGCTCTCATGGGAAGTACATCGTGATCGAGCATCCGGGCGGCCTGCATAGCTGGTACATGCATCTGAGCGATATCGACGTCTCCGCCGGCGACGAGGTGAAGAAAGGCGACAGCATCGGCAATCTGGGCAATACCGGGCGCAGCACCGGACCCCATCTGCATTTCGAGATCGTCAAAGGCGGCAAAGCCATTGATCCGCTGCCTTATTTGAAGTAATTCAGACTTGGAAGGAGGAGGATGAACCGCTATGTTCAAAGACAACAAAAAAGCCCCCCGCCTGACCGACACCCTGATCGGCCAAGGCAGCCTGATCGAAGGAAAGCTCGAGTGCAAGTCCAACCTGCGCCTGGAGGGCCAGATCCATGGAGAGATCGATTGCCAGGGCCAGGTGATCATCGGCGAAACGGGCGAAGCCATGTCCAACATTAAAGGCGCCGAGGTCATCGTCGCCGGTAAAGTCGTCGGAGACGTATCGACGGCCGGCAAATTAACGATTACCGCGAGCGGCCAGGTTGACGGCAACGTGGATGTTGCCAAGCTGATTATCGTCGAAGGCGGCCTGCTGAACGGGTCGAGCAAAATGGAGCGAATCGCGCCTGCCCCCACCCCATCGGCCTCATCCGGCAAAGGAAAGATGAAGAAAGCGGCACGCCCCGAAGCGGGGTAAGGCGAAATAAAGTCAAAAAAGTTCCCGCCTGACGAGGCAAACGGGAACTTTATTTTTTTGCGTTGATTTAGGCCGCGACGTCCCTTCTCTTGAATACCAGCCAGGCCACCGCCAGAAACAGCAGCACGTACGCCGTCAGCACCGTGACGGAGAAGCCCAACGTCATGCCGGCCGGGCCGACTTGACCGCCGCGGTATTGGCCCAGGTCCATGTTGGCGAACAGCAGATATTTGGCCCAAGGATAACGGACGGGGTTAAACAGCATCGTAAAGATGTTGCCCGCAAACAGGATAAAGATCGACAACCCGATCGCGATCCCGCTGGAGCGAAAGACCGTGGATAGCATAAACGAAAACGCCGCAATGACCAGCAGGTCGATATAGCTGTATAGCAGGCTTTCCAGGATCCGGCTTAGCGGGCTATCCCCCGGCAGGAAGATTTGCGACGGCATATTCGGGAAAATAAGGAACGCGACGGCCCAGGCTGCGGCGAAAAATACCGCGCTCATCGCCAGCGTAAACAGCAGCACCGCCAGCAGCTTGGACAGCAGCACCTTCGTGCGCGTCCAGGGACGGATCAGCAAGAGCTTGATCGTCCCCCAGGTGAATTCGCCGGCCACGATGTCGGCGGCGATGACGGCGGCATAGATGCTGACGAGATAATACAGGAAGCTTAATTGATCCAGGGCATCCCAGGCACTCATTCTGCGGCTGCCCCCGTCGAGCGAAAACAGCACCCCGAACAGGATCGTTAGCAGAACGAGCAGCCCGAACATAATCCAGGTGCGGACCCGCCGGTAGATTTTCATGTTTTCGTTTTGAACCAGCGCGAGAAAACTATTCAATGTCCTTCCCTCCCGTCAGCTCCAGGAATTGATCCTCCAGCGAACGCGTCACCGCCTGGATGGCGTACACGTCGATGCCCGCCATGACCAGCTTCGCGTTGATCCCCGCCGCGGCTTGCCGGTCGGCGGACACGATCAGCCGGTCGCCTTCGATGCGGCCGCCTCCAACGAGCTCCGCCGCGCGCCGCGGATCGCTTACCTCGAAGGCCATCTCCTGCTCGCGGCCTTCTTCCGTCTCCGGATGCAGGGACTTGACGTCCACGAGCCGTCCCTGCTGGATCACCGCGACCGTGTCGCACATCAGCTCCATTTCCGACAGCAAATGGCTGGAGACGAACACGGTCGTGCCTTCCTCCCGCGCCAGCACCCGCAGGTAATCGCGGAGCTCGCGGATGCCCTGCGGGTCGAGCCCATTGGTCGGCTCGTCCAGCACCAGCAGCTTCGGCCGATGCAGGATGGCCTGCGCTACCCCCAACCGCTGGCGCATGCCCAGCGAATAGGTTTTGACTTTGTCATGAATGCGGTTCTGCATGCCGACCCGCTCGACCGCCTCCCAGATCCGCTGTTTCGTGACCCCCGGGGACATGCGGGCGTAATGCAGCAGATTCTGATACCCGGTCAGGAACTTGTACATCTCCGGATTCTCCACGATGGCGCCGACATGCGAAATCGCTTCTTCAAAACGGTCCTTGATGCTGGCGCCTTCGATCAGGATGTCGCCTTCCGAAATGGACATCAGTCCGACCATCATCCGAATCGTCGTCGTTTTCCCGGCCCCGTTCGGCCCCAGGAAGCCGTAAACCTGTCCCCTCGGGATGTCCAGCGTTAAGCGGTCGATCAGCGTTTTTCCGCCGATGCGCTTGCTGACGTCCCGCATGCGCACGACCGGTTCCTGCGTTATCTCCATTGGTACTCCCCACTCTCTTGAATCTGTATCCCGTTTAGTCAGGATAATTTATCCTATTCTATCATAAGGCACCCGCCGGCTAAAGCTTCCGGAAGTGATGAGGAACTGATGAAGGGCTGATAAATGCCGGCTTGATCTTTACTTCATGCTGCGGGTTGGGCCGATTGGGTCCGCGGATTGCATGAAACCGCCCCCGGAGTTGCCGAGGGCGGTTTCGGTTCTAGGAGCCGAAGCGACGGCCCAGCTCCAGTTTCGCAGCGATTGGTTAAAGGCCGCGTCCTAACGTTTTACGCTCCGCCGGCCTGTGACTCTTCGCCGTACCAGAGCTGGCGGAAGCTGGCGCTAGAGGCGAGCAGCTGGTCCGCCGTGCCTTCGGCTTCAATCGTGCCGTCCTTCAGCACGATAATATGGTCCGCGTGCGAGAGCGCGGCCTTGCGGTGGGATACCACGAGGCAGGTTGCCTGACCTCGGGTTTGGAACAACCGCTCCCACAGCTTACGTTCGGTTTCGACGTCGAGCGCGCTTGACAGGTCGTCGAACACGTACAGCTGTGCCTCGCGCACGAGCATCCGGGCGGCCGCGGTCCGCTGGACCTGGCCGCCGGAAAGCTTCACCCCGCGCGGCCCGACCATCGTGTCGAGGCCGTGCGCCAGATGCGCCACGTCGTCCTCCATGACGGCGACGTGCAGCGCCTGCGTCAGGCTGTCCCCTGTCTCGGGCAGCCCGAGCAGGATATTGTTCCGCAGCTTGTCGCTGTACAGGCGCGGAATTTGCGCCGTATACGCGCTTTGCGGCGGAACGAAGAAGTCGGCCGGCGTGCGGACGGGGCGGCCGTTCCAGCGGATCTCGCCGGCTTCCGCCGGCAGCAGGCCGAGAAGCGCCCGGAGCAGCGTGGTCTTGCCGGAGCCGATCATGCCGGTCACGACCGTAAACGAGCCGCGCGGGAGGCGCAGGCTGACGTTCTCGATGCCCCGGCCGGTCTCCGGATAGCGGTACGTCAGTCCCTTCGCCTCCAGCAAACGAAGCGGCTCCGCCGGAAGGTTGCTGCCCGAGAGCCCCAGTCGCTCCGGTTCCATGGCGTCGGCCGCGGTGGACGAGGCATTCGGCGCGTGATCGGAATCCGTCTCCCGGCGCTTGCCGATCCCGATGTACGCCGGAAGCGTCAGCAGCTTGGCCGGCGCGCCCTGAAGCATTTGCTTCAAGCGGGTGAAGCTGATGGCCATCTGCTTATAAAACGTCATAAAGTTACCGACGTTCGAAATCAACTGGGTGACGAAGGTCAAATAATAGATGAACAGCGACAAGTCTCCGACGGAAAACGATCCGCTGCGCATCTTATACCCAGCCAGCACCAGGATCAGCCCGGTTCCGAGGTTGACGGAGTTCGTAAACACGGAAGACAGCGACTCGGTGATCAGCTTGTCTTTGACCATCATCTTCCGGCGTTCGTCGCTCAGGCGTTCGAACCGGCGCACGATCCGCCCTTCCGCTCCCGCGACCTGAATCGCCTGAACGTTCGCGAACATCTCGCTGATCGAGCCGGTGACCTTGGCCGTGGCCGCCCGGCTGGCGGCCCGGTACTTCTGGATGCGCGCCGTGGCGATTTGCGCCGCCGTGACGACCAGAATCAGCGGCCCAAAAACGAAAAACGTCAGCTGCGCATCGATCGAAATCAGGATATAACAGGAGACGGCGACAAAACCGATCAGGCCAAACATATCGACCGACCAGCTCATCGCTTCCTCGGTTTGGTCCACATCGTCGCGGAAATTGCTGATCGCTTCCCCCGGCGAACAAGGAATCGCTTTGGCGCCGGGTTCCCTGAGTACATGGGCCAGCATATTCCGACGCAGCAGCATGCTGATCCGGAAGCGGTAACCGCCGTCCGTCCAGCAGCCTACGGCGATCAGCATGATACGCGCCAGCGCTACGCCGATGAACAGCGCCATCAGCCCCTCGACTCCGTACGGGAAGTCGGCGGTGCCTTCCAAATCATCGAAAAACGCCTTCGTAATCAGCCCCGGAAGCAGCGGAACCATGTGGATGACCGCCCAGGAGAGCAGGTTCGCGAAATAATAAGCCGGACGATACATTAGCAGCTTCCAAAAGAAATGCCGCGTATTCATGCCAACACCTCCTCCAGGCCGACGGACAGCATTCGGCTGAACCGCGACCCCGGGTCGGCAGCCAGCTCTTTGCGCGGTCCGTATTCCACGATTCGGCCGTTCTCCAGAATCAGGATCTGATCGGCGCGCTGCACGGTTGATAAACGGTGCGCGATCATGATGCACGTTCGCGACTCCAGCAGCCGGCTAATGGCCGTCTCGATCCGGTTTTCGGTCAGCGGGTCGAGACGCGAGCTGGCTTCATCCAGAATGACCAACCCCGGGTTGGTCAGGAATACCCGGGCGAACGCAAGCAGCTGCGCTTCGCCGGCCGACAGGCTGCCCCCTCCGGAGGAAAGCACCGTATCCAGCCCGTCAGGCAACGCGGCGTACCACTCCTGCAACCCCAACTCCTTCAGCACGGCGATAATGTCCTCATCCCGAATGCTTTCATCAAACAAAGCCAGATTATCGCGGACGGTGCCTTCCATAATCTCGATGTTTTGGGTCACCATCGCTACCCCGCTGCGCAGCTCCTGCAGCTTGCAGCGGCGGATGTCGACTCCAGACAGCTCGATCTTGCCTTGTTGGGGATCGTAGAAGCGCAGCAGCAGCCGCGCCAGCGTCGATTTGCCGCTGCCGGTGCGGCCCAGCAGGCCCAGCGTTTCCCCCGGCTTCAGCATCAAATCGAGATCATGCAGCGTCGGCTCCCCGTCTTCCTCGTAGGAGAACGTCATCCGGTCGAACTTCACGGATAACGCTCCCGGCGGCAACGGCGCACCCGGACCGTCGGTGATCCGCGGCTTCGTGTTCAGCAGGTCCCGGACGCGGATCAGGCTGGCGTCGGCTTTTTGCAGATCGTCCAGTTGGGTACGGATCTTCTCGATCGGCTGGGCCAGCAGCTCCGTATAATAGAACACCAGATAAATCGAACCGATGGTCAGCTCGCCCCTTCTCCACAACCAAGCGCAAACCAGGAAGGCGGCGGCATTGCCCAGGGCGAACACCAGTATCGTTGTCCCCCACATCATGCCGAAGCCCAGCGAAGCGCGAATGCGTACCGGCAGCATCCGCCGGGCCATCGCATAGAAACGTTCCAGCACATAGCCGGCGGCTCCGTTCGCCCGGGTATCCTCGGTGCCTTCCAACTGCTCACCGATAAACCCGTAAAGCTCGGCATTTTGGGCCCGCCATTTGGTCCAGACCGGAACGGTAAACTGGCGAATCTTGCGGATGATAAAGATCGCGCCAACGACGAACAAACTCATCGCCGTGCCGATCCAGACGCTCTCGCGGAACAGCAGCACCAGGATGCCCGTCATTAACAGCAGATTGCCCAGCAGATGGATCAAGAAGCTCGAGAAAAAATGGGCAAGCGCGTTTACGTCGCCGTCCACCCTTTCGATCAACGCGCCGGAGGTGTTCGACTTATGGAACGACATATCCAGCGACAGGCAATGTTTGACGAGATCCGCCCGCAGCTTGTTCGTCGTGGTCCAGCCCAGGTTCTCGCTGAAGTAGGACGCGCAGACCGATACGAGCTGCTGCGCCAGGGAGAAGCCGATGAAGAGTCCCGCCGCGATATACAAGGGCTTCAGACTTCCTTCCCCCTGGGCGGTATCGATAAAATAACGAATGACCTGCGGGTTGATCAGTTGCAAGGTAATCGAGATCAACAGCAACGCGGTCATTTTGAACAGCAGCTTCCGCTGCGTGAACACGTATTTCTCCAGCATCTCGCGGTAATGCCCCAGCGACCTCGTCCTTCGTTTGCCGCCTTGCGGCGTATAAGCTTGTTCTGCCAAGGGCCAACCCCCTCCTGTCACGTCCGGTTACTAATATTCTCCAAATCATTTTATACAAAAACATATGTTCGTACAAGCCGTTTATTTCATGCAAAAACCGCCCCGTTGTCTTGACAAGACATACGGGGCGGCCTTTTCCTTCATTCGGTCGCTATCGCTATAAAAATTTAATTGTTGCCGGCACGGGCCAGCTCGCGCGCGTTTGCCTCAAAGGCGGCCAACAGCGCGGCTTCGCCCTTCAAACCTTCGTCTTCCACTTTGCGGATTTGCTCCAGCATCCGCTTGTAGTCCTTCGGAATGACGCGGACGAACTTCGGCAGGTACTCGTTCCACCGGTCCAGCACCCGGCGTCCGACCGTACTGTCCGTGTAGAGGATGTGACGGCTGATGAACGTCCGCAGCTGATCCGCTTCCGCCGGCTCCTCCACCTTTTCCAGCAGCACCATTTCCAGGTTGCAACGGCTGGCGAAGTCCCCGCTCTCGTCGAGCACGTACGCAATCCCTCCGGACATCCCGGCCGCAAAGTTCCGGCCCGTTCCGCCCAGGACGACGACGCGTCCGCCGGTCATATATTCGCATCCGTGGTCGCCGACGCCTTCCACGACGACGTTGGCACCGGAGTTGCGCACCGCAAACCGTTCCCCGGCGATCCCGCGGATGTAAGCCTCCCCGCTCGTCGCGCCGTAAAACGACGTATTGCCGATGATGATGTTCTCCTCTGCGGCAAACGTGGCGCGCGGCGACGGCTTCACGATAACCTTGCCGCCGGACAGCCCTTTACCGGTGTAGTCGTTCGCATCGCCTTCGACGGTGAGCGTCATGCCCTTCGGCACGAAGGCGCCGAAGCTTTGACCCGCCGAGCCTTCGAAATGGAACGTAATCGTATCTTCAGGCAACCCCTGCTGCCCATAACGGCGGGTGACTTCGCTGCCCACGATCGTCCCGGTCGCCCGGTTCACGTTGCAGATCGGCAGCCGGGCGCTGACGGCTTCGCCGCGCTCCAGCGCAGGACGAGCCAGGCTCAGCAGCTGCGTCATATCCAGCGTCTCTTCCAGCCCATGGTTCTGTTGTTTCGTGCAGTAGCGGCTGCTGCCCTCCGGTAACTCCGGCGTATGCAACAGCGAGCTGAGATCGACGCCCGACTTTTTCCAATGATCGATTGCCTTGACCGTGTCCAGGCAATCGGTACGTCCGATCATCTCTTCCAAGGTGCGGAAGCCAAGCTCCGCCATCCATTCGCGCAGGTCCTCCGCCACGAACGTCATAAAGTTGACGACGTGCTGCGGATCGCCGGTGAAGTTTTTGCGCAGTTCCGGATTTTGCGTCGCAACGCCGACCGGGCAGGTATCCAGCTGGCAGACGCGCATCATGATGCAGCCTACCGCCACCAGCGGCGCGGTCGAGAAGCCGTACTCCTCGGCACCGAGCAGAGCGGCAACGGCGAGGTCGCGGCCGTTCAGGATCTTGCCGTCGGTTTCCAGCACGACGCGGTCGCGCAGGTTGTTCAGCATCAGCGTTTGATGCGTTTCGGCCAGCCCCAGCTCCCAAGGCAGACCCGCGTGGCGGATCGAGCTTTGCGGCGAGGCCCCGGTTCCCCCGTCATAACCGCTGACCAGGATGACATCCGCACGGCCTTTGGCCACGCCGGCAGCGATCGTTCCGACGCCGGCCTCCGAGACCAGCTTCACGTTGATGCGGGCCCGCGGGTTGGCGTTCTTCAAGTCGTAAATCAGCTCCGCCAGGTCCTCGATCGAATAGATGTCATGGTGCGGAGGCGGCGATATCAAGCCAACCCCCGGCGTGGATCCGCGAACTTCCGCGACCCAAGGATACACCTTGCGGCCCGGCAGTTGGCCGCCTTCGCCCGGTTTAGCCCCCTGCGCCATCTTGATCTGGATTTCGTCGGCATTCACCAGATAATTCGACGTGACGCCAAAGCGTCCCGACGCCACCTGCTTGATCGCGCTGCGGCGCAGATCGCCGTTCGCGTCCGGCACGTAGCGCGCCGGATCCTCGCCGCCTTCACCGGTGTTGCTCTTGCCGCCGATGCGGTTCATCGCGATCGCGATCGTCTCGTGCGCTTCCTTGCTGATCGATCCGAAGGACATCGCCCCGGTCTTGAAACGGCGCATGATCGACGCCGCCGATTCCACTTCCTCAAGCGGCACTTTCGGTCCGACCGGCTTCAGCTCCAGCAAGGAGCGCAGGGTTAAATGCTTATTGTGTTCGCCTTGGACAAGCGCGGCGAACTTCTTATACAGCGGGTAATCCCCCGTCCGGACCGCCTGCTGCAGCACATGCACCGTCTGCGGGTTGAACAGATGCTCTTCCCCGCCGCTGCGCCACTGGTATTCCCCGATGGAATCCAGCACCTTGTCGCTGCCGTCCTTGTCGGTGTACGCCCGGAAATGATGGGCCAGCGTTTCTGCCGCCACTTCCTTCAGGCCGATGCCCCCGATCCGCGACGGCGTCCAGGTGAAATAGCGGTCCACGAACGCCGGCTCTAGGCCAACCGCTTCGAAAATTTGCGCCCCGCGGTACGATTGGATCGTCGAGATGCCCATTTTGGATAACGTTTTGACGACTCCTTTGGTCGCCGCTTTGATGAAGTTGTACACCGCCTTCTCATGCGAAACTCCCTGCAGCATCCGCTGGGCGATCATATCCTTCAGCGTTTCGAACGCAAGATACGGATTGACCGCGCTGACGCCGTAGCCGAGCAGCAGCGCAAAGTGGTGCACCTCTCGCGGTTCGCCCGACTCCAGCAGGAGGCTGACCTTGGTCCGCGTCTCCTCGCGGATGAGATGGTGATGCAGGCAAGACACGGCCAACAGTGCCGGGATGGCGGCGTTCTCCGCGTCCATGCCGCGGTCGGACAAGATCAGGATGTTATGGCCTTTGGCAATCACCCGATCGGCCGCTTCGCATAGCGTATCCAGCGCTTTGCGCAGCCCTTCCGCCCCTTCGGCAGCCGGGAACAAAATCGGGATCGTGATCGCTTTAAAGCCTGGCCGATGCAGGTGGCGGATTTTCGCGAAATCCTCATTGGACAGGATAGGCGAATCCAATCGGATTTGCCGGCAGCTCTCCGGCTCCGGCTGAAGCAGGTTGCGCTCCGGCCCGATCGTCGTTGCGGTCGAGGTGACCAACTCCTCGCGGATCGCATCGATCGGCGGGTTGGTGACCTGCGCAAACATCTGCTTGAAGTAGTTGTACAAGCGCTGCGGCTGCTCCGATAATACAGCGAGCGGCGCGTCGTAGCCCATCGAAGCGATATTTTCCTGGCCGGTCACGGCCATCGGTTCCAGCACCTTCCGCAGATCTTCATACGTATAACCAAACGCCATTTGGCGGCGGGCAATGTCTTCATGGCTTTCCGGCGGCAACTCTTTGGCTTCCGGCAGGTCCTCCAACTCGACGAGATGTTCGTTCAGCCACTCGCGGTAAGGATGCTCCTTAGCGATCGCCGATTTCACTTCCTCGTCGGAAATGATCCGGCCTTCCCGCGTATCGACGAGCAGCATCCGGCCCGGGCGCAGCCGATCCTTGTAAAGCACGTCCTCCGCCGGAATGTCGAGGACGCCGACCTCCGAGGAGAGGACGATCAAGTCGTCTTTCGTCACATAGTAACGCGACGGACGCAAGCCGTTCCGGTCCAGGATGGCCCCGATCTGGATCCCGTCGGTAAAGCCCATCGCCGCAGGCCCGTCCCATGGCTCCATCATCGTGCTGTGATATTCGTAGAACGCTTGTTTCTCGGGGGCCATGTCTTCTCGGCCGACCCATGGCTCGGGCACCATCATCATGGCCACATGCGGCAAGGAGCGTCCGCTCAAGTACAGGAATTCGAAGGTGTTGTCGAACATGGCCGTATCCGAGCCGTCCGGATTGATCACCGGCTTAACCTTCTCCAAATCGTCGCCAAACGCTTCGCTCTGGAACATCGACTGGCGCGCATGCATCCAGTTCACGTTGCCGCGCAGCGTATTGATCTCGCCGTTATGAATCATGAAGCGGTACGGATGCGCCCGCTCCCAGCTCGGGAACGTATTCGTGCTGAAGCGCGAATGCACCATCGCAATGGCCGACTCCAACTTCTCGTCGCGCAAATCCAGGTAGAACTGACCCACCTGCTCCGTGGTCAGCATCCCTTTATATACGACCTTGCGGCAAGACAGGCTGGATACGTAAAAAGCATCCCCATGCTCCCCGCCGCTGTAGCGGATCGCGAGTTCGGCCCGGCGCCGGATCACGTACAGCTTGCGTTCAAAGTCCAAATCTTCCTTCAGATCCGCGGAGCGTCCGATGAATACCTGGCGGACGAACGGCTTCGCCGCTTTGGCCGATTGGCCCAGCATGTCATCGCGAGTAGGCACTGTGCGGAAACCGAGAACGCGTTGTCCTTCCGCCTCGGCGATGCGTACGAGCTCCTCCTCTTGCTCGGCTCGGGCCGATTCGTCATGCGGCAGGAACAGCATACCGACGCCATACTGTCCCGCATCCGGCAGAGCGAATCCAAGCTTTGTCGCTTCGGCGGCAAAAAACCGATGCGGAATTTGCAGTAAAATACCTGCGCCGTCCCCCGAGTTCGGTTCGCTGCCCTGACCACCCCGGTGTTCCATGTTCGCCAGCATGGTCAGCGCCTGGCTGACGATCTCATGGGAGGCTTTCCCTTTGATGTGGGCGACGAAGCCCATGCCGCAAGCATCTTTTTCGAAAGCGGGATCGTAAAGTCCCTGCTTGGGAGGTATAACGGTATGTTTCATCATCTGACGCAACCTTTCTATTTAGAGGTAGTTCAAAACTTCATTAGCGAAATATAAATGGATCAGTCCCCATGCCTTGTCGCGATGCCGGATAAGCCCGGATCAAATCTTTCTTACTATTCTAACGGAAAATGTCATATCTGTTTTTGCATTATATTCTCTTTATTTTGCACTATTGATTAGAAATTTTAGGCCCGCTTGGGGAGGTTTTGCCACGAAAGCGTCACCATATGAAAAGGCGCCGTTGTCCTGCTTGGCTCTTTGCACCATTATCCCTTTCATTAAGGGTGCAAGATCAGGAACGTTACCTGGGGGACAGCATGCCTGATGCAAAAAAAGAACCGCCCTCCGGATACTCGGAGAGCGGTTCTTGTAGATCTATTCAAGAAGGCGATTAATGCGACTGGACGCTCAGGCTGGCTTCGGGACTGACGTCCGCGCTGCGTTCGTGGCGCAGGAAGTACACCAGCGTAATCGCCAGGAATACGACGCCGAACGCGGCCAGGAGGCCGATGTTTTCCCAAGCGATCGGCATATCGCCGGTCGAGATGACCGCTTTGAAGCCTTTGACGCTGTACGTCATCGGCAAGATCGGGTTGAAGGCTTTCATCCAGTTCGGAATCAGCTCAAGCGGGAAGGTCCCGGCGCTGGTCGTCAACTGGAAGATCAGCATCAGGATCGCCAGGAACCGTCCCGGGTTCTCCAGCCAGGTCACCAGGGCTTGAATGATGAACATGTAACACAAGCTGGTGATAAAGGCGAATAGATAGAAGAGCGGAACGCTCTTGACCTCAAGCCCAAGTCCGTACAGAACCAGCACAACCGCCAGCAAGGACTGGATCAAGCTCATGCCCGCAAAAGCCATCGAACGGCTGACGAAACGGTTCCAGCCGCTGGCTTCCGCTACCGAGGTTCCCCGAACCGGTACAACCAGCGTCGAGATCAATGCCCCGACGAACAGGCCAAGCGACAAGAAGTAAGGGGCAAAGCCTGTGCCGTAGTTAGGCACCTCGTTAACCTTTTGCTCGTTGATTTCGATCGGCTCGGCATACATGTTCACGAGCGCGTCGGTCTTCTTCACGCCGGACGTTTGTTCGGCCGCATCGGTCAGCTTCGAGGCCAATTCGCCCAAACCTTCCGTCAGTTGATCCATGCCGTTCTTCAGCTCGCCCGCACCTGCATTCAGCTGCTTCGAGCCGTCAGCCAGCGTGCCAACACCGCCAGACAATTGCTCGACGCCGCCAAGCAGTTGTTTGGCGCCGGCGCTAAGCTGACCGGCACCGCTCGCGAGCTTCTGTCCGCCGGCTGCCGCTTCCGACAGCTTGCCGCCGAAGAGCTCAAGGCCGCTTGCCAGTTGCTCCTGGCCCGCATTCAGCTGCGTCGCGCCTTGCAGCAACTGCTCTTGGCCCGCCGTCAATTGCTGTCCTCCTTGGACCAACTGCTGCTGGGCGTTATGCAGGTTTTGGCTGCCTTGCAGCAGTTGCTGGTTCCCTTGGTGCAGCTGCTCGCTGCCTTGGGCCACCGCTTTGCTGGCGGCGATCAATTGCTGAACCGCAGCATTCTTCGCCAGCTCCGGATTGGCTTGGGCAAGCTGCTCCAGCCCTTGCGCCACGCCGGTTGCCCCTGCGGCCACTTTCGCGCTGCCTTGGACCGACGATTCCAATCCGGTTTGCAGCTGGGCGCTGCCTTGCTCGGACGCCTCTAAGCCGGCTTGCAGCTTCTTCGCGCCTTCCAGCGACGATTGAAGGCCGGCCTGCAGCTTCGTACCGCCTTGATGCGCCTCTTTTGCCCCATTCTCCAGCTGCTGATTTGCCGCTTCCAGCTGCGTCAAGCCGCCAGCCAAGCTGCCGGCCCCGGCTTTGACCTCATTGATGCCTTGGTACAGCGACTGCGTGCCCTTCTCCAGCGGCGCAACGCCATTCTCCAGTTTCATCGTGCCGTCGACCAGTTTGGCCAGATTTTCCTTCAGCTTCTTCGTCCCGTCATCAAGCTTCGCCGCCCCGTCGTTCAGGGTGCTGGCTCCGCTGCCGGCATCGCTGAGGCCGCCGGAGATCTTTTCCACTTGGTCGAACAAGGTTTCCGTATAAGCTTCCGTCACTTTGGCGGACACTTTCGATTTGATCTCCTTCACCGCCGTGCCGCCGATTTGCGCAGCTAGGAAGTTATATCCTTCGTTCGGCTCGAAGATCAGCTGTGCCGGCGACGGATTCTCATCCATCAGCGTGGTCGCCTGCGACGAGAAATTGTCCGGAATGACGATGGTCATGTAATAATCGTTGTTCTTCATCCCGGTTTCCGCTTGCTCGCGGGTCACGAATTTCCATTGGAAATCGTCGCTCTTCTTCAGCTCGGTCACGAGATCCTCGCCAACTTTGAGATCCTTGCCCTCATACTGCGCTCCCAGATCCTCGTTCACCACCGCGACCGGCAGCTCGTTCATCTTCCCGTACGGATCCCAGAAGGCCGTCAGGAACATGCCGCTGTACAGAACGGGAATGAACAGCACGACAAGAATCGGGATAAACACTTTAGGATTCTTGAAGGTAGCTCCCATATCCTTGAAAAATACGCTTAATGATTTCATTTTTGCTTTCTCTCCCCTTGGTGGCTTCTTTCTCTATTCTTTGGTTCGAAGTCGTTTAAACTTCCGGCGGAAGAAGCAAACCTCCCGCCAGAAAATCGCGGATAAACTCCTTGATCTGTTCTTTGCTTAGTGGCTTATTGTTTTTGTTCCAGTCCGACGTTAACGCGATATACAGCTTAAACACGACAAAGGCAACCAGCTTCGGATCAAACGGGCGGATCTCCTTCCTCCCGGCGGAACGGGACAGATGGCGCTCCAGATATTCCAGTATCGCGTTTTCGATCTGCTCCAGGCCCTCCCGAGCTTTGGGGGTGCCGAAGTCGCGCACTTCCTGGGACAACTTGATCAAGAGCTCATGCTCACTGCGGAACTCCAGCAGCGCGTCCATCGCCCGATGCAAGTTCTCGAAGAAAGGCTTCTCTTCGTCAATCTCCGGTTCGATGACCCGCTTCATCTCCGTGATCACGGAACGCAAAATTTCATCGAACAGCTCCTCTTTGTTCGTGAAGAAGGTGTAGATCGTTCCTTTAGCCACATTCGCAATTTTCGCCACATGGTCCATCGTCGTCGCTTTGTAGCCGAATAGGGCAAAGGACTTCTCCGCTGCTTCGACTACGAGTTTACGGCGATCTACCACAGCCATCCTTTTCACCTCCCTGCGTTGGAATCATCGATAAACATTCCGGCCGAAAATGACTAAAATTCAATTTCGGTCATTTGGTCATTCCCTACTTTACTCCTCCCGCATCCGAAATGCAAGATGTTTTTTCAGGATTTTTCATTCTTTTTCACTAGCTTGTTCCAGGCCTCGCCGCACCTTGCTGCTCCCCGACCTAAGTCCAGTCGGCGCACCCGTCCCCAGCCTCTTTAAGCCGGCATATAAACAACATAAACTTAGTATCAGGAGCAATGAAACGGAACGATCCTTGGGAGCAGGTGAAAAAATCATGCGAAAACGAAGAGTGTTGATTTTATCGGAAGGTTTCGGAAGCGGACATACGCAAGCCGGACATGCGCTAGCGGCCGGGTTAAAACGGAAAAACCCGCAAATCCGGACGAAGGTGTTGGAACTGGGTTCTTTTCTGAATCCAACCGTGGCGCCGCTGATCCTTTCCGCGTACCGGATGACGGTGAACGCCAGTCCCGCTTTGGTGGGCCTGTTTTATCGGCGCAAGTACGAGAAACCGGTTGGCCGGTTGGCCCGCTTGGCTCTGCATAAAATGTTCTACCAGCACGCAGCCGAAGTCATCGCACAGCTCAAGCCCGACCTGATCGTCTGCACGCACCCGATCCCAAGCGCCATCGTGTCGTACTTGAAGCTTGCAGCAGGTTTGGACGTGCCGCTGTGCACGCTCATCACGGACTACGACGCCCACGGTTCTTGGATGAGTCCCGGGGTGGACCGGTATCTCGTCTCCGCGCCCGAAGTCAAAGCCCTGCTCGTACAGCGAGGCGTGTCCCCTTCCAAGGTACAGGTTACGGGTATTCCCGTGCACCCGGATTTTTGGAGCAAGCAGGAGAAGACGTCCGCCCGGGAAGATTTGGGGCTGAAACAGATGCCAACCGCCCTCGTCATGGGCGGCGGCTGGGGTTTGCTGATTAGCGAGGAGCTGCTGGCCAAATTGGCGGCTTGGCGCGAGAAGATTCAGATCGTCTGCTGCATGGGCAGCAACGAGAAGCTCGCCGTTAAATTGCGAGCCCACCCGGCCCTGCAGCATCCGAATATCAAAGTGATCGGTTTTACGCGGGAGATCGGCAAATGGATGGATGCCTCCGACCTTCTCATCACTAAACCCGGAGGGATGACCTGCACCGAAGGGATGGCCAAAGGCATTCCGATGTTGTTCTTCGAATCGATCCCCGGCCAGGAGGAGAAAAACCGCGAATATTTCGTCCAGCGCGGCTTTGGCGCGAATTTGGATTCGCCGGACGTGCTGGACGACTGGTTTGATATCATTCACGGCCGGCACGCTGCCGTCAGCCAGGCCGATCCGGAGCCGGCAGCCCGGCAAGACGGCTATCGGCCCGACCGATGCGCAGGCGCCGTCATCAGCTTGCTTCATCCTTCAGCCGCACCGGCCCGCGTGCGCCTGCAGACGGCCGGCCCGGCCGAGCAGCGGGCCAACTAGGTCAGCATCGCCGAACCGACCACCTCGTACATCGGGCGCTCATGCATATGCGTCCGATAGATGACCAGGCGGTCGGCCGTCCAGGCGCCGAATTCCGGCATGGTCTTCAGCGCCTGAGGATCCAACCTTGCCCCTTCCGGGTACTTCCGGGCCAGCGTAATATGCGGGCTAAATCGCCGCTCTTCCGGTACAAAGCCTAGGTCGCGGTTCTCCGTTGTCACGCGCTGATGCAGTCCTTCCAGCCCGGCCACTTCACCGCGGATGCCGGCCCAAAGCACGCTGGGACTCGCCGGACGTCCGAAGGTACCGACCCCTGCCGCTTCCAAGCCAAACGGAGCCATCCCCATCGCCGCCCGCTCCAGCGAAGCCGTCAAATCCTCCAGGCGTTTCGGCGAGGTGTCTCCCAGAAACTGCACGGTAATATGATAATCCTCGGCATGTACCCATTTTTTGAATGGCAGCGTTGCCTTCTGCTCCCTGCACCAGGCCTCCAGCTTTTGTTTGACCTCTTGAGGAAGAGGTACCGCGATAAACAATCGCCATTTCCCATCATTTTCTGACATTCGCCGTCATCTCCTGTGATATTTTTCTCTATTTATTCATTTTTTTCGACAATATGAAGTGCGATTGATTACATCCCGCTAATCTATTCTCTATATAATGTGTCTTAGTGCTACTTACATATACAGTCATCAAACCTAATTGACGGGAGATGGAATATGAGCTTTGCACAAAAAATTACCTCCGTACTGATTGGATTACTCATCCTGGTCGGTTCGCTGATCGGGTTATTTGGTTATCAGATGACGTATCGCCAGGTCGAGAAATCCGTGGGGATCGAAACGGTGGGCTGCGCCAATATCACGACCGGGCTCGTTGACCCGGAAGCCGTCGCACGGCTCGCCGAAGGGGATCATTCGAGCCTTGCGGAGCTCGAGAAGCGATTGAACTGGACGGTCGAGCACAAGCCGTTGTTTAAAGAAGTGTTCCTGATGTCGCTGGACGGCACCATTCTCGCCGCCGACCAGAACCTCCAGAGCCGGGGATACAAAGCCGGAGACGCATTTTACTTCAGTGAGCAGGATCGGGACATGATTCTCCAAATGAAACATTCCGTGTATACGAAGGTATATTCGTTTGACGGAGCCAAGCTGCTCAGCGGATATGGCCCGATTTATAAAAATCACGATCCGAATCAAGAAATCATCGGTTTGATGGTCATCAACTTCGACGCTTCCATTATCGGGGAAAGAACGCGCGACATCCTGCTCGTGCCTTTCATCATCGGAGCCGGCGTTCTGATCGCCGCAGTCGTGTTCGTATATTTCTTCATCCACCGGATGATTCGTCCGCTGGAAACGTTGTCCAATCAGGTCGAGCGGGTAGCACTCGGCGATTTGACCGTTCAGACGGGTCTCATTAACAGCCAGGACGAGATCGGCAAACTGACGCGCAATTTCGCGAAGATGGTGGATAACTTACGGCAATTGATCGCCGAAGTGAACGACACGTCGATGCAGGTTGCTTCCTCTTCGCAGGAGCTGTCCGCCAGCGCGCAGCAAACCGGAAAGGCTAGCGAACAGACCGTGGAAATTACCTTATCCCTAGCCGAAGGGGCGGAGCAGCAGCTGCAAAACCTGGAATCCGGATCATCGATGCTTCGCGACATGTCTGAACGAATCGAACGTATTGCCCGCCATGCCGAAGGCGTCTCCGCATCGGCGCAGCAGGTTTCCGCTGCATCGATCCAAGGGGGACAAGCCATCGAGTCCGGCGTGGAACAGATGGCAACCATGGAGGCCCAAATCGTCCGCCTCTCCGCCATCATCGAGGAACTGGGCAGCCATTCCAAGGAAGTGCAGAGCATCCTTGACATTATGACCGACATCGCTGCCGAGACGAATCTGCTTGCGTTAAACGCTTCGATCGAAGCGGCGCGTGCCGGAGAATACGGCAGCGGTTTTGCCGTCGTTGCTTCCTCGGTCCGCAAGCTGGCGGAACGTTCCGCTGCTTCGGCGCAGCAGATCGGCGAGCTCGTCGCCCTCATTGTCGGGCAGGTGGATCTCACCGGCAATGCAATGGACGAGACCGTCCGCGAAACGAAACGGGGGGCCGAGCTGGTGCGGAGCGCCGGAGCTTCCTTTGCGGAGATCAAAGCCTCGGCGCAATTCACGGCGGAGTCGATTGCCGATGTCAGCGAGGGGGTCCGGCTTTTATCCGACAGCTCGCAGAGGCTGGTCCAGTCCATCGATGAAATCGTCCGGTTTGCTGGCGATACGGCGATCAGCGCACAGAACATGTCGGCGTCCTCCGAGGAACAGTTGGCCGCCATGCAGGAGGTCGACGCTTCGGCCAGCTTCCTGTCCGGCTTGTCGGAGAAGCTTCACGCCCTGATTGAGCGATTCAAAGTCGTTTGATGCAGCTAATAAAAAAAGACCTTGCCCGATAAGCACTTCTTCGGGACTGACCCCGTAACGTGAGACAAATCAAAACACCTTCAAGAGAATCCAAAAACATCGTAAGATGTTAGGGACAACTTTGGAGGTGTTTTTGCGTTGGCAACAAGAGTAAGTTACCCAGTTGAAATCAAAATGAAAGCTATCGAGATGAGATTAGAAAATGTGCCGGTAAGGGAGGTCATGGAGCAACTTAACATAAAGAACGAGACGCAACTGAAAACTTGGATGCGCTGGTATCGAGCGGGTGAATTACACCGTCTTGAGCAGCCTGTAGGTAAGCAATACAGTTATGGTAAAGGACCGAAGTACGAATCTGAAATTGAGAGATTACAATTAGAAAATCGTTTCCTTAAGCAGCAGGTAGAAGTGCTAAAAAAGTTCAAGGAGTTGGAGAGGAGCTGTCGCCTGAAGTTGTAATTCCATGGATGGAGAGTATTCAAAACATGGCCACGGTACAACAGGCCTGTGCATGGATCGGCTTGCCGCGGTCAACGTACTATCGCTGGAAAAAGCAAGGACTCCCTACAACGCCCGACTCGCTTGTCTCACGCGTCCAGGAGCTGTGTCAGAAGCATCGTTTTCGTTACGGGTATCGCAAGATCACCTCTGAATTACGGCGTCATGAGACCGTCAATCACAAGCGAGTGCAGAAGATCATGCAACAGTACGGTTGGCAATGCCGAGTGAAGGTAAAGAAACGGAAGCAAACCGGACAACCTGCACACGTAGCAGAGCATTTACTGAAGCGGCAATTTCATGCGGAACAGCCTTTGCAAAAGCTAGTCACAGATATTACGTATCTACCTTACGGCAGCACCATGATGTATTTGTCGAGCATTTTAGACCTGTACAACGGCGAAGTTGTCGCCTACAGTATTGGAGATAAGCAGGATGTCCAGTTTGTCTTAGACACGCTAAATCAACTGCCTGACGTGAACGGATCGATGCTACATAGCGATCAAGGCTCCGTTTACACATCAAACGATTATCAAAAGGCAATCAAGGAAAAGGGCATTACCATGAGTATGTCCCGTAAGGGAACACCCGCTGATAATGCCCTCATCGAATCGTTTCATTCCACGCTAAAGTCAGAAACGTTCTACCTAGAAAACCTCACTTGTACAACGACTGCAATCGTTGTACAAACGGTACAAGAGTACATCCATTACTATAACTCAATTCGTATTCAAGCGAAACTAAACAACCAGTCACCGATTGAATATCGGCAACTGGCTGCTTAAGTAAATAAGGTGTTTTGATCTCTGTCTCACAAACGGGGGTCAGTCCCTTCTGCTTCGGGCAAGGTCTTTCTCATTTATCCGGGGATAACCTTATTTGCCAAGATAGGCATTCAGCATCCAGCGATGTTTCTCGAGCGAGGAAACGATGCCAAGCAGCAGGTCGCTGGTCGCTTCGTCTTCCGCTCTAGCCGCCGCTTCCATGCCGTCCTTCAGCTCGCCGTCCAATTTCTCGAAATCGGCGATGACCGCAGCTACCATCTCATCGGCGGTTTCCTTGCCGCTGGCTTCGGAAATGCTGGCAAGCGCAAGGGCTTCGCGCAGGCTTGCCACCGGCGTCCCGCCAATCGTCAGCAGGCGTTCGGCGATATCGTCAATATAACCTGCCGCTTCGTCGTAGAAAGCTTCAAATTTCTCGTGAAGCGTAAAGAAGTTCGGGCCTTTCACGAACCAGTGGAAATTGTGCAGTTTCGTGTACAACACCGTCCAGTTTGCGATTTGCAGGTTCAGTTGTTTTTGCAGTTCTTGATCCGCTTGGGTCATTGTTTGGTTTGCCATCGTTATTTCCTCCATTCACCATATCAAAATTTAGAAAAAGCTATCTGTCTAATGCCTCATGAGTGAATTACCTTAAATTTAGACTAAATCTAAATCTTGTTTATATCATACCACTCCGCTTTCAGAGATGCAACCATTTGCTTCATGAACATCTTATGAAAATCCAAATTTCATCAGCTCTATTCTGCACCTCATCCGTCCTCCATATGCAAAGAACCGAATCGGCGCTCCATCGTCCGGTTCGGTTCTTTCGGGTTACCGCTCGCCGCGGATATGCAGCTTAAACTGCTCCAGGCTTCGTTCCATTTGACGAATGCCGTCCTCCACCAGCCTGCGGTCCACCGCATTTTCCAAGTCAAATTGCGGCTTGCGGGTTGCCAGGGCTTTCTTCTCTTCTTCCCAATAAGCTTGCCGGCGCTGGATTTCTTTATATTTGTCCAGCAGATCGGTAATGATATCGTAGAAGCGCTCGTAATCGACGATAATGTCATCCAGGAACCGGTCGACTTCCTCCTTATCGTAGCCCCGCATTTTGGCGTCGAAATCTTTTTCGTGAATGGAGAGCGCATCCAGTTTGATCCCTAGCTGCCGAAACAGGCTTTTTTGATCCTCCAGTTTGCGCGCGTATTCATCTTGCATTCCAAATCCCTCCGTACCTGCCTAAAAAGGTTATAAAACGCATTTTCTTTGCAAAAGCAATCGTATCTTCTATAATGTACCACATTTTTGGCCTTCCGTTCATCTTCACGGTATGCTGCGAGTGATTCATGTATTCGACAATGTCCGAATTTCTTTCTATAATAGTCATTAGCTGAGTCTAACATCTGGTGGTGAGTAGCATTTTATACTTATTAACTTTTCTGTTATCGTTCCTGATCGTGTATTTTCTGATTCCGCCGCTCGGTAAGTTGGCTTTCCGCCTCGACTTCGTGGACAAACCCCGCGCGGACGTCGAGCGCAAAATCCATCGCCAGCCGATCCCGCTGACGGCAAGCTATGCCATATTTATCGGGTTCTTCGCTTCGTATCTGCTGTTCACGCGTAACTTCTCCTGGGAGACAGGCGCGTTGTTTGCCGGCGGTGTACTGCTGCTGGCCATCGGTACGATTGATGACTGGTACAAAACGAAAGGCAAGGATTTTCCGGCGCTGCCTAAGCTGATCGTACAGGTATCTGCGGCTGTCCTGGTCTATGCGGCAGGCATCACCTTTAGCGGCTTCGTGAATCCGTTTAGCGGCGATTACGTCCTGCTTCCGGCATGGCTCCAATTCGTATTGACGATCCTGTGGATCTTTGGCGTTACTACCGTGATCAACTTCTCGGACGGCTTGGATGGCTTGGCCGGGGGATTGTCCGCCATTTCTGCAGTCACGTTATTTGTGGTGGCTTTGACCAAAGGGCAAACCAACTCCGCGATGCTGTCGATCGCCCTCATCGGAGTGACGCTGGCCTACTTGCGGTACAACAAGCCGCCGGCTAAGGTATTTATGGGAGATGCCGGGGCGACCTTCCTAGGGTTTATGTTGGCCGTGATTGCATTGGACGGTGCCTTCAAGCAGGCGACGGTCTTGTCCCTGTTTATCCCGGTACTTGCCCTTGGCGTACCGATTTTCGATAATCTGTTCGTCGTCATCCGGCGGATGCTGCAAGGCAAATCGCCTTACGTGGCGGATGCCAGCCAGGTGCATTACCGGCTCCTTCGGGCGGGGTTGAATCAGAAGCAAGTCGTCATGTTCCTGTATCTGATCAGCACTTGCCTGGGATTATCATCCATCATTCTTTTGTTGCTCCAAGTATAAGGAACGGCCTCCAGGCCGTTCAAGCCAAAAGCGCGTGCACGGGTTTTCCCGGAAGCACGCGTTTTTTTTTCGTCGAAGCCTAAAAAAAAGACCCCCGAAGGCGTCTTATCTACTGGCGTCAAGAAGATTTATTCGTCTCTGCGGCAGGCTGGATTTCCGCCGCCTTCGGCTTCTCGTCTTCGAGGATATCCCCGCGGGCACCTCTCTTAAATTCCTTGAGCATCGTGCCGAAACTGCGCCCCAGTTCCGGAAGCTTGCTGGGACCAAATAGCAAAAGCGCCGCGATCACGAGAAGCAGCAAATGGGACGGACGCAACAAATTTTCAAGCACATTTATCACTCCCAAACGTTATCTTTGTGGTCATTATACTACTTTATTGGATGTAATGGAAACCCTTTATCGGCAGTTCCGGCTTTTCTGCGGACATGTTGACCGGTTGGCCCATAAACCAATTCCTTTCTCTGGGCATATGCTGTGTCATCTTGTATTGCAAAGGAGCGAACATCATGGGTTCTTACAGTCTGTTGGCTGTCATCGCCATTGGACTCGCGTCCAACCTGGATAATGCGGGAGTCGGCATTGCTTACGGGGTACGAAAAATCCGCATTCCATGGTATTCCAATCTGGCCATCGCCACCATCTCCTTTTTGGCCACTCTGGTGTCGGGATTTTTCGGAAGCTGGTTATCCTCGTGGATCCATCCTTGGATCGGGCAATTGCTGGGAACGGTCGTGATCGTCGGGGTAGGCGTTTGGGTGTTGCTGCAGCCGTTTCTGGAGAAGAAGGACACCTCCGTTCAGGATGATGACGTGAATCCGCTGACCCGCCTGCTGCGCAATCCTGAAGAAGCGGACAAGGACAGTTCCAAATCCATCAGCCTCGGCGAATCGGTCATCCTGGGAATCGCCTTGGCCATGAATGCGTTGGCCGGCGGCTTTAACGCCGGAATCACCCAGTTGAACGTCTGGTATACTTCGCTGTCCGTCGGTTTGTTCAGCTATTTGCTGCTGGCCGCATGCGCCGGATTCGGAGAAAAAGTGGCCGCGGAAAAATTCGGAAACCGGGCTACCGTCATTTCCGGTTTGCTGCTAATCCTGATCGGCATCCACCAGCTCTTCTAGCAACCTACCTTATCTACAAATTCTCCTATATAATGAAGAGGATGGACCCAGATAAAGGAGGTCATCCTATATGAATTGGTTAACCCGTTTTGAGCAGGATTTGAGCGTTGCATTCGATGATGCCGAACGCCTAATAGCAGAGATGCCGGAGACATTCCGGAATCAAGCGGCCGATTACCTGGATCGGTTTCGCATCTTAAACAAAGCCGGTTCAACAAATTATATTTGCTACCTGCTGGCTTATTGGCTGCAGGAAACCGCGAAGGCCAAACCGGAAGACAGCCGGCGATTTACCGTAGCCATGATTTTCGTTATGATGCATTACCATCTGATCGACGAAGTGATGGATGATCCGGAAATGGGAGATAAGAGGAAGTTGCCGCTAGCGAATCTGCTGCAGCTGGAGTTTTGGAAGATTTACAGCGGTTATTATCCGGCCTCCTCCCCTTTTTGGGACAGTTATCGAAAGTATACGGCGGAATGGGCGGAGGCGGTGGCTTTTGAGAACCAATCCGATTTCTTCCAGGAGGACCCGGTTCGGATTGCCCATAAGGCTTCCCCGGTGAAGCTGACGGTAGCCGGTATGCTGATGCTGAACGGCCAAGAAGGTCTGCTGCCTGCATTCGAAAAAGCGGTAGACCTAGTATTAGTTACGCTGCAAATGTTAGATGATTGGGAGGATTGGGAGAAGGATCTTCGCGAGGGCAGCTACAACGCCCTTATCTCCGAAGTGCAGCGCGAGCTGCAAATTCCCCGGGACCGCAGGCCGAATCCGGAGGAGATCAAACACGCTTTGCATGTGCGCGATATCCTATTCGCCTATGCCGAACGGACAGATCATAACGCTGCCGCGCTTGATCAAGCCGCACCGATGCTTACGCATTTGATAGAGTTTCATGAATACCTCCGGCAGAGTCTCAAGCAGGGGGCACAAAGCCTGAGAGAGGAGAGAGAACTGTTGGCACAGGGTGGTTTGTTCTATTGGCTGTTGAAAAATCAAACACACGCCTAGCGTTATGTCGAATAACATGTTATAGTAATAGGGAAATTATACTATTTTTAGAAAGGGTGATCTTATGACATCAGGAGCTCTCCTTCAATCGCAAGTCGTTGAGAAAGCATGGCAAGACCCAAGCTTTAAAGCTAAGTTGCTTGCCGACCCTAAAGCTGCTATCCAGGAGGCACTGGGTGTAATTCTCCCGGATCACATCAAGATTAAAACCGTGGAAGAAAGCTCTGACGAGTTCTACGTTGTGCTTCCACCTCAGCCGGAAAAAGCAGTGAAAAGTGAAGTGAAACCAGCTGGAGCTTGGTTCTAACCTTTGAAGACGACCTCAACATCGCGAAGAGGTTAAAGCCGAAAGGGCAGGACACGAGGAGCAATGGAACCGGACAACTTCCTCCTATTTCGAGGAAGGAAACCGGATGACCGCTTCCGTTCCTGCTCCTTTTTTGCTGGTAAAGTGGATCTCGCCGTTCATCACCTCTATGATTCGAAATGTCACCATCAACCCCAAACCGGTCCCCTTCGTTTTGTTTGAGAAGTAAGGTTCGCCTAGTCGGGCCAGCACATCTTCATCCATCCCTTCCCCGTCATCTTTAATATGAATGACCACTTGGTTATCTTTCTCGTAACTCCAGATTTGAATATCTCCTTCCCCCCTAAGCGCTTCGATGCTATTCTTGATAATATTGATGAAAGCTTGTTTGAATTTAGACGAATTTCCTTTTACATAAAGGTCTTTGGGGATATGTGTCGTAATTTTCCCGCCTTGCAAATTGGCGAGCGGAACTAGGATGCCTTCAATATGAATAAATTCATCAAGCACGTTCAATTCGGTAATTTTCCCACCTTCCGGCTTAGCAAAGGTCAGAAAATCAGTAATAATCCCAGACGCGCGGTCAAGCTCCTCCAACGCCATACTTAAATAGACTTTATCAGCCTGCTGCTGCTTCTCGACCAGCAACTGCAGAAATCCGCGGGTAACCTGCAACGGGTTGCGTACCTCGTGGGCGACTGAAGCGGCAAGCTCACTGATGATCTCCATCTTCTCCGAACGTTGCAATTCATTGTTAAACATCTCTAATTGCTTGGAATATTCAACGACCTGTTCATGGTTTGCGACAAATCTCCGGCTTAAGATAATGATCAATGAACCGAGAAACCCGATAATTCCCAATTTCCACAGGAATAACGTATAATACCCGTCATTATAGTAATACCAAAGCAATTCGCCTACGCAGAGGAAGGCAAAAATTAAGAATCCGCCTAATAGAATGACAGCTTCTTTATTCCCCTTAAACACATTAATGGTTAAGGTACCTGCCAATATCACGAATTGAGCCACCATGATGTAACCCATGAATTGAACGGTAATGATGGTGTATAGCGTATTGAATAGGTCGGGGGAGATCTCATTAAGTATCAGCATCAGAGCGCAAAGAATCGAGTACGCAAACACAACCTTTCGCGACCGCCGTATTAAACCTTTATATCCCGAACCGAAGGTTTGTTCAAAGAAATAAGTAAGGGCTGGAAGCAAACTAAATAAGGCCAAGTCAAACAATAGCATGAGCAACCTGCCGGCAATCACAAAGTCAAACAGCCAATAGACGAAGGACGTATAGGTAAGCACGAGGAGTCCGCTTGAAAAAATGACTCCGCATAACGAGAACCACATCGGGATGTGTACATGTTTTAAGAAAAGCGCGCAGACCAGCATAATCGCGGCAATAAAGATCAAAGTGCTGCCCAACACCAGATCCGGAACGTTATCTCTAACGAATTTTTTCATTAACCCCTGATAATCGCCGATCTTAATTGGAGCAAACAGACCAATTTTATAAGTCGCCGAAGTTGACCCGATATAAACCGTTTGATTGGAATTTTCGGCAGTGATCGGAATCACAATGTTGTTGATGGCATAATTAAATAGCCGTTTGGACTCGTATACGCGTTCCCCGTCAATCATAACCACAACATGACTTGCATTGATTTTATCGATAAACAGAATTTGAGAATTGTCCGTCAATTCAGGGAGCTGAAACCTGCTCCACTGTGACATCCCGGTACTCGGTTTCTCAGGTATTACGTCATTTGCTTTCACGTCCTGCCAAGCATGAAGCGACTTCAGATTCTCCAAGCTTATTTGCGGATCGAACTGATCCGTCCAATTGATTTGCCAATGATCTATTTGAATGGTATCCGAACCGGGATCATCGTAACCTTTGAATAAAAAGAAGCAAAGTACCGCAAGGAGCAGCAAAAAAAACACAATAACGCTTTTTGTCAAAGCCTTCATATAGCACCTCTGCAATTATGATTAAGAGAACTCGTGCAGGAAATAGAATGAACAATACACATTTCGATATCCTTGCCGCAAAAACCTTCAATTATATGGAAATAGTGATAAATATTTTTAGAATGGGAGTACAACAGATATTTTACCGTGTATATCTTGTTTTATCTATGAATAGTTTGCTTTTTCTATCAAAAAAAACGCAGGATCTTCTCCTGCGTTTCGGTATCTTCCGCCCTTAAAGGGAAATCTACGTTATTTCCTATTTCAAATAGGAAAAGAAAGCTGCTCGATCTCCGGCGTCACTTCCCGCATGGAAAGCGGACGGATCGGCTGCGGAACGATTCCCGACGATTTGGCGGCCAGCCCGCGTTCGGCCTCCCATTCCTTCGCGGAGCCGGTGAGCCGGTGCTTGGCCAGCAGCGCGCCAGACAACCGGCTGAACGCGTCGCGGTAGCGCCGGTCGGCGTAAGCCCCGTCCGAATACAGGGCGCGATACTTCGGAACCAGCCCGGGAGCGTGTTCCTGCAGCGTGCGCAGGAATACGGTCTTCACGTCCGGGGACAAGCGCAGCAGCGAGATCATGGCAAACCGGGCGCCGCTGTCCTTAGCAGCCTGAAGCAACGCGTCTAAGGCTTCCTCCGAATCGGTCAGGAAAGGCAGCGCCGGTGCCGCGAAAATGCCGGTACGTACCCCGTGATCCGCCAAAAAGCTCACGGTTTCAAGCCGTTTGGCCGGATGCGGCGAAGCCGGCTCCAGCTTGCGGACCAGTTCCGCGTCCAGCGTGTTGATGCTGACGTTCACGGTCACATCCCGCATTTCGCGCAGGATATCCAGATCGCGCATCACGAGCGGGGAACGCGTGGTTATGCTGGTGCTGATCCGGTACTTGGCCAACAGCTTGAGACACTCCCGCGTCAGTTGCTCCTTCGCCTCAACCGGCTGGTAAGGGTCCGTCGCGGTGCCGATCGCAACGCGTCCAACCTGCCGGCTTACGGCCTCGATATCAAAGGCGTATTTCCTCGCCAGGGCCGACAGTTGCTTCTCCAGCGCTTCCGGAGCATTCTCCTTGACGGAAATCCGAAATTGAAACTCGTCCTCGGCGCTTTTTCCGAGAAACGTCTGAAACGCCCGGGCATAACAGAAACGGCATCCGTGCCCGCAGCCCCGATAAGGATTGATGGACCATTCGAAGGGCATCATCTCCTCCTTTACCCGATTTAAAGCAGCTTTGGTGCGGACTCGTTCGAAACGGGTTTCCGGCATCCTTTTCCCTCCTCTAGCCGGGCCGAGGGCCCGTGAACCTTGTTTGACATTTATTATACCAAACATATGTTCGGTTTAGAAGCAGAGGCTGCCGGTAACTCCTGACAGTTCGCTCCACAGGGGACCTTTGCACAAGCGAAAAAACTCCGGTAGGGACCCGGCATCGCTGCACGGTACCTATCCGGAGTATTATTCCAAGTGCTTTGGTGACGCAGATTTTGACGCAGATTACGTAGCGTTAAGCCAACTCCGCTTCAATCCGCCGCACCGCTCCGCTGCGGATCTCCTCCGCCAGCTGACCCTCGATGACGGAGCCGTCGACGACTTGCTCTGAACCATCCTGCCTTAGTACCACCAGCCGGCGGATCGACGCAGCATTCGGGCCGTACGTGTCTTTCTTCTGCGGATTCCGGTAGACGACTTCGGTCGTGCCCAGGAAGCGGAACGACACCTCGCCCCGCTCATCAAAGAGCCACCCGGGCAGCAGCGGATGGAGCACCAGCCGAAGCTTGCCTTCGTGCAGGCGGAATATCCGTTTCCCGGCCATCATCGTCATCCACATGCTGAGGAATTCGGCGGTGGATCCGCTAAGACGGGCGACATAACCGCGGCCATGCGTATCCGGGTCCGGATTCACGCTCGTGGCGATAAAGGACGAGTTCTCCAGCGTGCTGCGGCCATACACGGCCGGATCGAGGAACGGAATCAACGAGGTGCGAAGCTCGGAGAAGAACTCCTCGGTTAAGCCGCTCTTAAGCAGCGCCAGCAAGTACTTGTAGCTCATATGCAGGAACACCGATTCCCGTTCCAGCCACCCTGGCGTAAAGGCGCGGATCCGGCCGATTTCATGGGTCTCCGCGTCCAAACTGACGGAGGTTTTGTACATTTGAAGCCGGGCGTCGAATAGGTCGCTGCGGCGAATTTGCTCGTACGTCCGCTTGGCTTCCTCCCGATCCTCCACCGTCTTCAACCAACGGGCCGGGCCTTCCAGGAAATGCGGCAGCGGACGAACGGCAAATTTCTTCACGACTGCCTTCGGCAGGCCGTAACCGCTGATGACCGGCTTGCCTTGCGCATCCGTCACCGGCTCAAATTCCACCGCCTCGAAGGCGAAATACGTCGGCGTTACGCCGTCGCCCAGCTTGATGGCTTCCTGAACGCCCTGCTCGATTTGCTCCAGCATGCGTGTCGCCAGCTTGCCGACGGCACCGACCTCCAGCGCGGTCTCCGTCCCGCTGATTCCGAAACGAATGGCTTCCCGGTAGTTCTCGCGCGCCGCAGCCACCCGATCCCAATAGTCGAACGGCTCCAGGTTCCCCGCCAAGCGGGCATCCAGCAGCGTCCCGACTTCGCGGAGCAGGGCCGCGATTTCTTCCGGCACGGACACTTCCCGTCCGTCGCCGGCGGCTTCGGCGCAAGCCTCTTGAACGAAACGCAGAAGCCGCTTTAATTCGAACGTTTCGCTCATGCCCGAGCCGAACAATCCAGGCAGTCCGTTCATTGCATCGTTCCAGCCCGGTTTGTTTCCTTCCATTTCCACGCCCATTCCGAACGGATCCAGGGTGGCGAACTTGACCAGGCCTAACGACAGCAGCTTGACGAACAAGGTCGTCCGGTAGATTTCTCCATTTCCGTGCCCGGTTTTCAGCCAGTTGGTGCTCTTCAGCGTCAGCCCTTGCTTAGCCATTTTCTCTTCGTCATGAACCAATGCCCCATATTGGCGAACCTGCCCGCCGCTGATCACGTATTTCTCACTGCGCGGCAGTACGCGGGCCGGACTGTCGAAGTACGCATACTCCCGCTCTCCGAACAGCAACTGCTCCTTGCGATCCGGGAAAATATCCAGATAGCTGTCGATCAGGTCCATATTGTACGTCCAGTGATCCGACCAGTAGCCTTCCCCGAAGGACGCTTCGATTTGCTGCTCGGCAAGCGACAGCACGCCGGTCAACAGCTCGTTCTCCTCCACGAGAAGCCGAATGCCGCGGTGGGTGACCAGCGAAATGAGTTTCCCCGGAGTAAACGAACCCCGGCAAAGTGCGGCCAACTCCTCCCGATGATCGGCGGCGACTTTCTCCAGGAATGCGGATAGCTCCGCAGCCCGCTCGGCCGGAACCCGGAAGGTCGTTCCCTCCACGCCAAGCGGATTGTAGCCGTCGGCCTGGATTAGGCTGAAGAACGTGCGGATATTAAACGTTCCGACCCGCGGATTGAAATACACGTCGCTGCGCCGGTTTTGGTTGGCGTCCCGGAAGTTGCCGTTGCCCTGCGAATAAAATTCCGGGGCGATGGAGAAGAAATTGTAATCCCGCTCCAGATCCCCGTGCTTACGGGAATAAAGATGGACGACAAACCCTTCCCGGCCGTTTTCGAAAATAAACGGATACCCGCCGCGCAGAAAATTGTCCAGATAACTTTGCCGGCAGTAGGCATCAAACAGCGGCAGCGCCGTTTTCGTAGCGATGTCCGCGGTCAGCTCCTCGGTCAGTTGACCGGCTTCCGCGTGTTTACGGGCAACGTAGGCCGGGCTGGCGATCTCGGCAGCTTTGCGGTTCAACCGTTCGACGCTGTCGATATGTCCGATCAGCGTAAAGATGCGGCGGCTTTCCCCCGGGGCCAGCTCGGCAGCCAAAGCCGAAAACCCGCATGGCACCTTATTGGTGCAATATTGAGGTTCAGCGGTCAGCGCCGTCAGCGGATGCTCGGCAAAGCGATCCGGATAGGCCAGTGACGTATTGTCGCCGAAAATGACGGCAAAGTCGGCAATCGTCTTCAGCAGTTTGCCGTCCTCGCCGAAGGTCAGGTAGAAATGGCCGCTTTGCACCTCGCTGACTTCGGCCTCATCGTGGGTGCTGGAGCGGACCCGGTAAAACGGGATCCCCTTCTCCAGATTTTCGACCTCCATCCAGCTGCGCAGGAGGTTGCCGATTTCTTTATAGCCGGCGTTCTCCACCCCGTATGGAAGAATCTCCGGCATGCCGTCCAACATCTCCAGCTGCAGCGGAGCTCCGGAAAGATTCGTGACCTCCACCTGGCGCACCAGAGCCGCATAATCGTCGTTTGGCACTTGAAAATAACTCACTTTAACCCGAAGCCCCTGCGCTTCGTTGGTTTCCTCGATCGTCAGCTCGTTGGCCAGGATCTGCATGCGGCGAACGGCGGACGGATCGGGGAAGGCGCTTTGAAAGGGCTCGTAGATCCCGGTTTTCCCCGCGGCTTTAATAAACGTCCGGAAGCCTTTCATCGCGACCGATTGGTACGTAATGCTCGCCGGGGAGAATTCCATGATCGGGCTGTTTTTGTCCCGGATCCCGAAGCTGCAAACCGCCTGCCCCCGGTTCACATAGAACGTCCACATCGGAATCCCCTTCAAGCCGGCAAGGCCCGGGAGAAAGCTCGAGAACGGCTTCGCCCGGTCAAATTGTTCTATAACGAACGCATTTTCCTCAAAAGCATAATTAGGCATAAGGCCTATCCCTCCGTTAAGTAAAAAGTGATGTTTAGGCTTGGATGATGTACGTTGCGATCGAATGGGCCGGCAGCGTCTCGCCGACAGCTTCACCGCCGAGTTCCAGGGCAAACGGCTGCGCTTCATCGCTTTCGTTTTGCACAACCACCGCGACGCTGCCGTCCGGATTGCGGAACGCCGTAGCGAGCAGCGACGGGATCTCGGTTTCCAAGCCGAGGCGAATCGCCCCCGGTTTGATGTATTTGCTGAAATGTCCGATGTAGTAATAAGAGCTGTTGTAATGAATCGTATCCGTCGTAGTATCGGCGATGATCGGCGCGTCGCACAGGTTGCCCACATGGTTCGGGCCGCCCGTTTCGTCCAGCACCAGGTTCCAATCCAGGAAGCCTTCGTTCCAATTGTTCAGGTCGCCGATGATATTACGGCCGTAACGCTCGCCGGTGAACCATTCGCCAAGCTTCACGCCGCCTTCCTGGCAGCCCTCCGTAAACAGGAGATGCTTGTCGGGGAACAGCTCATGGACTTTGCCGACGTTCTCGAACGCTTCGCTGACGTACCAGTGGAAGCCGGTGCCCCAAACGTATTTGGCCGCTTCGGGATCGCTCAGTACGGCGGAAGCCCGTTCGATCATAATGTCCCGATTGTGGTCCCAGATCAGGATCTCCACGTCCGCCAGACCTTCCCGGTGCATCGTCGGCCCTAGGTGATCGCGAACGAAATCGCGTTCCTCCTCGCCGCTGTAAATGCAAGAATCCCAGGTTTGCACCGCCGCCGGTTCGTTTTGCACCGTGATGCCCCAGATCGGAATCCCCGCTTCGCGGTACGCTTTAATGAACTTCGTATAATATTGCGCCCAGGTCTCGCGGTATTCCGGTTTCAACTGGCCGCCGTGGTTCATGTCCCCGTTGGTTTTCATCCAAGCCGGCGGGCTCCAAGGAGAGGCCAGCATGGTGATATCCTTCCCGGCCGTTCTAGCCGCATCGTGAACGAACGGAATCACCCACTTGTGATCGCGGGAAATATCGAACGTTTTCAACTCAACGTCTCCGTCCTCGATATACGTGTAGTTCTCGAGCGCGAAGTCGCAGCTGTGGATGTGCACGCGCCCCAATGTATAGCCGAGCCCCTCCTGCGGATCGAAATACCGGCGGATCACTTCGTCCCGTTTCTGCGGGCTGATCCGGGATAACGTATAAGCGGCCGCTTCCGTAAAGGCCCCGCCGAACCCCATCAGCGTTTGGTAGGTTTGTTCCGGCAGAACCTTCAACTTCAGCCCCGTTCCGGCGCCGGCGCCGGATTGAACCGCCAGTTCCCCCTGCGTCTGCAGACGGTCGGCCGAATCGCGCGAAGTGAGCACTTTTACCCATTTTGCCATCGTAAATCCTCTCCTTGGTTTCCTGAAATAATGTTGCTGTAATCGATTACAATTCATGCAGGAGCAGTGCCGGCGGAATGCGCCGGACCTCCAACCTTCGAAGAATGGCGGGCATCGAAACCGGTTTCGATCTCTTGCAAAAAAATAGAGGCCGAGCGGCCTACAGCGATCGGCAAGAATCGCGAATGACCAGCTCCACCGGGATAACGCCCTTTTGCACGTCTTCCCCGCCTTCTATCGAATAGATTAACATGTCGGCCGCCCTGCTGCCAAGTACATATGTGTTTTGTCGTACCGTCGTTAAGGCGGGCGTTAAAAATTTCGCCATTTCGATGTCGTCGAAGCCGACCAGCGAGATGTCTTCGGGAACGCGCAGCCCATGCCGTTTCATGGCCATCATGGCCCCGACCGCCAAATTATCGCCGGCCGCAAACACGGCCGTAGGCTTTTCGTCCGCTTTCAACAGCTCTTCCATCGCTTTGCTGCCGCTTTCTACCGTATAATCGTAGCTCCCCTGCACGATATGCTGCGGATTGATCGCCAATCCAAGCTCTTGCATCGCTTGCCGGTATCCGTTCAACCGCTGCTCCCCGGCAAACGTCGGACCGCCGCCGATATGCGCGATTTTCCGGTGCCCGATGGAATGCAAATAGGTGACGGCTAGCCGGACTCCCTCCGCATTATCCGAGTATACGGTACTCTTTAGGGTAGACTCCTGGTCCAGCAATACGCAGGGGATGTCCGAATCCAGAAGCTCCTGGAAATATGGATCGGACGCATCCGGCAACACCACCACGACGCCGTCGATGCCGCGGATCTTGCAGTGCTCCAGGTAGGTACTTTTCTTGCCGCCGATATCCTTGGAAATAAACATCAGGTCATACCCTTTGGAGGTGGCGACTTGCTTGAAGCCTTCGATGACGCCGCCGAAATACGGATGGAGGATACCTGCGCCGGAAGGTTCGATAAACAGCACGCCGATCGTCCAAGAACGTTTGGTCGTCAGAGAACGGGCATGAGCATTCGGCACATAGCCGAGTTCATCGGCGGCGTCCAGGATTTTGCGGCGCGTTTTCTCGCTGACGTCAGAGTACCCGTTAAACACCTTGGATACCGTCGTCGGCGAAAAACCGGTCATTTGCGCGATATCGTAAATCGTAATCAACTTCTCATCTCCTCTGCCCGGATCCAGACCGCTCGTACCGGGATTCACAGGCCATTGTAGCCGCAGGCCTGCCGGAAGTCAACACCGGTTCTGGATTTGAACGTATGATTTGGGGCAAACTGCAGGTGCACCCAATCCCCATATCCCAGGAAAGGAGCCGACCTGACGTGGACGTACTTGACGACAAAACTTCCGCGGACTTCGAATATGAGCGGTACGAGCTGCTCAAGGAACATCGCCCGGAGAACGATATTCCCGACGATGACCTGCTGCCTCACGATACACGGATCGCCCAAGGCATCAGTGAACAAGACGCCTCATCCGTCGGCCGGGATGATCCGCTTCCCGACGTGCCGGATGCGGACGCGATCCAGAAAGACAGCCCGGTCGATCCCGTCGCTCCCGATCCGGATGCCATGCACGGCACCGATTTGCTTAACGGTTTTGACGGCGACGAAACCGAATAACCCGTCAGGAAAGAAAGAAGCCTTCCGCACCCGATGGCGCGAAAGGCTTCTTTAGGTTGGGGACATTTAGTCCTTATATACTTTAAACTTGCCGACCAGGGCTTGCAACTGCTCGGCCATCCGGCTTAGATCCGCCGAAGACGAAGCGATCTCCTCCACGGAAGCGAGCTGTTCCTCCGCCGCAGCGGAGATGGTTTGGGTGTTGCCTGCCGTCTCCTCGGAGAGCTGGCGAATACGTTCGATCGCCGCGCGTGCCGCGTTCGTTTCTCCCGTTACCTCCTGCATCGTCCCCGCGGCAGCTTCGATCGCTTCCGCCGCTTCTACCACCGACTGGCTGATCGTAACAAACGATTGACCGGATAAGTCGACGGCTTCCCTGCCTTCCGAGACTTTGACTTGAACGTCTTCCATCGCGGCCGCCGCCCGATTCATTTCGTCCTGGATGTCCCCGATCAAATCCCGGATTTGGGCTGCGGAATGGCTCGAGCCTTCGGCCAGCTTCCGGATTTCGCCGGCAACCACCGCGAATCCTCGCCCTTCCTCGCCAGCCCGGGATGCCTCGATCGAAGCGTTCAGCGACAGCTTGTTCGTCTTCTGAGCGATGCCCGCCATCAAGGCAGCGATGCCGCCAATTTGCTCCGCCCGTTGATGCAGCGAGCCGATCACGGATGCCAGCTCTGCAACCGTCCCTTCGACGCCGCGGATTTTCTGTTCGGCGCCGGCAACCAGCTGGGTGCCTTCTTGGGCGGAATCCGCCGTCTCGGACATCGTCCGGGTAATGAGCTGCATGTTGCCGGATACGTGTTCCACCTGCCGGGCCATCGTGTCGACGCTGGCCGCGCCGCTTTCCACGCTGTGCAGCTGCTGTTCGCTGCCGACGGCAACGTCCTGAATCGCGACCGTTACGTGCTCGATCGCTTTCGTGGTCTGCTCCGATCCGGCGGATAGCTGTTCGGCCGAAGCCGATACGTTTTCGGTCATTTCCCGAACCCCTTCGATCATCTCCCGCAAATTATCGACCATCACTTGGAAATTACCGGCAAGCTCGCCGATTTCATCGCGTTTAAAGCCGTCCAGTCTCTCCGTCAGGTCGCCTTGGCCGAGAATGGCGGTCGCGCGTTTCAATTTACCAATCGGGATGAGAATGGAACGGATATTCAAGATCACCAGGATCGCTCCCCCGACAAGCGAAAGCAAAACGACGAAGATGGCCGTGTTGCGGATTGCCGACGTTTCGCGCAGCACCTCGTTTTGACTCATCGTCCCGCCGATCCGCCATCCGGTCAGTTCGTTTTTGGTGTAAGCCATCTTGTATTTATGGCCATTATTGGTGTAGTCGTAGGTTCCTCCGTCCCCCGCAAACATCGAAGCTACGTAGCTTTCCTTCGCCTCCTCGCCGACTCCCCCTGCCGGATTTACGACCCTCTTCTTGGCATTGTCGAGTATCAGGATGTATCCTTCTTCTCCTACTTTCATCTCCGTCATTTTGGAGATGCCCGATAAATCCAGGTCGAGCGCAACGACCCCTTGTCCATCCTTCAACACCTTGGAAATGGATACGACCGGACTCCCATCGACGGAGAGGTAAACCGGGGAAACGACCGCGTTCGGAGTTTTCAACGCCAGCACGTACCAATCCCGGGTCCTCGGGTCAAAGTCGGGCGGCAGCTCCTGGTCCACCCCAAGCAAGGTCCCACCTTTGCTTGTACCCACATACAGATTCAAGACGTCTTTATGTAAAACTAAATATTGCTCGAGACGTTCTTTGACCGAACTTCCCCCCGAAGCCAGTTCCGCATCGACACTCTCCGTCCCCAACTGTTCGGCAAAGTAATCGAGATCCGAAATCATGTTCCCAATATTATTGGTAACCACTGTATCGGCAGTGTCCACGCTCTCTTGCGCGCTTGACATTAGCTCATGTTCGATGCGATTACTCGCCGTCAAATAAGTTGTCCCGGCGATGATCAAACTGGGAACCAACAGGATAACGACAAACGTAATAATCAGCTTTTGACGAATAGATAACGCTTTTCTTTGGCCCATAAGCATCCTCCTAAAACCTGCAAATATCGACTACACGCTTAACATAATCTCTGTGGGTTTTGTCGATCAATGTCGAATAATGGTGTTGTTTCTTAAATTATGAATGTTTTATGTCAAATTCTGATTCGAGATTCAAGCCATCCGAGCGATACACGCGGTTTCTTCCCGCTTCCTTTGCTTGATAAAGCGCCTGGTCCGCCTTAACGACCAGCTCCTCCTCATGGACGTTCGGGTACGTCGCGCTCCCCGCCGAAATGGTCAGCTTAAGCTCACCTCCATCCGGCAAAATAAAGGTATGGTTTTCCACGTTGCTGCGCAAACGCTCGGCAATAACCTTGATTTGCTCCGCATCGCAATGATCGACCAGGATCACGAACTCCTCGCCGCCCTTACGGGCAATATGGTCTCCCGGCCGGAACGTTTCCCTCATCACGTCGGCGATCTGCAGCAGTACCGCGTCTCCGGCCGGGTGGCCATGACTATCGTTTACCAGCTTGAAATGGTCGATATCGACGATCAGCAACGTGAACGGAATTTTGTCCTGCTTCGCAGCGGCGATCTTTTGCTGCATTTTTGCTTCGAACGCCCGAGAATTGTACAAGCTCGTCAAAAAATCGCGATTCGCCGCTTCCCGCATGATGCGGATGGAATCGTCCTTATTGCGCAAATAGCGCAGCATCGCAAACGTAAATAGGCCGGCCGCAACAAGCAAGGGGATAAAAAGGCCGATCTCCTTGAAGGGACGGCCATTGCTCAGAATCGTCATAAAAACCGCCGTGCTGGACGCGCTCAGCGCCAATGCGAGAACTAAACGCCGGACCGTGGTTTTCCGCTCGCGCAGCAACCATAACCCGATCAGCAGCGTCACGGGCGAATTGATCGCGGCGATCACGGAATGCATGCCGAAACCGTGCAGGAACAGCAGGCGGTAAAGCGCAATCAATAGGGTAGCGATGATGCCCGAAACGCCTCCCCCCATGAGCGTCGAAATCAGGATGGGCAACTGACCGAAGTCGGCCACCGCATGCCCGGAGATCGGAAAGTTGTAATACATCAGCATCACGCCTAGCAAACCTAGCCCAAAGCCAAGCAGCATGCGGGTGGTCCGGTTTTTTTTCGGGCGATCCTGTATTTTGTTCTTAATCATATATCCAAAAAAAATCACCGTCGTCAGCAACGTGAAATTATTGAATAGGCTTTGCAGCATTGAATGTCCCTCTCTGATGGTCGGTACAGTTATAAACTGTGAGACGCAAGTAGTGATAGCATACCATAATAGAACGACAAAAATAAGATATTTTTGCTAATTTTTCGATTATATTCGACATATTGCGACACACATTGTCGAATCAATTTCTCTGCCTTCTTTCCCGTGTTATAATGGCGTCAGATTCATGAAAGGGTGACGGTGATGAGTAGCACGGCTGCGGTCCGAGGACACGAGCCTGTACAGGTCTGCCTGTTGGCGGGAAAAATCATGCTGCAAAGCGGTGCGGAGACTTACCGCGTGGAGGATACGATGACCCGGATGGCTGATGCACTGGGGCTCTCCGGCTCGCATAGTTATGTAACGCCGACGGGGATCGTCTTTCAATCCGGCGAAGCGGAATCGGCCAAGCTGATCCGCATCGTGGAGCGGACGACCGATCTGCAGAAGGTATCGGCGGTGAACGATATCTCCCGGAAGCTGGGCAGCGGGGAATTGACGACCGCGGAGGCTTACGCGATGCTGCTTGAAATCGAGACGGTGAAGCACGCTTATCCGATGCCGCTGCAAATGGCGGCCGCCGCCTTGTCGAGCGGCTGCTTCACCCTGATGTTCCGCGGCACACTGGCCGATTTCCTGCCGGGCTTGTTGTGCGGCGGCCTAGGGTTTGCCGCATACCTGCTGTTCCATCGGCTGGTGAAAGTGAAATTTTTCGCTGAATTTACCGCGGCGCTGCTGATCGGCCTGCTCGCTCTCGGTTTCGTGCAGTTATCCATGGGCCGGGAGTTGGATAAGATCATTATCGGCTCCGTGATGCCCCTCGTCCCGGGCTTGCTGATTACGAATGCGGTCCGGGATCTGATGGCCGGGCACCTGGTGTCCGGGTTGTCGCGCGGGGCGGAGGCCTTTCTCACCGCCTTTGCCATCGGAGCCGGAATCGCCGTCGTGTTTACTTTGATTTGACTGGACCGGAAGGAGACGAAGCTGTCCAATGGTTATCTTGGTTCATTTACTGGCTAGCTTTATCGCTTCGGGAGCCTTTGGCATCCTCTTTAACGCCCCGAAACGAACGCTGCTCCAATGTGGCCTGTCCGGCATGGTCGGCTGGATGGTCTATATCCTGCTGGAGCCGCGGATGGAGAGCGTATTTTCGACCGTTGCCGCGACTTTTCTGGTTGGCGTGCTAAGCCAGTTGTTTGCTCGAATCTACAAGAAGCCCGTCATTATCTTCAGCGTGGCCGGCATCATCCCGCTGGTCCCCGGCGGCCTGGCCTATGACGCCATGCGCCGCTTCGTGGAGAACGAATACGACCTGGCTGTCGAGCTCGCCGCCAGAGCCTTCCTCCTCTCCGGCTCGATCGCGATCGGGCTCGTCTTGTCCGAGGTGCTGGGCCAGCTCCTCATCCGGCGGGTGCCGCGGCGCCTCCGCGGGCGAACGGCAAAATAAAAATCGGCGCCGATCCGCTTACTGCGGAAGCGCCGATTTCATCCAGAATGCGTTCATATAAACCAGTTCGAACCCGGATTTCAGCATGTTCGCATGGCTGGCCGAAGCAAACTCCACATCGGTGTAAACCCGCTTCAGTCCAAGCGCCGCCGCCGCTTGCAGCCGGTGCCGGATCATTGCCGTTTGCACGCCGCGCCTCCGGTAACCCGGGAACGTGAAGTCGTTGGCCAAATAACCGGTATCGCCGCGAATGAACATCGACCCCATGCCCACTGGTTCTCCCCCGATAAAGGCCACGAAATTGCGAAAATCCTCCCGGTAGAAATACCGGCTTTTTTGTTGCACGATCGCCTCGTCCAAAGCAGGAGAATCTTCGCCGCGCGACCGCTCGATCAACCGGATAAAAGAGATGGCTTCCTCCTCGTTGCTGATCAGAGAAATTTCGATTTTCGTTAGCGAGGGGAACCCTTCCGAAAGATCCCTGCCCATGTCCTCCCCGTTACGTTCATTTTTGAGAAAAGCGAGCTGCAGCCTCGGCACGAACCCCTGCGCGGCCAAAGCTTCAGCCACTTCGCCGGTTTGTCGGTCCGGGCTCATGTCGAAACACGGGTCAATGCCCGCCGCCTCGTAGATCCCGAGAATCTCGGGCAGCCGATCCAAATCCGACGGCCCAAAGCCGATCACGCGATTATAGTAGCTCGACTGCGGCGACAGCTCGTCCGACAGCAGCGTCGTCCCGCCGATTGGCGTCACGGTAAGACGGGATTCCGCCAATTGCAGAGAACGCTCGTTATTGAACCTCGTCAACTCCGTCTCCAGGTGTATCATCCGCTCCACGTCGCGAAGGACGGGATGGCTCTGCGGGGTGTTTTTTTTCATATGCTTTCGCTCCTTATGCGCGCTGCGCGGTTGGTTTATTCCCCAAGTCCGGTTTAATCTGTGAAGTCATTTTAGCACACTCGGCGGCATCATGCATTTTGCATCTTCTATGCGGCGGCGGGCGTGTTATAATAACAAGCGACTGCCTGCGAACGGTATTCAATATATGCGTATAAGTACATGTTTTTGAACTACCTCTATAAGAAAGAAGTGAACAGCCAGAGATGATCGGCGATATTGTACTGGACGTCGTTTTGCCCATTTTTGTCTTGATTGGATTAGGCGCATTGATGCAACGGGCTTTTAATTTGGATTTGTACACGCTCGCCAAGATTAACTTCTACTTCGTGACGCCCGCGGTCGTATTCGTCAGCATGTACGAATCGGAGATGTCCGCCGAACTGCTGGGAAGCGTTACGGGATTTTATATTTTATACGTCCTGCTGCTCTACGGGGTCAGCCTGCTCGTCAGCCAGCGCCTGAAGTTCGGGCCGGGCATGCGGGCCGCCTTCACTAACAGTCTGATTCTCGACAACTCCGGCAATTACGGGCTGCCGATCAACCAACTGGCGTTTAAAGGCGATCCGTTGGCCGCCTCGGTACAAGCGCTGGTGATGACGTTCCAGAGTCTGGTCACGTTCACCTACGGCGTGATGTCCGTCCAACGGGCCAAATCCGGCGGTACGCTGAAAGCCGCTCTGATCGGTTTTATGAAGATGCCCGTGCCTTACGCCTTGGTGCTCGGGATGGCGCTGCACCTGCTCGGATGGCCGCTTCCTTATTTCGTAGCCAAGCCGCTGGGTTACATCGCCGATTCGATGGTCGCCATCGCGCTGCTGACGCTTGGCGCGCAAATCGTGAAATATCCGCTTCGGCTCGATCGGATCGACGTTTACGTCAGCGTAGCCCTGCGACTGCTGATCGGTCCGGCCATCGGCTTTGCGCTCGTATGGGCGCTGGGCCTCAAAGGGATCCCGGCCCAAGCCCTGTTGATCGCTTCCGGCATGCCGACCGGCGTGAACAGCACGATCCTAGCGGAAGAATACGACAACGAACCGGATTTTGCCTCGCAAACCGTGCTGATTTCCACGCTGCTGAACATCATCACCATGACCGCCCTGATTTCTTTGTCCCAATACGTAGGATAATGCCGAAGAACCGCAAGAACCTTCCGCCGATGAAGCGGAAGGTTCTTGCGGTTTAGCCGTAATTAATCGCCTTTCTGCAGCGCGGCTTCATGCTCTTTCACGAATTGCTCCGGCGTAACCGCTTTGCCGAAGAGCGCCTGGATCATATTCAAATGCGTTTGCGCGGCGTTCCATTTCATCTGCACGTCGGCGAATAATGTCAGGTTGCTGGCATTGTTCAGCTCATCCAGCAAATCGATATAGAGCTGCGGCAAATCCGAAGCGGAAGTGTCTACCTTCGTTGCCGGAATAACCCCCGCCGTGCTGACCGATTCGGCCCCCCACTTGCTGATGAAATACTCCACGAATTTCTTCGCTTCATCTTTGACTTTGGAGTTCTCCGCGACAAACAAGCCTACGCCAGGCCCGCCTACCCAACTGTTGATATCCCCCTTGCCGCCGGCGAAGGTCGGGAATTTGAAGAAGCCCACATTCTGTTTGAAACTCATGGGGACGTCCGGATTGCTCGTAAAGTTAGGAACCTCCCAAGTTCCTGCCAGGAACATGGCTGCCTGTTCATTCATGAATACGGATTTGCCTTCTTCATTGGACAAGCCGTTAAAGCCTTTGTTAAACGCGTTCATATCCACCAGCTGTTGAATTTCGGCAGCCGCCTGAATCAGCGCCGGATCCTCGAAGGTGCCGGAGCGGTCGATCGCCTTCTTCAACGTTTCCGGTCCGCCGAGCCGGTCGGCAAGGTACATATACCAGATCGAGCCCGTCCACCGGTCCCGGTTCCCAAGCGCGATGGGCGTTACCCCTTTGCTGTTCAACGTACGGATCACGTCCAGGAACTGATCGTAGGTATGCGGCACTTCCAGATCGTATTTATCAAAAATAGCTTTATTATAATAGATCGGCGAAATGTTCAGCTCGATCGGCAAGCCGTACGTTCTTCCCTGCACCGCGTAAGCATCGGTTGCGCCCGGAACGAATTGGTCCTTCAAGCCGCGGTCCAGCAAATCGTCGAGCGGGGCGAACAGGTCGCCCTTCACGTACGGGTCCATAAAACCGGCAGCCCAGGTCACGCCTACGTCGGGCAGCTCGTTCGCAGCGGACAAAATTTTCAGTTTGTTCTTATACTGCTCGTTCTCCATTACTTCCTGCTGAATCGTTATATTCGGATGTTCGGACTGGTACTGGTCGATGATTTCGTTCACCAGCTTATTTTGCTGCGGCGAAGCGCCTGCTGGCCATAGATGCATGAACTGAATCGTAACGTTCCCGCCCGCCGCCGATGCCGCCTGGTTTTCCGCGCTGCCGCCTCCCGCCGCCTTACCGCCGGTGCAGCCGGAGAGTCCCAGCAACAGGAGAAGCGAAATCAACAGGACGGGTGTTGTTTTTTGGTTGGACATGCTTGATCCCCCTAGTGATCACGGTTATTTAGTGTAACCGCTTCAATCCAAGTGTATCACGTTGATGATTGCGCTTCCATAGCACGGATAGGGCGAGGACCGGTTCTCCGCAAATAATGTCGAATTTTCCGCCCTGCCTCTACGTGTCCGCCTCCGTCTCCTTCGTCTGGCTGCGGTATTTGCTGGGACTCATGCCTTCATAGCTTTTGAACACCTTAATGAAATATTTGTCGCTCTGATAACCTACCCGTTCTGCGATCTCCCCGACGGACAGAGTCGTCCGCAGCAGCAGCTCTTTGGCGCGAAGCACCCGCAGCCGGCTAATATATTCGCTGAAGGTCAGGTCCGTCTGTTCCTTGAACAGCACGCTGAAATAACTGGGATTCAAATGCAGACGATCGGCAACTTGACGCATCGTGATCGGCTCGTGCAAATGCTCGTCCAGGAAGCTCAGCGCCTCGCGCACCTGGGGAGTATACTGCGTATCCGTCTCTTTCGTCTCCAGCAGCCGCGGATCGACCAGCTTCTCCATCGTTTCGATCCGGTGCCGGTCGTCCTCAACCAAAAGTGCCTGTTCCACGGCCTGGACCAGCTTATGCTTATCCACCGGCTTCAGCAAATAATTCACGACGCCCAGCTGCATCGCTTTTTGCGCGTATTCGAACTCCGCATAACCCGATATGATGATGGCGACCGGTTTGAACTGCTTGTGGCGCTGCTGCATCTCGATCAGCTCCAGCCCGCTAATGCCGGGCATGCGGATATCCGTGATCAGCAGATGAGCGACATGGTTCTCCAGCCAAACCAGCGCAGCTTGACCGCTGTCCATCGATTCGATCCGGTATCGGCCGGCAGACCAGGCTTCCAGCGTTTTCGTAAACCCTGCCCTCGTCCTTGGCTCATCCTCCACCACAAGAATCGTTTTTGTCTGCTTCATACCGTTCCCCCGTATTCGCTAGGTATTTCAAAGCTTATGGCCGTTCCTTCGCCCGGAAAGCTCGTTACCTGCAACCCATGCTTTTCCCCTTGTTCTCCGTCAAAATACAAGCGCAGCCGCCGCTGCACGTTCACGATACCGACGCCTGTCCCCTTGGTGGAAATGGAAGGCCCTCCTTCCATGGCCTGCAGCAAGCCGAGCAGCGTATCCTCGTCCATCCCGGGACCGTTATCCCGTACGGTGACTTTCACGTACCCCTCCCGCTCCGACGACTCGGCGCTTATACTCACTTTGCCCTGTCCGATTTGTTTTTCAACCCCGTGCAATATCGCGTTTTCCACCAGCGGCTGAATCAGAAGCTTCGGAATTTTGACGTGGCGGAACTCGCCGGCGTCAATGGACCAGGTTAACCGGTCCGCAAGGCGAATATCCATCAGCTGCAGGTAGCGCTCCACATGCTCCAGTTCGTCCTCCATCGTCACCCATTCGTCCTGGTTCGGGCTGCTGATGATGTACCGGAACAAGCTGGACATGCCGACCACCAGGTTCGCCAACTCTTCTTCCCCCTTCTCCTCCAGGGACCAATAGAAGGCCTCCAGCGTATTGAACAGGAAATGCGGGTTGATTTGCGCCTGAAGCGCCTTTAATTCGGTGCGGCTCTGCAAGAGTTCCTTCTCGTAAACGACGCGGATCAATTCGTTCATGTTGTCGACCATCTGGTTGTAGGAATTGTTCAGCTCGTTGATTTCCATCGTTTTCGAGAACATCGGGTTCGGCTGCAGCACCCCGAATCTCGCCCCGCGCATCGCCTTGATCAGCCGGAAGATCGGCCGGGTAATCATCGTGGACAGCGACAGCGACACGATCAGGAACAGCAGCACCCCAATGGCCCCCGAGGCGATGACAGCCGTACGCAGGGCGGAAATCCCGCTGGTGACGTAGCTGACCGGCGTAAAGAAGACCAGCGTCCACCCCGTCGCTTTGGAGGCTTGTTTCACCTCGATAAACTCTTGTCCACCAATCGTGATGTTCTTCCCCTGATTGCCCAACAGTCCCTTCACATCCAAGTCCTCCGCGGGAAAGCTGAAATTCGTCGCGACCGGTCGCTGATTTCCATCGACCAGCAAAATGTATTCTCCGCCTTCCCCATCGATCTGCTCATGAATTTGAAAATAAGACCGGTCGATCCGGACCATCAGATATCCTCCGGACGAAAACCAGCGGTCGAGCAGGCTGACCCGTCGCAACGCCAGCACGGAAGACGGGTCGCGCGGATCGATGCCGATCCATACGAGCGCCCCTTTGCCCCAATTGGCCGCATTAATCCACTGGGAGTCGATCGTATCGATCAATTGGGTTTCGTTCAGCGGGAACAAGCGCCGGTAATCGTTCGTGTACAATTCGAGCGATTTGATGCCGGTCACGTAAGCTTGGTAATCGCTGAATAAGGGCAACAACGATTGGCGCGAGCTGAAGGGCGTCTCTTGTCCTTGGACCTCGGCCAGCAGCAGCTTCTGTACGTAGTCATCGGTGGCAACCTGCGTCGTCAGCGTATTGATTTGGGCGATAAGCGCATCCAAGCGTCCGTTCGCTTGCAGGGCGGTTTGGCTGATATGCTTCTCGGCGTTGGTTTCCAGCAGCGCGGACACCCGGGAATACGTGAGTACGCTGGCGATCCCCAGGACAAAAACCATCAGCAGCATGAAACTGATAAAGATTTGATTTCTTAAGGTGAACCATCGTTTCGGTTTTTTCACGTCCGGTCAAAACCTTTCCGTCCAAAGTCTACAACCCGATCCCATCATAATACCGAAAAGGGCCGGATGAAACTATGCATTTTTTGAAGCCGTCCCGTATAATGAGGAGGCGGCGGTTCCCGCTGCATGACAATACATAAGCATTTTAATGGAAAAGGCCGAGGTTTTCTACTACGGCCGCGAGAGGGAGAAGAAGATCATCGCAATGAAGCCAATCACGCCAAACCACGCGGTTTTTTTTGACGTCGACGATACGTTATACGACCACCTGCAGCCTTTTCGCGCAGCGCTGGAGGAAACTTTAGGCACCGGACCGGACTTTCCATATGAGCCGGCCTATCACCGGATGCGCTATTACAGCGATTTCCTGTCCGCCGAAGCCGGCGGCACGCCAACCCATGGCCAGGTGCTTGATACGATGCGCACCGAGCGCTTCGTCCGTTCGCTGGCGGAATTCGGTCTCACGCTGACAACCGGGCAGGCCGCGGCGGTTCAGGCCGCATACCTGAACCGCCAGTTTGACATCAAACCATTCCCCGGAGCTTTGGAACTCATCGGCGAGCTCCAGGCGCAGAGGATCGTCGTCGGAGTGATTACGAACGGGCCGCCGGATCACCAGTGGCGTAAAATCCAGGCGCTTGGGGTAGACCGGCTGATCCCCGCCGAGTTGGTGTTCATCTCGGGCGCGGTAGGCCTGACCAAACCAGATGCTCGGCTGTTTGAGCTGATCGCCGGGAAGCTGGGCAAATCGCCGGAGCAGTGCTGTTATATCGGCGACTCCTGGCGCAACGATGTCGTAGGAGCGGCCCGAGCCGGCTGGCGCGTGATCTGGTTCAACCATCGCGGTGTCCGCCCCGAATCGGAGCCCCATCTCCTTCATGCGCCGGCTGCCAGCTATGACGAACTCGCCCGGCTGCTGTTCGGCTAACTGTTTTAGGACGTAGAAATCAGGAATGCTGCATGCGTTTGCAGCATTCCTTTTTTTTCGTGCAACCTTCCCTCGCCACACCTTCCCTGCATAGTTCGATCCTAGCTACGCACAATAGAAGAAAATGCCTCGGCTGGAGGAATTACGCCTTGTTCTCCCGACTAATGAAATCCATCTTGACGATAGCCAAACAAAAAAACCTGCAGCAATCGCCCCATATATCCGAACCTCAGGCGCCTGGCCCGCTGACGCTGAACCGCGTTCTGGACGAATTCCGGGGCTGCTCCGATCTGGAGCATCGGACGTACCCGGTGATCCAGGCCGATATCTTATACTTCGATCACATGGTCGACAAGCAGAAGTTTATCAACAACGTGGCGATTCCGCTGGAAAACATCCGGCGCGAAGATCTGGACGGGCTCCTGCAGCAGTCCCAATTTGTCCGCGAGGTCGATCCAACAAGGGTCATCCGCGGCGTTTTGGACGGAGATGCCGCGTTGTTCGTGCCGCAGGGAGTTTACCTAATTTCCGTTTATGGTCCGGAAAAGCGGGCCATTGAATCGTCGCAGACGGAATCCACGATCGTCGGCCCGCATGACGCCTTTAACGAATCGCTGGACACTAACCTGTCCATCATCCGCCGCAGAGTGAAGAGCAGCCGGTTAAAGGTCAAGCAATTCGAGGTCGGAGAAATTTTCAAGACCAAGGTTTCTTTGCTTTACATCGACGAGATCGCCAATATGGACTTCGTCGACCGGATGTCGGAACGGATTCGAAGCATCGAGTACAGCGCGGTTTTTGACGGCAGCATGCTTGTGCAATTGATCGAAGATTTTCCATCCACGATCTTTCCGTTGTTCCTGACCTCGGAGCGTCCGGACGTCGCCGTTTCCAAGCTGAACGAAGGCCGGGTGGTTGTAATTATGGACCAAAGCCCGTCGGTGATCGTGGGACCTACGACGGTATTCGAATTTTTCACCTCGCCCGACGATTATTACAGCCGCTGGGCGGTTGGCACATTTCTTCGGGTCCTGCGTTACGTCGCTTTTATACTTACGCTGACGTTAACCTCCATGTATGTGTCTATCACGACGTATCATTACGAGATGATCCCGCAAAATTTACTGGCCTCGATGTCTGAATCGCGCAGCCGCGTTCCTTTTCCTCCTGTCCTGGAGGCCTTGTTAATGGAAACCACCTTGGAACTGCTGCGGGAAGCCGGCGCCCGTATGCCCTCCAAAATCGGGCAAACGATCGGGATCGTAGGCGGTATCGTTATCGGAACGGCGGCGGTGGAAGCCGGGTTCACCAGTAACATCCTGATCATCGCCGTGGCCATGTCAGCCATCGCTTCGTTCGTGATTCCCAGCTACACGATGAGCGGTTCGATTCGGCTTATTCGGTTTGCTCTAATCATCTTGTCGGGGATGCTCGGAAACTTCGGCTTCATGTTCGGGCTGGGCCTGGTCATCATCCATTTGTCCAAGCTGACCAGTCTGGGGGCCCCTTATACGCTTCCGCTCGCACCGATCAAGCCGGCCGACTGGAAAGATATTTTTATTCGGGGGCCCTTTTGGATGTTTTCCAAGCGGCCGAAGCAATCCCGTACCCCTAACGAGACCACAAACAAAATGAAGAAATAGGTGACCCCATGGACCGGGAAAAATTGAATCGCTTCCATATCGCCCTCATGGTGTTCAACACCCAAAGCGGGATCGTCCTGTTCACCCTGCCGCGGGTCACGGCGCACTACTTCGGAACCAACGGCTGGCTGATGCTTATCCCGATGTTCGCGCTCGTTACGCTGAACATTATGCTCATCTCTGCCGTTTACCGGATGGGCCGGGGCGAATCCGTGTTCGACATTCTCGGCGCCTCCCTGCCTCGGTTCATTCTGATCCCGCTATATGTACTGTTATGGGGCCTGTTCAGCATGATCGGCTGCCTGGTCATCAAGCAGTATGCCTTGATTTATCAAATGCTGATTTTTCCGTCGACCTCGGACATGGTCATTAAAATTTTCGTGGATGTGCTCCTGTTCCTTTACATTACCAAGGGGATCTACACCATGTCCAAAGCCAATGTCATATTCTCGTTGCTGTTGCTGCTGCAAATTCCGCTCGCTTTCTACTTCCTCGGTGAATTCGATACAGCGCGGCTGACTCCATTCGTTTTCCAGGAGGGAACGGATAGGATAGAGGGTTTTATCCGGCTCTATGGCGCGTATATGGGATACGAACTCACCCTATTTCTGTTTCCTTATGCGGAAAACACCAAGAGATGGCTGAAATACGTCCATCTCGGAAACGGAATCACCATGTTCGTTTACCTGCTGGTTACCTTTTTGGCTTACGGGTTCTTTGGCCATAAAACCTTGATCCATTCGTCATTTCCGATCCTCGACATGTATGCCTATTTACGTTTTCCGTTCATCGAGCGCATCCAGAACTTTCTGTACAGCCTGTTCCTGTTTTCAATCGTACATACCGGGGCGATGTACTATTGGTCCGGCCAGGTGGTAATGTCGCAGGTTTTTCGCCGAATGAACTGGAAGGTGATCGTACTCCTATCCATGGCCGCTACCGTCGGTGTAGGAATGATCCCGAAAACCTTGATCAAGGTAGAGTCCTGGTTTCGATATTTAACGATCGCGCAAATGGGCTTTTCTTTCGGGTTCCCTTTGCTGCTCATCCTGCTTCTTTTGGTGCACAGGAGGACTAAAAAACATGCTTAAGCGACTCCTTCCCGCTGCAATGCTTTGCCTTGTGCTCGCAGGTTGCAGCCAAGACCAGCGTATCCTGGAGCGAATCGGCTACATCGAGACCGCCGCATTTGATGCCGCTCCCGAGAACAAGATCAAGGCAACGATCAGCATGCCGCTGGTTACGCAATTTGCCCGGGACTCCAAAACGACCGACGAATTGCTGGATACGACCGCCACTAGTCCCAAGGAGGCCAAGTCGGCTCTCTCCTTGCGGACGAGCCGGATCATCGTCAGCGGACAGATTCGCACGTTCATGTACGGCGAAGCCTTGGCCCGTCGGGGGCTTTGGGCTCATATGGATACGTTTCTCCGGGACCCGAGCATTTCGCTCCGGACCGCCATGGTCGTCGTTGAAGGCGAAGCGGGGGCGATCATCAGCCAGGAATATCCTCGCCATACGAAGACGGCCAACTACATCAACAAGCTGCTGCAAAAAGAATTTAACAAGCAGTCGGTGCCCCGCACCGCCCTGCATCAGTTTACCCGCGATTATTACGACGACGGAACGGACCCGATCGCCATCTTGATCAAGGAGCAGGAAAAGGACATTACCATCAGCGGCATCGCCACATTCCGGAACGATAAAATGATCACCAAGCTGCCCTGGAAGGATGTCTACCTATTCTCGCTCCTGTACCAAAATCTGTCCCAAGGCGAATTCAGCATGACGTCGGATCACCCCGACCTGAAAGCAATCTCGTTCCGGGCCGTCCGAAGCAAACGCCGGATCGAGGTATCCAAACGCTCGTCCGGCGAATACGAAGCGGATATTTATCTCAGGGTCGAAGGAGGCGTGGAGGAGTATATCGGCAACGCCAAACTAAGTACGCCCGAGCGGGCCAAGGTCGAAAAGCTGGTCAGCGAGCATATCGCCACGGAAGCGTCCCGAGTTCTGAGGACGCTGCAGCAAAACCGTACTGACGGCATCGGGCTTGGCAAATACGTGCGCAACAAAATGAGCTATGAAGAGTGGAAAGGGACGGATTGGCATGATTTATTCGGCCAAATGACGGTGCGCGTCCACTGCTCTTTCTACATGAAGAATTTCGGTGCGTATTTCGATTAGTAACATAGCCTGAGCCTTGGCTTAGCCCTGCAACGCTTTCCGCACGCTGAGGATGTACTTCGCCTGGTCCAGCGGATTGACGCCGCGCCGGGTCCGTTCGGCTTGGACGTCCGGCGGGCAGGGTTCATAGCCGGCGAAGGAGGAGGCGAATGTACTCCGTCCCTTCGTATACGAGCTCAGCTCAATCGGGTAATGAAGCGAAGTCGACAACGGCACTTGCCCTTCGATCAGCACCCGCTCTCCCTGCAATTGCGGCGGCTCGAACCGGCCGCGCATTTGCACGAGATCGTTCATGACCCGGCCGGCGTTCTCTTCGGGAACGACCAATCGGACATGCAGGATCGGCTCCAGCAACATGGTGCCGGCATTGGCCAGCCCATCCATGATCCCCATCGGCGTCGCGACGGCAAAGTCAAGCGGATGGGTGTGCCAAACATGATGCTGGCCGTAGGTCAACGTCACCTTCAAATCGGTTACCTCCCAGCCATAAAGACCTTGCTGCAGCGCCTCGGGAACGCGGCGAGCGACCTCGTTCTGGTATTGCGGCAGCAGGTCCTCATCCCGCACGTATGCTTCGTAGACCAGGCCGCTTCCCCGCGGCCCGGGTTCGATCTGGAACCGCAGGATCGCCCAGCAAGGTTTCGGCATCGTATAGGCAACATAACCTTCTCCTTCCTGCTTCGGCGTTTCCTTATAAATGACCGAGGGCTTCCCGAAGGTCACCTGCAGGCCGTAGCGCGACGCCAATACGCTGCTTAAAACCTCCAGTTGGATCGGGCCCATGACCTTCACGTGCAGCTCACGCTCTTCCTGCAGCCATTGCACGTCCAGCAGCGGATCCTCGTCGGACAGCTCCTGCAGCGCATCCGCCACGGCCCGGTATTCCGCCTCGTTGGCCGGATGCGCCCGCACGGTGAGCAGCGGTACGGCCAGCTTGGCTTCCGCCGGGATCGCTTCCGGACGCCCCAGCACGTCGCCGATGCGGATATGGGACAAGCCGCAGACGGCGGCGATGTCCCCCGCCCGCAGCACCCCGACATCCTCGGTTCGGTTGCCGTCGATTTTCCGAATTTGCGTGACCTTCTCGCTAAGATTCTGCGTATGGTTAAACACCGCATCGCGATTGTGGAGGCTCCCTTCATAGAGGCGAACATACGCCATGCGTCCCATCGTCTTGTCGCGTTCGATCTTGAAGACGACGCCGGACAGCGGCGCTTCCGGATCGCCTTCCGCCGGAGGGAAATAACGCAGCATCGCATCCAGCAGCGCCGAAATGCCGATTCCCTTCGCCGCCGCTCCGAACAGCAGCGGGTAGATCCGGGCAGACCGGGCCAGCTCCTCCGCCCGGCTTTCCCAGCGCTCCTGGCCAACACTCTCTCCGCTTAGGTAGGCCTCGAGCAGCGCTTCGTCGCGCTCGGCCAAAGCTTCGATCAAGCGGCTTCGCGCAGCCTCGAACGCTTCCAGGCTTCCGGCTCCGGCGGCGGCTTCCTTGGCATCGTCGCGCCACAAATCCACTGCGCCGCCGTAATCCTGCCACGTTCCGAGCGGATGCTGGACCGGAACGATATCCGGGGACAGATAATTGCGTACTTGCGCCAGCACCGCTTCGGGGTCCGCACCCACGCGGTCCATTTTGTTGATGAACAGGAGCGTCGGAATCCTCAGCTTCGCCAGTGCGTTCCAAATCATTTCCGTTTGCGCTTGAACGCCTTCTACCGCGGAGAGCACCAGTACCGCGCAATCCATCACGCGCAGCGACCGCTCCACTTCGGACAGAAAATCGACATGGCCCGGCGTATCGATCAAATTCACCCGGGTTCCCTTCCAGGCAAACGTCGTCATGGCCGCGCGCACGGAAATGCCGCGCTGACGCTCTACCTCCAACGAATCGGTAAGCGCCGTGCCGTCATCCACGCTGCCCGGCATGCGAATCCGTCCGCTTTCGTACAAGATATGCTCCGTCGTCGTTGTCTTGCCTGCGTCAACATGGGCGAAGATCCCCACATTCAGCCGCGGCGCTTCTATCGTCTCGTTCCTCCCGCTCATCGTTCACCGAAATACCACGCTAAGAACGCATCGGCGACCACTTTGCCTGCCGCGCCGTTCGGATGAGGGTCGTCGCCCGAGCTCATGAACTCCTGGCGCAGGCGATGCTCAAGCGGCGCGGGCTGAGACAACCGGGCCGCCATGTCAAACACGCGGTCGACGCCCGGAAGCGAGACGGAGCGGATGTGATCGTTGACCCGCCGCCATACCTGTTCCCGCTCTTCGTTGAAGTTAAACGGAGGGATGGTAAACAGGATAATTTCCGCGGACGGATCGTTTTGGCGCAACACGGAGACGATGGTGGTCAGGTCGGCCAACAGCTCCTCCGAGGAACGAGCCCCGATGTCAATATCGTTCACCCCAAGCGCCAGGACGATCTGGGTTCTCGTTCCCGGAACCTGGCCCAGCTTTACCTTGTTCAGCCAAGCGCCGTCCCCCGCGGCGTCATAGGCTCTTGCCCAGCCGGAACCGAGATTCCATACGGCGTAATCGCGACCCAGGCCATCGGCGATCCGCGCAACCCAATATTCGTATCCATCCCTGCGGGTTCTCACGCCTTGCGTTATCGAGTCGCCAAGGAATACGAGACGCTGCCGCACCGGCTTCGCGCTGGCGATCAATGCGGGCATCACCAGCAGATTGTCCGACAGGGCAAAGCCTTCGGCGCTTGCTGCAGCGGCACATGCCCCCGGCGCGTCAAAAGCCGTCACCAGCATTTGTTCGGTATTGTAAGGAACCGTTTTGCCCCCCGCCTCCGTTGAAATCGTCCAAGTGAACGCCAGCAGATGCCCTTCCGGCAGATCGACCTTGACCGGATCGCTCCAGAACTTCTCTCCGGGGGCAACCGACCGGGTTCCGCTGCCGCCGTCAAACGTGACGCGAACCTGCGAGCTGGCCTCGACAGAACCGTCCGGTAATGCGCCGCCGTCGGAAACGTAGGCAGCTTCGATCCGCCACTCTCCGCCGAGTGCCCCGCCGCGGGCCACCGAGCCGGTATCCCAAGTCGAGTCGATCGCGTTGCTGTGCCAGAACCGGAGCTCCAGCGCCCCGTGTTCTCTCAATTTCACATAGGTCCGGTAGGTATGCGTGAACTTCTCCGGACGCTCCATAATATAATTGCATGCCGCCGAAACGACGGTGGCAGAAGCATATTGATCCATCATCTGTTTTTACTCCTCCATCCTGCCTGATGTAAACGACTTCATTGTTGATTCTACCATGGGGAGTCCTTCCGGAAACAGAAACTTTTACGAGCGTGGAAGCGTCTAGTTGATATAGAACTTATTGGCATTTGTCATGGAAGGGAGCGTTTTGATTTGAGAAAGAAATTTATCCTGCTGCTATTGACGGCATGCCTTGGACTTGGAACGGCCGGGGTTCATGCCGCAGAGGAAACCGTTAACCAAGGGAGCGGCAGCAAATCGCTGAAGGAGGCGTTCAGCGAGCTTGCGATCATCCCTTACGATTATCAAGGCAAAGCGTTCATTCAAGGACGCAAGACGGATATTGGCGGGGACTACGAGGTCGTTCAGCGAAACGGACGTGTCCTCGTGCCGATTCGTTTGATGGGATACCTGGCCGAGCATACGACGGAGGCGAATCAAGGTTATTGGGACATCGTCTGGAACGCGAAGACGCCTGACGATGTGCTTCTCCAGAACCTTTCGTTGAAAAGAACGGTGAAGTTCAAGGTGAACAGCACGACGATGCTCTTGAACGGCAAATCGGTGAAGCTCGACGTTCCCCCGCAAATGATCGGCGGGCGGGTCATGCTTCCCCTAAGGGATGCCGCGTCGGCGCTTGGCAAACATATCGATTGGCTGGACGGCCTGATCCTGATCGGAGATGCGGCCATTGACCTCAAGCACCCGCAGACGCTGGCGGCGAAGGATTCCATCCGAACGCAGCTGACCGATCGGCGGAAACGGGTGGATTATGAGAAGTTGTCTACCCCGCTGACCCAATTCGGAAATGATGCGTATTACCTGAAAACCGTTATCCGGGACAACGGCGCTTCCTGGGAGGAGCAGCTATTCCGGCAAACGGGAGGCAAAAAAGCGACCCGAATCCAAGTACCCGGCAAACCGGTGTTTCATTCAGGAAAACGGATCGGCGATGTATTCTATTACGTATCCACGGTGAGCGACCAAGCTTACCTGTACGCGTATGACCTTGAGAAACAACAAGCGCAGAAAATTGCCTCGCTTGGCGATTGGCGGCCGGAAGACGGCTGGCTGTCGGATGTATGGAAATGGGAGAACGAATTGTTCGTTAACCTCCATGTCGGGGATTTGACGATGGGAGGCGACACGTTGTACCGGGTGAAGAACGGGGCTCTGCAAGACATAATGTCGGCCAAAAGCCTTGATGGCATCGCCAAAGATCAGAATACCCTCTACTTCACCGATTTCCGGTTTATGACGGAGATGCCTAACAACTTGAGTCGACTCGACATAAGCACCGGGGAGACGTCGTTGCTCGGAGAGCCTGGGTATGCCTATGGCGTCGCCCGCACTGTGGAAGAAAACGAAGGGGTCGGGTTCAGGAGCGACCCCACGCTGGCGTTGAAGGACGGCGCACTCTATGCGATCGGCTTCAAAGAAAGCGATTCGAAGGATCCAAACTCTGTGTACCGGATCGATACAACCGGCCGGACGCACGTGAAGCTGGCGACTGGCGCACGCCAATTCTGGCTGATCGGCGATCGGATCTATTATCGGGATGGAAGCTCGGGGCGCCTGATGCAAACGGGGCTGGAGGGCGGCGAGACCGCTAACGCCGTGTCGTCACGGAGAATCTCCCAGATTCGTCTGTTCGAAAACGTATTTTACTATACGGCATTTAACGGCTATGAGCTGGAGTTATTCCGATTTGACCCGGCCGCAGGCAAGGAGACGATGCTGGCCTCCCTGGCGCCCGGCGCATCGGCCGACACGGCCTTCGAGGTCAACAAGTCCGGCGTGTACTACGTGTCCCAGGGCTACGAGCCCGGCATTTACCACATCGCTCCCGACGGCAAACAGCGCCGTTTAACCAAGGATGCCGTGGACCAGTTCGTATTAACCGAGTCCGGCATACTGTATACGCTGGTTTATAAAGAAGGCGTCTATACGGTGAAATAAAACCAATCTTGCGGCAAAAAAAGGCGGCAGCCTCGGAACTTCAACTACGAAGTCTAAGGCTGCCGCCGTTTTTGAGTTGACTTTAGAGTACCCGCTGCAAAAAGGAACGGGTCCGTTCATGCTGAGGAGCTCCGAACAGCTGCTCCGGCCGGCCGGACTCGATGATCTCGCCGTCCGCCATAAACATCACGCGATCGGCTACCTCCCGCGCGAAGCCCATCTCATGCGTAACGACGATCATCGTCATCCGCTCTTCGGCGAGCTGCTTCATGACCTGCAGCACCTCGCCCGTCAGCTCGGGATCGAGCGCCGAGGTCGGCTCGTCGAACAGCAGGATCTCCGGGTTCATCATCAGCGCCCGGGCGATGGCGACCCGCTGCTTTTGCCCGCCGGACAGGTTGGACGGATAGACCTCCGCCTTGTCGGATAGCCCGACCTTCTCCAGCAGCTCCGAGGCTTTGGCATGGATACCCGCGGCGGGCAACCCCTTGACCAGCTTCGGCGCCAGCTCCAGGTTGCCGCGCACCGTGAGGTGCGGGAACAGGTTGAAATGCTGGAACACCATGCCCATCCGGGCGGTGATTTCCCTCAGCTTGGCGCTGGCGGCGTAGCGTCCGTCGTTGGCCAGCGTCTCGCCGCCGATGCGGATGCTGCCCCCGTCAATCTCTTCGAGATGGGCCAAGGCGCGCAGCATCGTGCTTTTGCCCGAGCCGGACGGTCCGATCACCGCGAGCACCTCGCTGGCGGCGACGTTGAAGGAGATGTCCTTAAGCACCTCCAGGTCGCCAAACGATTTTCGTAAATGATCCACTTCTACGATTGCTTGATCCATAATTCCAGCCCTCTACTCGAATTTAAACTTCCGCTCCAGCGCTTTGAACAGCACGGTAAGCACCAGCGTCATCAACAGGTATAGAATCCCCGCGAGCACGAACGGCACGATCGTAAAATCCCGGTTGACCGCCGTTTGCGCAAAATGCAGCAGCTCGGGTACGGCCACCGCATAAAGCAGCGCCGTATCCTTGACCAGCGTGATCGACTCGTTGGAGACGGCGGGCAACGCGATCCGCAGCATCTGCGGCAGCACGATCCGCGTCGTCGTCTGCCAACGGCTCAGGCCCAGCACCTTCGCCGCCTCGTATTGGCCTTTGTCGATCGCCAGCAGGCCGCCGCGGAAGATCTCGGCGAAGTAAGCCGCATAATTCAGCGTGAAAGCCAGGCAAGCAGCTACAAACCGGTCCATCACGAGGTACTCGCCTATGACCGGGATCACGGGCAACCCGAAACAGACGAACAACATTTGCAGCAGCAGAGGCGTGCCGCGCATGATATAAATATACGCGCCGGCAAACCAGGCGATCGGTTTGATCCGGCTGCGAACCATAAAGGTAAAGGCAAATCCCAGCGGGATCGACGTCACGATGGCCAGCAAAAACAGCAAAATCGTGGTTTCCGTCCCTTCCAGCATCGGCCCCAAAATACTTAACAGATACTCCAGGCTCATTGTCGTTCTCCTTGAATTAGACTTGGACGATGCCCCGCAGGCTAGCCGCGGCCAACAAAAAACCGGATTCCGAAGCAATCCGGTTTTGGCGGGTTCGTTCCTACTTCAGCACCTTATCTTCGCCGAACCATTCTTGCGAAATTTCGGACGCGGTCCCGTCCTGGTTCAGTTCGTCGAGCGCCTGCTGCAGTTTGTTGAGCAGCTCTTCGTTGCCTTTCTTCACGCCGATGCCGTATTCTTCAGGCGCCAGCGATTCGTCCAGCAGCTTAAACGTACCTTCTTCCTTCGCCATGTAATACCGCGCCACGACCTCATCGATCACGACCGCGTCGAGCCGTTTCGTCTTGAGATCGCTGAGCGCCAGCACGTTGTCCGGAAATTCGGAGACGGTTTTGATTTCGCTTTTGATCGGAGCCGCGTTCAGGGCGTCCGCCGCGGAAGACAACGACTGCAGGCCTACCGCTTTGCCGGCCAAATCGCTTAATTGGGCGATTTCCGAATCGGCCAGCGTCACCACGACTTGGCTATTTTTCAAATAAGGCTTCGTGAACAATACCTTGCCCTTGCGTTCTTCCGTAATCGTATATCCGTTCCAGATCAAGTCGATCCGTCCGCTGTTCAACTCGGATTCCTTGGCCGACCAGTCGATCGGCTGGAAGGTGGGCTCCATCCCCATTTTCGCCGCCGCCGCTTTGGCGTAATCAATGTCGAAGCCGACAATTTCGTTATTTTCGTCGCGGAACCCCATCGGTGCGAATTTATCGTCGATCCCGATGACCAGCTTGTTGTCGTCCTTCCCGGAGCCCGAGCCCGAACAGCCGGCCAGCATCGTCAATACCAGAGCCATCACAAGGCCCAACATTGCCATCTTTTTGTTTGTTTTCATCCTGTCTCTCTCCCCCTGAAGTTAGCCACTATGTGTGCAAGCATATTTTAGCGCGCTTCTTATCATGTACCTTTACCTTGTGCTGCTTCCTGTGCTGGTTCATCCTGTACATGTTTCCTTTACGCACACTTGTATCGTGCACCTTTAACCTTGTGCATATTTCTTTCGCGTGCACGCTTCGATCATGCTGCTTTTTCTTGTGCTTGCTTCTACAAGTAGGCCTTTCGTTTGCTTTAGTTCGCTAATACGTTATCAGACTATCATGATACCATACTACCAAAGAAGAGTCGATAGGATGTATAGCGTTTGTCAGAATCTCCCGGTTATTGTGACAATACTTCGAACGTTCCAACAACGTTAAAATTATGACGATCGATCCCTAAATTTCGAGTCTTGTTATTCGGGTCGGAACATGCAAGGATAGAAGAGTAGGTAGAGACAACACGACTGTCGGCCAAAGGATATGCCGTATTTTTGTAAACGTTTACTTTACTGATCGAAAAGAGGGAAATGTCATGAATCAATCCAATACCCCTGCATTGCCGTGCCGGAACATCGCCGTCAACCAGCTCGGATATCCGTCCGAAGCCGCCAAATCATTTGTTTACTCCGGACCGGGGGGCGAGTACGAAATTGTGGATACCGCCTCGGGAGATGTGGTTTACCGGGGGATCACCGGCCCTATGCAGCCGGACGAAGCGTCGGGAACAAGGGTCTGCCGAGGCGATTTCGGCGATCTGAGAACGCCGGGAACCTACCGGGTTTTCCTGAACGGCGAGAGCTCGGCGACGTTTGCGATCGGCAGCAATCCCTATGCCGATTTGCAGCAGGGCCTGCTGAAGGCTTTTTATTATTTGCGCTGCGGCATGGAGTTGGAGGAGTCCTTCGCCGGCCCGTGGAAGCATCACGCCTGCCATGCTTCCGAAGGCATCGTGTACGATGATCCTACCCTCCGTCTGGACAGCCGGGGCGGCTGGCACGATGCCGGCGATTACGGCAAATACACCGGGCCGGGAGCCAAAGCGATTGCCGATTTGCTATTGGCTTACGAAGGGAATCCCCTGGCGTTCGAACGGCCGATCCCGCTGCCGGAGAGCGACGGCCGGATGCCGGATGTGCTGCACGAATGCCGTTATGAGCTGGATTGGCTGTTTAAGATGCAGGATCCCCGGTCGGGCGGCGCCTTTCACAAACTGACGACGAAGCAATTCCCGGCACTGGACATCATGCCGGAGGACGACCGGGCAGACCTTTATTTCCTGCCGGTCTCCGCCACCGCTACCGCTTGTCTGGCCGGCGTGATGGCGATGGCGGCGCGGGTTTACCGCTCGTTCGACGACGCCTTCGCAACCCGCTGCCTGCAAGCGGCTGAACGCGCCTGGGCTTGGCTGGACCGTACGCCGCCTCACCCGGACGGGCCCGGTTTCAAGAATCCGGCCGACGTCGGCACAGGAGAATATGGCGATGCCAGCGACCTGGACGAGCGGTATTGGGCAGCGGCTGAGCTATTCCGCACGACCGGTGAAGCGAAATATCACGAAGCCTTCCGCGGGCTGGCTGCCCAACCCTTCGCCAAATACGAGCTGGGCTGGACCAATATGAGCGGCTACGGGACGATCGCTTACCTGCTCGGCGCAGAAGCGGGAGCAGACACGGATGCCGCACTGCTCGCCGCGCTGCGGCAGGGGCTGCTCGAAGATGCCGAGCGATTGGCCCGTCGTTGCGCGGAAGACGGCTATCTAACCTCCTTGCGCCCGGAGGATTACATTTGGGGCAGCAACATGGTGCTCATGAATAACGCGATGCTCCTCATCCTCGCCGGCCGTATTGGCGGCGAGGAACGTTACCGGGAGCTGGCGCTGGAGCATATCCATTATCTCCTGGGCCGCAACGTGCTGGATCTCAGCTACGTGTCCGGATTCGGCGACCGTCCGGTCAATCGCCTGCACCATCGCCCGTCCGTAGCGGACGGGGTCGAGGCGGCCGTTCCCGGCCTGGTGTCCGGGGGCCCGAACCGGAACCTCAACGATGACTATATGATGGAGCATCTGCAGGGCCAACCGCCGGCAAAGTGCTTCGTCGACCATGAGTTAAGCTACGCCGGCAACGAAGTGACGATTTACTGGAACTCGCCGGCCGTATTCGCCGTATCTCAGTTTGTGAAGTAACCTTTCACTTCAAAGGACGCCGCAGCGCTTGCGCCTGCGTGCGTCCTTTGTTTGTTTGGCTCGGACGCTCGCTATGTCCCGGGAGGCATTATAAATGGCTCCGCGTTCGTGGCCGCGCCTAGCCCGGGCGATCTATATGAAATTTCATACTCATTAGGCCGTGATGACGCCAAACGCCAAGGATATGTATGAAATTTCGAGCATAATCGCTTGATTATCGTCAAAACGAGGAATTGTATATGAAATTTCACACTAAATAGTCTGTGTAGGCGCCTAACGCCATAGATATGTATGAAATTTCGAGTATAATCGCTTGTTTGACGGTCAAATGTAGAAGTTCATGACTTGTGCCTTAAGCGGCGGGCGGTATCGGGAATCGATAGGTTCTTCTTCCATACCAAATAACCCGTCGCCTACCCCGTCGATCAACTTGCGCAAGCAAGCCCTTCTCCCCTCCTGTCCCTCGCATGCAAAAACCGCCCGATTCGCATCGGACGGTTCTCGGTTACTGCTGCTAGCGGTTCGTAACCGCGGCAAGGGCAAACTGCACGATCGGCGTGACGTCGGGCAAGCTGTGGGGATGATGGCCCCCACCCGGCTTGAGGATCGTCGTCACCGTGCCGCCATAGGCTTGGTAGGCGCGCTCCAGCACCGCGCCGTTCTCGTCGAACGGCACGTCGACGTCGGCGTCGCCGGAGACGAGCAGCACCGGCACGCCGGCACGGGCCGGTGCGTCCAGCCCCGCCAGCAGGCGCTCCGTCTCCTCGCCGGCAAGGCGGGCGACGTCTGCCGGAGAAGACGCGGCTTGGGCGATGCCGTACGCCGCCAGACAGTCGCGCCACTCCTCCGGCGCGCCCCGACCCGCACCCTGGCCCCCCGGCCAGCTGCGGATGTCCACCACCGGCGCGTCGAGGTACAACGCTGCGACGCGATCCGGGTACAGCGCGGCGTAACGCAGCGCGTACAGGCCGCCCCGGCTGAAGCCGAACAGCACCGGCTTCGGGGCGAGCCCGTATTTCGCGGCCAACTCGGCGCGAAAGGCTTCCATCTGCCCGGCGGCGAACGGGCAGCCGTAGAGGTGGCTCAGCCGGCAGTAGGCGACATGCCAGCCTTGCTCGAGCAGGGCCAGGTCGGCGTCCGCGAACGCGCCGAAGAACTCGCTCCGCCACACCCACGGCCGGCCGGGCGCGGCCTCCCGAGGAGCGACCGCCACGCATTCGCGGCCGCCGAAGTAAAAGTCGGTGCGCGTGAATCCTTCCCATTCGCGCACCTCCTTGCTCTCCGCGCCGCCGTCCGCCGCGGCTGCCCGACTGATCGCCGGCAGCAGCGCCTCGGCTTGCTGCAGCGCTTCCGCCAGCGGCGGCGTCTCCATCTTGTTCGGGTTCGTGTGCCCGACATGCTCCCGCCATGCCGCGTTCAGCACGGCCCGGCGCTCGCCGACGAGCCGGATGAACGCGCTGTCGCCGCCGTCCGCCCAAGACGGCATCCGCTCCAGCTCCAGATGGAAGACGCGGCTCAGGATCGTCCGTGCGATCACCCAATGTCCGTCTTCGTTCGGATGGATGCCGTCCCCGTAACGATAGCCGGGGTCCGCTTCGCGGCGCGCGCGAATCAAATCGCCAAGCGGCCCGCGAAGATCCACCACCGTCAGCCCTTCCGCCTCGCCGTACTCGCGCACCCAAGCCGCATAACGATCCAACACAGCGTTATAATCGATGTAAGGACGCTCAAACGAGTAGTCGTCCATGCCTTCCGGCAATGCCTCCCCGCCGATCGAGGCAACGTCGAACGGCGGCGGCGTCATCAGGATGACGCGGGCTCCGGTGCCGCGAATCCGCTCCACGGCCCGGCGCACTCCGCCACGATAGGCTTCGAAGCGCTGCTCCCCAAGCGGATGGTAGATGCCGTCGTTCATCCCGTAGCAAATAAACGCCCAATCCGGACGCGTTTCCTCTAAAGCGCGATCCAGTCGTTCATGCACGCAGGGACGGGGAAACGGATGATCCGCTTCGCTCGTTCCCGCCGCGGTTTCGCTGCTAACTCCCAAATTGATCCACTCCAGCCGGCGTTCCGGCAGATGCTTGAGGAAAAAGGCCTCCAAATTACGGATATACGTCCCATTCTCCGTAATGCTGTCGCCAAAAAAAACGATTCGCTTACGGAGCGGCAACGCGAGTAAGTCAGCGCTTTCAATTTCCATGGTCAAAGCAGCCAACCCCTTTCTATATAAAGTTAAATATGAAACCGGCTCCGGAACTTGCCGGGCGATTCGCCGGTCCAGCGTTTGAACTGCCGGCTGAAATGAGCGATATCCTTGTAGCCCAGCCGCATCGAGACGGCTTCCACCGACAGCTCCGGCTCCATCAGCAGCAGCTTGGCTTTCTTCAGCTTCAGCGCTGATAAATACTGGCGCGGCGACATCCCGTAGACGCTGCGGAAGATCCGGTTGCAGGAGGACGCGCTGTACCCGAGCCCGGCGGTGACCGCCGCGACGGTTTCGCGCGACCGGTCCCCGTCGGCACCGTCGCCGCCGCCGAACCCTTCGCCCGTTGCGGCGCTCCAGGCCTCCGGCTCCTCGACGCTGCGCTCCAGGCCGGCGGCGATCTCCGCCGCGATGCGGTTCATCCGGCTGCCGGGAGCGCCGGCCTCCCGTTCCGCCAGCCCTTCGCTCAGGCCGGCGAACAGCTCGAACACCGCGGACAAAGCCCGCATCTTGTCCGCCAGCTTCGCGCCCGCCCCATCCGAGGTCAGCGCGATCAGCTTGTCCAGGCTCGGCCGGATGACCGCGGCCAGCGGACCGTCCGCGCCGTGCAGAAGGTCCTCGCCGCGGCACAGCAGCTCGCGAAGCACGGGCTCGTCGACGTTAAAATGCAGGCAATAATACGTCATCGGCTCCGTCCCGAGCGCCCGGCTTTCGTGCACGTCCTCGGGGCGCAGCAGCAGGAAATCGCCGGGCTGCTGGATGAATCGCCTGCCGCCCACGATCATCTCCTGGCTGCCCGCCAGCAGCAGGTTCACCTCGAACAGCGGGTGGCTGTGGCGCGGGTACGACCACTCGCTCGTCACCGTCCGCAGATGCGCGGCAAAGAGCTTAAACGTCGAATCCATATCCGGCAGCATATATTCGGTCACCTGATGCTCTCTAGCCACCCTCGTCCCTCCGCTTCCACGTTATGGGACCTCCCGCCTCGCGCCTTTGAACGTTTTGGATAAATCCATTGGCGGTTTGGATATGGGCGTTCCCCCAAAGCCTTGTTATAATCAAACTAGCACAACCGCAGCCAATTGAACAGGAGGTAATCAACTTGGGTAAAAATATATTTTTCAACGCGCATCACTCCCCGATGGGGGCTTTCGCCAGCTTTACGTTGGGACATCCCGGCAAGAGCGGCGGTTTCGATCTTGAACTGGGCAGTCCGCCTAATCAGAACATCTATATCGGCCTGCAGGACGACGGGCAAGAGCGTTACCGGGCCCTGCCGTTTTACGGGGAAGGCTTGGACGAGCGGGACCGTTATACGACTGAAGAGAGCGGTGACGGGGCCAGCGAGCAGCATTCTGTCCAGAAAAAAGAAAGCGGTCTCATCGTGCCCTTCGGCCGCAGCGAGATCGTGCGCCGGTTTGGTGCTGCGATCGACGAATGGCAAGCCGGCGATTTGACGTTCCGCCTGATCTCGCCGTTTGAAGGCGTGCCCGACCCGGGGACGGCGACGGAGGAGCAGCTGCGTTTCGCGCTCATGCCGGCCGTACTGGCGGAGATCACGGTGGATAACACGCGGGGAACCTCGGCGCGCAAAGCCTTCTTCGGCTTGCAGAACGTCGACGCCTTCAGCGCGATCCGCCGCTTGGAGGACGTGACCGAGGGCCGGATTTGCGGAATCGGCCAAGGCCGCCATACCGCGATCGCGGCGAACGACCCGCGGATCACGAGTGCAGGCTTTTTCACGATGGAAGCGATTCTCAAGCCGAAGGTTACGGAAAATCTGCGGTTTGGCCTCGGACCGGTAGGCGCCTTGCTGATGGATACCCCGGCCGGCGAAAAAGCCACTTACCGCTTTGCGCTCTGCTTCTATCGGGCAGGGTACGTCACCACCGGGATGGACGCGTCCTACTATTACAACCGGTATTTCGCCAACATTGAGGACGTGGCCGCCTATGCGTTGGATCAATTCGACCGTAAGCTGGAAGTGGCCCGTCAAGCCGACGCACTCGTTAGCGACGCCAAGCTGAACGAGGATCAGAAGTTTATGCTCGCCCACGCTATCCGCAGCTATTACGGCTCCACCGAGCTGCTGGAGCATGAAGGTCAGCCGCTTTGGGTCGTAAACGAAGGCGAATACCGGATGATGAATACGTTCGATTTGACGGTCGACCAGCTGTTTTTTGAGCTGAAAATGAATCCATGGACGGTCAAAAACGAACTGGACCTGTTCACCCGCCGCTATAGCTATCGAGACACGGTGCGGCTTCCTGGAGATCCGGCCGAATATCCCGGAGGGATCAGCTTTACGCACGACATGGGCGTGGCCAACACGTTCTCCCGTCCAGGGTTTTCGGCTTACGAACTACATGCGATCGACGACTGCTTCTCCCACATGACGCACGAGCAGCTCGTCAACTGGGTGCTAAGCGCCGCCGTTTATTTGAATCAAACGAACGACCGCGACTGGATGGACCGCAACCTGCCGATTCTGGAGCAATGCTTGGAGAGCATGGTGAACCGCGATCATCCGGACCCGGCCAAGCGGACCGGCATCATGGGCCTCGACAGCTCCCGGACGATGGGCGGAGCGGAAATCACGACTTACGACAGCCTGGACGTTTCGCTGGGGCAAGCGCGCAACAACATTTATTTGGCAGGCAAGAGCTGGGCGGCCTACGTGGCGATGGAGAAGCTGCTGCGTACAGGCGGTCGCGCAACGGCAGCTGAGCTGGCTGGGCGGCAAGCCGAGCTATGCGCAGCAACGATCACCGCGCACCTGCTGCCGGGTGGCTACATTCCGGCGGTCATTCAGGAGAACAATGACTCCAAAATTATCCCGGCCATCGAAGGGCTCGTCTTCCCGCTGTACACCGGCTGCGAAGAAGCGCTCGATCAGAACGGCCGGTTCGGCGAATATATCCGGGCGCTGTCAACGCACTTGAATACGGTGCTGAAGCCGGGCGTCTGCTTGTTCGATGACGGCGGCTGGAAGCTGTCCTCGACGAGCAATAACTCCTGGCTCAGCAAAATTTACCTGTGCCAATTCATCGCTCGCCGGATCCTCGGCCTTGCTTGGGACGAACGGGGCCAAGCGGCCGATGCGGCGCATGTCGCCTGGCTGACCTCCGAGAAGAACGCCTACTGGAGCTGGAGCGACCAGATGATGGCCGGCGTCATTTGCGGAAGCCGGTATTATCCGCGCGGCGTGACGGCGATATTGTGGCTGGACGAGAATTAAGAAGCCGAATACGCAAAAAAAGGCCGGCCCCCCAAG
>NZ_JAKSXN010000020.1 GCF_022427145.1 Paenibacillus timonensis
CGAAAGGAAGGTATCTTTTTTTTGGATATTCAGAATTTTTTTGAATAATCTCGTTTCATCATGGAAATCCGTGGTAAATAAAACATACGTAATCCAAAATAAGATCAAGGAGGGATTCGATGGCACGAAGCCACAGCAAAATGACCCGGGAGGAAGCGGGACGTTTGGGCGGACTGGCCACGGCCAAAAACCACGGCAAAGCCTTTTACCAGGAAATTGGGCAAAAAGGCGGCGAGGCGACCTCGAAAACCCATAACCGCGAATTTTATCAGGAAATCGGCCAGAAGGGCGGCGAAGCGACATCCCAGAAGCACGATAAAGGCTTTTACCGGGATATCGGGCGCAAAGGCGGGGTCTCCCGCAGCAAACCAGGATTCAATGCATGAACCTTGCGAAATCTCCGGAATTCCGGAGATTTCTTTATTTTCATAGACCGTCCAAGCACCTTGTCTATATGCCGTTTCCTGTGATCCACGCTAGAAAATCGTAACCACTTGTGATAGACTTTAGAGAAAACCTTTAGCGGTGTAAAGCTCCAAAACTATAACGAATCATGGGGGGATCGGAGATCATGACAGCCAAGAAGATGCGTTCTGATATGATCAAAAAAGGCTTCGACCGTGCGCCGCATCGCAGCTTGCTGCGTGCCGCCGGCGTAAAGGAAGAGGATTTCGGCAAGCCGTTTATCGCGGTCTGCAACTCTTATATCGATATCGTGCCCGGACACGTGCATTTGCAGGAATTCGGCAAGATCGTCAAAGAAGCGATCCGCGAAGCCGGCGGCGTGCCGTTCGAGTTTAATACCATCGGCGTGGATGACGGCATTGCGATGGGGCATATCGGCATGCGTTATTCCCTGCCTAGCCGGGAGATCATCGCCGATTCGCTCGAAACCGTCGTTTCGGCACATTGGTTCGACGGCATGGTTTGCATTCCGAACTGCGATAAAATCACCCCGGGAATGATGATGGGCGCGCTTCGCGTCAACATCCCCACCGTCTTCGTCAGCGGCGGCCCGATGAAAGCCGGCGTGGACAGCAAGGGTCGAAAATTGTCCCTGACCTCCGTCTTTGAAGGCGTCGGCGCTCACCAAGCCGGACAAATCAGCGACAATGACTTGCTGGAGCTGGAACAATACGGCTGTCCAACCTGCGGCTCCTGTTCCGGCATGTTTACCGCCAACTCGATGAACTGCCTCGCGGAAGCGCTTGGCCTTGCGATGCCGGGTAACGGTACCATCCTCGCTGTGGCTGAAGAACGCCGCGATTTCGTGCGGGAATCCGCGCGTCAGCTGATGGAACTGATCAAGCTCGATCTGAAACCGCGGGACATCGTTACCAAGGAATCGATCGACAACGCCTTCGCGCTGGATATGGCGATGGGCGGCTCCACCAACACCGTGCTTCATACGTTGGCATTGGCCCAGGAAGCGGGCATCGATTACCCGCTGGAACGAATCAATGAAGTGGCCAACCGCGTACCGCATATCGCCAAGCTGGCTCCGGCATCCGATATCTTCATTGAAGACGTGCATCGGGCCGGCGGCGTCAGCGCCGTCATTAACGAGCTGCTGAAGAAGCCGGGAGCGATCTTCGGCGAGCAAATGACCGTAACGGGCAAGACGTTGGCCGAGAATGTAGCGGGCTGCGAAATCCTTGACCACAACGTCATTCGTCCGATCGACAATCCGCATTCGGAAAAAGGCGGACTCGCCATCCTATACGGTAACCTGGCTCCGGAAGGCTCGGTCATCAAAGTCGGGGCCGTCGACCCTTCGGTCGGCGGTTACCACAAAGGTCCGGCCATCTGCTTCGACTCCCAGGAAGAGGCACTCGAAGGAATCGCCGGCGGCAAAGTCAAAGAAGGCTGCGTTGTTGTCATCCGTTATGAAGGGCCGAAAGGCGGACCGGGCATGCCGGAAATGTTGGCTCCGACCTCGCAAATCGTCGGGATGGGCCTTGGCGCGAAGGTTGGCCTGATCACCGATGGACGTTTCTCCGGCGCTTCCCGCGGCATCAGCATCGGTCATATCTCTCCGGAGGCGGCCGAAGGCGGGCCGATCGCTTTCGTCGAAGACGGCGACATCATCGAGCTGGACTTGAATAACCGCAAGATCGAGTTGCATGTCAGCGATGAAGAGCTTGCGCGCCGCAAAGCGAATTGGAAAGGTTTTGAACCGAAAGTCAAAACCGGTTACCTGGCCCGTTATTCCAAACTGGTCACCAACGCCAGCTCCGGCGGCGTCATGAAAATCTAATTCACTGCCTAACGAAAAAGGCCGTATCCGATCATGATGATCTGGATACGGCCTTTCTTTTATTCGGCATGATACCTCAACGAGATGACTTAACGAGTCGGCAAGGAGACGCTAAGCAAAGCCTCCTCTTCCACGGCTGCCGTCTCCTCTGCGGCATTGGGTCTGCGATGCGATCCGCTATCGGCAAACCGCTCCAGCAGCACGTCCATCGGCATCACGATCATCTTAGGTACCAGTTCTTGAGGCTGTTCTTTCAATCTCGACGTTCCAGCAGGATGGATGACGCTCATCAATAATTTCAAATAAATTTTGGTTGAGCTGGCAAACCAGCCTCTCGGCAAATCCGTAATAATAAATCCAAATTGCTCCGGACCCCGGTTAATCATGCTGACGCCGTACAGCGCCTTAACCTCGCTTAATTCGGGATGATCGATCACGTACTTGGCTAATAAGGGCAATGTTTTCTCTACTCCGCGAATCATTTGGATCGCCAGTTGTACGGTTGTTCTGGAACGGGTTCCGATTTCGTACAGTTTCTTGTTGTCGAAATGAAGCTCCATGACCTGATCCCCGGGCTTCAAGGCCTTCCCGTCGTTCATCGCCACCGGCTCCCCATGATAAGGCCGGATGCGGAAGTGGAAGATCGGATCCTCGGGGTTGGGAGTTTTCAACTGGAAAACGACGTGGAAAATCTTCTCCCAGAGCAGCCATAAGGCCACGATACTTCGTTTGAGCCAGGAAACCTTCGCCGGTGCTCTCCCCTTCGCTTTTGGGGCAGCGGCTTCAGCAGGTTTGCCTTTACGCCGGGCCTCTTCCGTCACTTGAATCAATTCGTCGATGCGGATGCTGCGCAATCCGCGGCGATCCGCTTCCGTAAGCACGCGTTCGAGCGCGGTTAGCATTTCGGCAGGGGCACCGACGTTGGCACCTAAAGTGGCACCGCAGTCGTGCAACAGAAATACTTCGCCGCCCCGCAGCTTCTTCATCATGCGTTTCGTCAACCGGTCCGCTCCAACCTTAACGCGCCAATCGCCGAACATCGCCGACCATAGGACGATTTGCGTGTTGCCCCGGTTCGCGAAGTCGAACAGATTAACGATTCCCCACGGCGGCCGATAGTATTGGGAATGGACTCCGGTTACGTCGAAAATAATCTTGTTCGTTTTCTGAATCTGTTTCTTGACGGCGGCCGGTCCCATTAGCCAATTGGTCTTGTGCACATAGTTGTGAGTTCCGATCAAATGGCCTTCCTCATGGATCCGTTTAATCAATTCGGGATATTTCTCCGCATTCGAGCCGACCAGGAAAAACGTCGCTTTCGCTCCGTGCCGCTTGAGCAGGTCAAGCAATTGCGGAGTATATTTCGGATCGGGACCATCGTCGAAGGTGAGCGCAAACTCCTTCTCGCTGATCCCGTGCTTGAATACGCGAAAACCGAAGATCCGAGTGATCAATCCGGGTATAAAAGCGTACAGCGTAGAGATATAAAATAACCATAGCAGCAAAGTCTCCATATGCTTTCCCCACTTTTCTATGATCAATGACTTTGGCATGCTCCGTGAAAAGCATAGCATCTACACTATTTTATCACAGACATCCGTAGTTTAGGCGCATTTTTTTGGGGAAAGCACAGGAAATCGGTCAACCGGAAGAGGCTAATACATCCATGATTCGCCGAAATAACTCCGCGGCAAGATGCTTGGAACTTTCCGGCCGGTTCTGCACCAGGACGGCCACGGCATACTTGGGTTGATCCACCGGCCCATAGCCGATAAACCATTGATGATTGAGTTGTCGGTTGTTCTTCAAGATTTCCGCCGTGCCGGATTTTCCAGCCAAAGGCCACTTGGCCTGCTGCAAGGCGCGTCCGGTGCCGTCCGTCACGACCAGCCTCATCCAGGACAACAGGCGTTTGGCGGTCCGAGGGCGAATCTGCCCGGCTGGGGAAGGAGAAGCTTGAACGGGCAATTCGGATAACAAGGACCCGTCTTTGTAACGGATCTCGCTAACCAGGCGCGGCGCCGTGACTTGACCGCCGTGAAGCAGCGTCACGACCAGATTGGCAGCTTGAAGCGGAGACACCAGCACATCCCGTTGGCCGATGGCCGTTTGCGCCAGAACTCCTCCATCCGCGGCGGCCAGGCTTTTGAACACCGCCCCTTTTTCCTCTTGATCAAGCGGCCGCAACGCGTCTCCGCCCAAGAAAGCAGGATCGCGCCAGCCAACGGCGCGGCCGATCCCCAGCATAGAGGCCGTCCGGGCGATCGCCTCCGCATTCAACCGTTCTCCCAACGTGGCAAACACGACGTTACACGACTTGGCGAATCCTTCCTCCAGCGTGATGTTCCCATGTCCCCCCTCCTTCCAGCAAGACAAGCCGTATTTTCCGTAATGGCCGCTGCAGTGGAACACCTCGCCGGGAACCGCAGCATGCTCCTCCAGTGCCGCTGCCGCAATCACCGTCTTAAATATGGAGCCGGGAACGGCTGCTTTCACCGCCTTATTGCCCCAGTTCTGCGTCGTCGGATCCACATGGTGCGGATCATAAAAAGGCAACGACACCATCGAGACGATATCGGCCGTCTTTGCGTCCAGTACGACCACCGCGCCTTCATTCACGTTCATTTCTGCTGCCAATTGCTCGATTTTCCGCTGCAGCTCATCGTCCACCGTCGTTTGAATTTGCAACGGATAATATCGGCTGGCTGTTGCATTCACCCGCGTGCCCATCCCGCCGAGCGGGTCTTTGCGGCCATCCACGGGATAGGCAGCCCTAATACCGCCAAGTCCTCGCAGTAAACCGTCAAGTGTTTTTTCCAGACCCGAAGCTCCAACCTGCAAGGTCATCGCGTAGTCCGGTTGGTGCTTGCGTTCGCGCAGCTTGCGGATGACATCCGGCCGCTGCGTTACAAATCCAAGCCATTGATTCCCTCGTTCGCCAGGACCGTAGCGCGCCATATACGGCAGCACCTCCAGTCCTTCGAACCGCGGCAATGTGCGGGCTGCTTCTTCGTTCAACCGGAGCGGCTGCCCCGGTTCTCCCCCCGTCTTCGGCCATACATAGGGCCGCTCCAGCCGTTCCCATGTGTTTCGGAGTTCAGGGACCGTCGTCCCCAGCGCGGTAGCCAAGCTGGTTAGCTGATGTCCTTCGGGTAATTGTCGAACCGGAAAAAGAATCGGCGTCCAAGCCATCTCCCCTGTCAGCGGCTTCCCGTTACGATCGAAGATATGACCTCGCCCCGGATCCAGCTCGATGCTCTCCTCACGCTGCCGGACAGCCAGTTCATTGATCGTCTTGCCGCCGACGGTTACGGCCTTTAACGCCGAAGCTGTCTGGATCCAGGCGATGCGCAGCGCAAATAACCCAACCACAAGGGCAAAAGAAAGCAGCAAGTAAAATATCCGTTTTTTGCGCAATAACGACATCGTTCGCCCTCCATTCTGTTCCCATTATTTCCTGGGAAAAGTCGGCGTAAACAAGCGCCCGGTTCAAGCGGATGCGCAACGTATGGCAGCGCGATCAAGCGATCGGGAGGATCAAGTACATATGGGTACCGAACTGCTGTCGGACGAACGTAACGGACCTGAGAGACGTTATTTGTTCATTTCCCGTAAATTTTCCAACGTAACGAACCCAGCGGACGTTATTTCGTGCGAAATGGAGTCTATGGCGTTGAATCCACCGATATAAGGTCATTTCAGTCCGCTACGTCTTCCCGCTGACAATCGGTCACTAAATAACGCCACCTGAGTCCATTAGAGGCAGGGAGTTTCCGTCCGAAATGGGGAGCCGCTTGTCTTCCTCCCCTCTCATCGTTGGACAAGCGGCGGACAAGAGCGGCCCGTGGTCGTTATTCGCTTCCGCTGAATCGGCTGCAAAAAAGAAGCCCGGCCAAACCTGCATCGCAGATTGGCCGGGCTTCTCCCCGATCCCCAGAGCCCTCGGGAAATCGGGTCATACTTGCATTCAGGCGCTGAGCCTGCCTTCTATACGGTGAATTTCGACAACGACTCTTTCAAGCCGGTGGACACGTTCTCCAACTTGTTCGACAGCTGCACCAGCTGATCGCCAACCGTTTGCTGCTCGCTGGAAAGCGAAGCAACTTCTTCGGACGTGGCGGACGATTGCTGCGCAACCGCACTGACGTTGCTCATCGCTTCGGACAAGACCGATTGCGATTCGTTCAACTGGTCGATGGAAGCCGTCACGGAATCGAGGTGACGTACGAAGCCTTCCATTTGCTGCTGCACGGAAACGAAAATTTGGCTGGTCTCCTGTACCGACGCGATTTGCTCCTGGAAGATCGGGCTCGCTTCGGACAAGGCCTTGACCGTTTCGTTCATCTCTTTTTGAATCGTATCCGTAATCTCGCCGACCATCGTGATCGATTGTCGCGATTGATCCGCCAACTGGCGAATTTCATCGGCAACGACCATGAACCCTCGACCGGCGGCACCTGCACGGGCGGCTTCGATCGTAGCGTTCAGCGACAGGATATTCGTTTGCTGCGTAATGTTCTGCATCACGTCAAGCACTTTCAGAACGGAGCTTGTGCTTGCTTTGAGCGAGTCGACTTTGGCGGTCAAAGCGTTGATCATTTCGACCGTCATGTTCGTTTTCTCCATCAATCCGCTCAAATACTCGGTCCCTTGCTGACTGGACTTCTCTACCTGGCGGGCCGAACTTTCCATCTCTTTGTTCGTTTGGATCACGCGTTCCATCTGACGGGAAATATTCTCCGTCAGCTCGTTGCCGCGTTCGGCTTCATTCGCCAGGCTGGTCGCCCCGTTGGCGATTTCTTCGGTGGCCACCGCAATCTCTTTGGCGGACAACGCCGTTTTGTTCGACGCTTGCGACAGTTCAGTCGCCGTATCCAATACATCCTGCGCGGAGTTGTTGGTCTGTTTGACGAGGGCGGTGATATTCTCCATCATCACGTTAAAGCTGACCGTCAATTGACCGATTTCATCCTTGGCTTTCGTATTCATCCGGACGTTCAGATTCCCTCGGGAACCTTCCTCCATCAGGTTTCTCAGCTTGCCGAGCGGATGAGCGATCATCCGAACCATCCAAACGCCGATCAGAATCGCGATAATCGCAACGACGATCAGGGAGAAAATCGTAACCATCAAAATGCTGTTCGCGCTCTTCGTCAGTTCTGCCGTATCCACGGTACCTACCAGCTTCCATCCGGACGCCTGCGTATTAAAAGAGGCTAATACGGAATTGCCATTGGCGTCTTTCGTATGGAATGTACCGGAAGTCTTGTCCCCGGCCTGTTTCATGTCGAATTCGCTGGCTTTTCCATCATCGCCTTCCGCGGAGGAGCCAACGACGATGTTATCCTGGGTCAGCATTTGCAACTTGGAGTTGTTCCCCAAGTTGACTTCCTTCAAGTAGCCGTTCAACACGTCCAAATTGACATCGGCAATCAGCACGAACCGTTTCATGCTGTTTACGCTTTGAACCGAGCGCGCTAAACGGAATACAGGTGAACCCAATCCTTCCGAAGGAACTTGGAGCCAAACGGTTTTGGTCGATTCGCTAAGCTCCTTAAACCAAGCTTCTCCCCGCACTTTTTCCATGAGCATGGCATTGGCGCTGCCGGAAGTGACATCGTCGATGATCTTGTCGACCGACAACATGTAGATGGCCGAAATTCCCTTCATCGAGAATGTTAGCGTATTCAAGCGCGTTCTCATTTTATTGGTTGCGGTAAACTTGTCATAATCCGTGATGTTCGACAAGGAAGCATCCATGATGGCATTTTGCATTTCGTCGTCCAAGAACATCTGCTGGAGATTTTCCTCATACTTTTGCATGACGATATCCAGCTTTTGCGAGGTTTGAACAATCGTCTGCAGGTTGGCTTGTTCCGCATTGTCCTGAATGGTCCCCTTCGCCATTTGGGAGGACATAATCCCGATCGTCAGCACGAAGAACATGATCGCGATAAAGAAAATCAGGAACAATCGAATGCCTACCGATTTCGAAGGGTTGATTTGTTTAGGCAGTTTGTCCCGCAGCGAAATCAATAAAGCCTTGAAATCTAGAGGCGCTTTTCCCGTCGGCTTAACCGCTTTTGACTTGGTTCGTTCTCCCTTCTGCTTCTTTTCCTTCTTCTTGTTGTTGGTTGCTTGGTCCTCGTTCTTAGGAACCAGACTCATGTTGATCACCCGCCACTCATAATAGTTGCAGACCCAAGTTTTTGGGCTTGTGGTCATGCATTAATGCTGTTGGTTGTTCACATCTCTCGTCAGTTATTCAAAATATTCGACAATACCTGACGTTCTCCTCTATAATATCGGCTTCATATGTAGCGGATTTTAAATAATCTTGACAAAAGACATAAAAAAGGGCCTTTCGTCCTATAAACGAACAGGCCCCGAAGCATATTGATTTTTACGTTTATTTCTTTTTCCGCATCATATCGAAATAGGAGACAGGCTGGTCAACCTTCATTCGGATCCGCTGCAGCGGGTGACGGGCCGCATCCAGTTCATTGCCGGCTTCGTCATAAAGGGTCCCTACCTTCTGTTTAAAGAACGTTCCCCCCGGACCGAAAAACTCCACTTCTTGTCCGGGTTTAAAATGGTTCCGCTGCTGGATCGTCGCCATTCCGGTCGCTTCGTCGTACTCCATCACCAATCCGGCGAAGTCGTAAGGCGCAGCCTTCTCTTCCGGCTCGTAAATATGATCTTCATGATCCGGCGTATCGTAGAAAAATCCGGTATTCAAAGGCCGGTTAGCTGCCTTGTTGATTTCTTCGATCCACTCCGGCTTCAGGACGTAATTCTCCGGATCCGCCATGTACGCATCAATCGCTTGGCGGTAGACGTTCACGACCGTCGCCACATAATGGATCGACTTCATTCGTCCTTCAATTTTGAAGCTGTCCACGCCAGAGTCAATCAAGTCGGGAACATGCCCGATCATGCACAAATCCTTCGACCCCATCGTAAACGCATTATCGTCTTCCTCGAACATGGGCAATTGCGTGACGCCAAGGCGGAACTTCTCCAGCACCTTGTTATCGCGCGCTTCTTCCTCGGAAATCCACTCGTCTTCCGCGCGCGCGTCCGTAAACAAGTCGTATTTCCAGCGACAGGATTGGCAGCAGCCCCCCCGGTTGGAATCGCGGTCGGTGAAATGGTTCGACAATACGCATCGCCCTGAAAAAGAAGAGCACATCGCGCCGTGAATAAACGCCTCGATCTCGATATCGACGTGGCGCTTGATTTCCTCGATTTCCTCCAGGCTCGTTTCGCGTCCCAGAACGACCCGCGGCAAGCCCTGATCTTTCCAGAATTGAACGGCCTGCCAGTTGACGGTCGACTGTTGGGTGCTAAGGTGGACCTCCAACCCCGGTACGACCCGCTGCGCCGTCTCAATGATCACCGGGTCGGCGACGATAATGGCAGCGATCCCCGCCTCGTAAAGATTGCGCAAATATTCCTCAATGCCCGCCAGATCCTCGTTGTGGGCATAAATATTCGTGGCGACGAACACCTTCGCGCCATACTTCTTGGCAAACTCCACGCCTTCCCGCATTTCTTCGAAACTGAAATTATCCGCATTGGAACGAAGGCCGTAGTGTTGTCCCCCGATATACACGGCGTCGGCGCCGTAATGAACGGCGAATTTCAGCTTTTCGAGATTACCCGCCGGAGCAAGCAGCTCGGGTTTCGCCAGCCGATAACGTTTTCCCGCATATTTCGGGATATGCTTCTCCGCTGTTTGCATCTTCGTTCACCTCTCATCATTTTGTTGGTTTATAAGTTTTTTGGTACTTAAATTTGAAATATAGGTCAAAAAGTCGGGTTTTCAGGACCGAGAAGGTTCGATGAAGCTAGGGACTGAGTAGCGCAGCGTAGGTAAGCCTACGTGAGCAACGGAAGGCCCGGCTGAATTCAAGATTTGATGTCGATTAAGCTTCCACGGTTCATCCTCGTGATAAGAAAAACCTCAATCGATGTACCTTCTCAGATGCCAGACCGCCTAAAGCGGTTGTTTATTCTTACAATATAAGGAAGCGTCACTTTGAAGTTATTTCATTCTTATATCTTCAAAAGCCGACTTTTTGACTTCCTCTCAATAGACTTGTTCTTTGTAGAAGAAGCCGAAGGAAAGCTCCCGCTCCGGGTCCTGTACCTCGCGGATCGCCTCGATCCAGCGCTCGTCAAACTCATACCCTTCCGGGTCGCCATAATAAGCTTCGATGGCCTGGCGATAGGAGGTAATGACGATTTCGTTATAGAACGTCGGTTTCAACAGCGTCTCGATTTTAAAGCTGTCCACGCCCGAAGCCATTAACAGGTGCAAATCTTCTAAAATGCAGATGTCGTCCGAGCTCATGATATGCGTCCCGTTGACATCCTCGAAAATCGGGAACTTCTCGTCCGGCCGCTCCGCCTCGACGAGAAAGAGGCCACGCTTCAGGCTCAGATCGCTGCCGGGATCGACCGGCCGTCCTTGATGCGTCATGTAGCTCTGCACCAGACGGCGTTTCGAGTGATAAATATTGGTCATCCCATGCACCTGAACCTCCGCCTCAATGTTCAGCGAAGGAGGCATCGCGGTGATTTCGTCCATGTTCAGCTCGCGTGCCAGCACCACGCGGGATGCGCCCTTCGTCCCCCAATAATTGGCCGTGGCGTAGTTGGTGGAGGTCATCTCGGCGTTCCAATGCAGCTTTAGCTGCGGCGCGATTTTGCGCACCGTCTGAAGCACGGCCGGATCGCCGAATTCAACGGCATCTACGCCGCAATCCGCCAACTGCTTCACGTAATCAGGAAGTTCCTCCAGCATCGCATTGGTCATCAAGTTGTTAAGGCTAACATAGATTTTGGCTCCGCATTCGCGCGCCACTTGAACCGCTTCGGCGATGTCCCGGATCGTCATATCGCCTGGGAGGCGCATTCCGTATCGGGCTTCGCCGATCAACGCCGCGTCGGCCCCCGCCGCGAAATAACGCTTCAGCTCTTCCAGCGAACCGGCAGGAACCATCAGTTCCGGTTTTTTACTCATAGGGTCACTACCACCTTAATGAGGCTGTTCCAACAGTCATCTCTTGAACTTCCGTTTGATTACTGATTGGCCATCGCCTTGCTAGTCTCGATGTTCTTCAAATGCTCCTTATAGGTTTTGGCAAACAAGTGCTCCCCGCTGCCATCCTTTTTCGTCACGTAGAAAAGGTACTCCGAAGCTTTCGGCGCCAGCGCCGCTTCGATCGATTTGAGGCTTGGTGCGGCAATGGGTCCCGGCGGCAGCCCTTCATACAGATACGTATTGTAGGGGCTGTCCACGCTTCGTAAATCCGAATTCAGCAGGCGCTCCTTCGGTTTATCCAGCACATACTGCACCGTGGCGTCGATTTCCAGCTTCATGCCATCCTTCAGCCGGTTATAAATGACCCCCGCTACCATAGGCCGCTCGGCATCAACAACCACTTCCCGCTCCACCAGCGAAGCGACCGTCATCAGTTCACCCAGCGTAAGGCCGCGAGCTTGCAGCTTTTGCGTGAAATCGGGGATTTCGGCAAGCCGGTCGCTCGTTTCCTGCAGCATGCGGGCGATGATATCCCGCTCATTGCTGCCTTTCTTCAGTTCGTAGGTTTCTGGGAACAAATACCCTTCTAACCGATACGTCAATCGCTCATCCGCTGGAATTTGGGACAACAGCTCATCGTCAAGACCTTCGGCATCCTTCGCCAGCTTCAGAAACACCGCTTTGTCGGCTAAGCCTTCCTCAGCCAGCTTGTCAGCCATTTGCTTGACGGTAAAGCCTTCAGGAATCGTAAAACGGATCATTTCCGCTTTGACGACGTCGCCGCCGTTCAGCTTGGCGATGATTTCGTCGTACGTCACACCCGGTTTCATTTCGTAGACTCCGGCTTGAAACCGGCTGCCTTCCGACTTCCATTTTAAATATGAAACGAACAAAAAGGAATTTTTAATTAGTCCCTGGTTTTCCAGCAACTCCGCGATTCCCGAGGTCCCCGTTCCCGGTTCGATCGTGAACTTGACCGGCTGCTCCTTCGCTTCGACGGGCAACATGCCCGTGTAAACATAAACTCCGGCCGCTCCTACTCCGATGATCACGAGTAACAGCAGGACGGTCAGCCATTTCAGCGCTTTCCTCAAACGACTTCCCCCTTTAACAGCCAAAAAGAGCGGTAATTTCCCGCTCTTTCCGGACTGATCTATCGTGCATCTGCAACGCCTTCCCATTACTCCGGAAAGGTCAATTCGTCATACAGCTCGGATACGTTCTCCCATTCCTCGTCGTCATCGATCGTCACCAGTTCAATCTCGTCACCGGTCGTCACGATCTTGAAAATCTCCGGTTCTTCGTCTTTGGATGCGTCCTCCGGCAGCAACACCGCATAGGCGACTCCCGCGACGTCAAACTCCTGAACGACTTGATAATAGGAGGCATGGCCCGATTCGTCCTCCAGCTCCACGATCGGGCCGAAAGCGTCGCGAACCCGCGACGTCATAACCGCTTGGTCTGCCGTAAAATCAGTCATTGCCATCTTCTCCATCAAACTCGTCGATGAGCGTGTTAAACGTCTCCTCGACGATTTCCCATTCTTCATCGCTTTCGATCGTGTACAGCTTCAGGTCATCGCCGTCTTCCTCGTAACGGAACGCGTATACCTCTTCGCTCTCTTCATCTTCATTCCCATCGGAATCCAGAGGAACGACCATCATATACTTGGCGTCCGAACCGTCGACTTCGAATTTCATAATCACTTCGAACTCTTCTTCATTGCCCTCTTCGTCGGGGATATAAATAATTTCCGGTTCTTCTTCATTTCCGATACGATCTTTAGACATACGCGATCACCCTCACTTTATACTCTTAGAGTCCAAATAATTTTGCAAAATCAAGCTGGCGGCCATCTTGTCGACGACACCTTTGCGTTTCTTCCGGCTCACGTCCGCCTCCAGCAGCGTACGCTGCGCCGAAACGGTCGTGAGCCGCTCATCCCAGAGATGCACGGGCAGATCCAACCTGCTCCGCAAATTCTCGGCAAACGCCATGCATATTTCTCCCCGGGGACCGATCGTGCCGTTCATATTCTTCGGCAGACCCACGACGATCTCTTCCACCTCGTGCTGCTTCACCAGCTCGGCGATGCGTTCGAATTCGCTGCCTTCCCTGCGGCGCTCGATGGTTTCGAGCCCCTGGGCGGTCCAGCCCAGGCTGTCGCTCACGGCCACTCCGATCCGTCGGTCCCCGTAATCCAGACCCATGATTTTCATGTGTTGCTCCTTTAAATGCGTTCCGTTGCTATAGAGTTCCGAGTAGGATATTCGCCATTATCGGTGCCCCGCCATGTAGAAACGCACCAGCTCTTCGATCAGTTCGTCGCGTTCCTTCTTGCGGACCAAACTTCTCGCATTGTTATGTCGCGGTATATAGGCCGGGTCCCCCGACAACAAATAACCGACGATCTGGTTAACCGGATTGTATTCTTTCTCCTGCAACGCCTGGTAAACCGTAAGAAGAATTTCCTGCGCCGACGCCTCTAGTTCATCGCCTTTGACGTTAAATTTGACGGTTTTATCCATGGAGTCCATGATGACACCTCGCTTCTTCGACATACGCCTTTATGATCGCAGCTGATTTCCTCTTAGCCTAATCATACTATACCATATCATGGGTTCCATAAGGAAATTTTCGGTGGTTCCCCCCGTCAAATTCACCGCCCTTTTAGGCTTGAGATGCGATCCATTCCGCCGCTTTCTTCAAGGCTTCGTCCAGTTTGCCGGCATCCTTACCGCCAGCCTGAGCCATGTCCGGACGGCCGCCTCCGCCGCCGCCGCATACTGCCGCCACTTCCTTGACGAGTTTGCCGGCATGCAGACCGCGAGCTACTTCCTCTTTCGGCACGACGACGACAAAATTCACTTTGTCCTCGCTCGGCGCGCCCAGGACGAGAACGGCATCCGGCAGTTTGGCCTTCAACTCGTCGGCCAGCGTCCGCAGCGCGTCCATGCTTCCGGCCTGCACGCGAGCAGCCAGCAATTGGGTTTGCCCAACGCTCACCACCTGGCTTGTCAATTCGCCGGCTTCGATCACGCTAAGCTTGCTCTGCAGCGATTCGTTCTCGCGGCCAAGCTCCTTCAATTGCTGGAACAATCCTTCGACCCGTTTCGGCACGTCGTTCACGTTTGATTTCAACAGGCCTGCCGCTTGCTTCAGCAGGTCAAGTTGGCCATCCATGAACAGGTAAGCGCCGCGTCCGGTCACCGCTTCGATCCGGCGCACGCCGGAGCCGATGCCGCTTTCGCTGACGATTTTGAACAGGCCGATCTCCGCCGAGTTGTTCACGTGGCATCCGCCGCACAGCTCCAAGCTGTAATCGCCGATTTGGACGACGCGGACGATGTCCCCGTATTTCTCGCCGAACAGCGCCATGGCCCCCATGGCCTTTGCTTCATCGATCGGCTTCAGCGAGGTCGTTACCGGCAACGCGTTCCAAATCTGCTCATTCACGCGGCGTTCGATTTCCGCCAATTCTTCCGGCGTAATGCTACCGAGGTGGGAGAAGTCGAAACGCAAACGTTGCGGTTCAACAAGGGAACCGGCCTGGTTCACATGCTCGCCGAGCGTTTCCTTCAACGCTTTGTGCAGCAGATGGGTTGCCGTATGATTCTTCACCGTATGGCTGCGTTGTTCCCGGTTTACGGAAGCCGTGACGTCGGAATCAACCCGCAGCTCGCCGGTTTCCACCGTCACCTGATGGACATGCTGCCCGTGTGGGGCTTTAAACAAGCCTTCCACCGCTGCGCTGCCGGAGCCGCTGCGAAGGGTGCCCTGGTCGCTGACCTGACCACCGCTTTCCGCATAAAATGGCGTCGAAGCCAAAATGATTTGGCCCGATTGGCCGGCGCTAAGCGTATCAACGAAAGCGTCGTTGGCCACGATGGCCACGATGCTAGTAGTAACTTCAAGCTCATTATATCCAACGAATTCCGTTTTAGTCGTAAAATCAGCCAAAACTCCGCCTTGCACCTTCATGCTGCCGCTTTCATGGCGGGCGGCCCGGGCGCGTTCGCGTTGTTCCTCCATGGCGGCTTCAAAACCTTCGCGGTCGACGCCCAGCCCTTGCTCTGCCGCAAAGTCCTCGGTCAAATCGAGCGGGAATCCGTAAGTGTCGTACAGCTTAAACGCATCCGCCCCGCTGATCAGCGTGCGGCCGGCTGCCTTCGCTTCACCGCTGATGTCCGCCAGAATCGCCAGGCCGTCGCTCAGCGTTTCATGGAACCGTTCTTCTTCCGCGCGGATGACCTTTTCGATGAATTCGCGTTTGGTCACGACATCCGTATAGTAAGTCCCCATGATGTCCCCGACGGTTTCCACCAGGCCGAACATAAACGGCTTGTCCAGGCCGATCAGCTTGCCGTACCGTACCGCGCGGCGCAGCAGGCGGCGAATAACGTAGCCCCGGCCTTCGTTGGACGGCAGCACGCCGTCGGCTACGGCAAACGTCACTGTACGGATATGGTCCGCGATGACTTTAAGCGCAACGTCGCTGTCCTCGGCAGAACCGTAGGTGACCCCGGCCATTTTGGCCGTTTTCAAAATGATCGGTTGGAACAAGTCGGTATCGAAGTTGGAGTTCACATCCTGCAAAATGGACGCAAACCGCTCCAAACCGGCCCCGGTATCGATGTTCTTGTTCGGAAGCGGCGTATAGCTGCCGTCCTTATTGTGATTGAACTGCGAGAATACGAGGTTCCAGACCTCAAGGAAACGTTCGTTCTCGCCGCCCGGAAAACATTCGGGATCGGACAGGTCGCCGTAGGCTTCGCCGCGGTCGTAGAAAATTTCCGTACAAGGTCCGCAAGGCCCTTCGCCGATATCCCAGAAGTTGTCCTCCAGCTTAACGATGCGCTCCGCCGGAAGCCCTACTTTTTCGTTCCACAGCTTAAACGCCTCTTCATCCTCGGGATACACCGTCACCGACAGGCGCTCCGGATCAAAGCCGATCCACTTCTTGTCGGTTAGGAATTCCCAAGCCCACGTGATCGCTTCTTCCTTAAAGTAGTCCCCGATCGAGAAGTTGCCCAGCATTTCAAAAAACGTATGATGCCGGCGCGTCTTGCCGACGTTTTCGATATCGTTGGTGCGGATGCATTTCTGCGAGTTCGTCAGGCGCGGATTTTCCGGCTTGACCCGCCCGTCGAAATACGGCTTGAGCGGAGCCATCCCGGCATTGATCCACAGCAGGGACGGATCGTTATGCGGAACGAGCGAAGCGCTTGGTTCGATTTTGTGGCCTTTGCCGGCAAAGAACTCCAGCCATTTGGAACGAATTTCACTTGCTTTCATCGTATTGACCTCCTAAATATTCCTCTAAAAATAACAAAAACGCCCCTGAAAATCAGGGACGATTGAATCGCGGTACCACCCTGGTTATCGCTGATTGTGGCCGGACTAGTCCGCCGCCTGCAGCGATCGCCTCGTCGGTCCGGTAACGGGGACCTGCCGGTGAATTTGTAGCTCACACTCCGAAATTAGCTTTCCGTCCGCGCGTGATTTCAGGTTCTCTCAGCCGCCGCCTTGGCCTTCCCTTGCGGGACGCCGCCTGCAGCGGAACCCTTCTCTGGCAAATCCGCTTGCCGAACGTACTTGATTTCATCAACGTTTTTTAGATTTTACACATAACATTTTAAGTATATAAGGCGAGTAACGCCGTGTCAATGCGGCTTGTTCACATCGCTTTGCGCCGCACGTAATAGGCATAGAAATGCTGAATAATCACCTTCACCACGGCAAAAAAAGGCACGGCCAAAATCAGCCCGGGCACCCCTGCCAATTCCCCGCCGATCAGGAGCGCCAAAATAATCAGCATGGGGTGCATATGCAGACTCCGTCCCACCACCTGCGGGGAAATGATGTTGCTTTCGATCGTTTGGCACAGCATGTTGACGAGCAGGACGAACAGGACCATTTTCCACGAGATTGTTGTGGCCATGACCAAAGCCGGGGCAGCCCCGAGAAACGGGCCCAGGTAAGGAATCACGTTGCACAGCGCAACCACCCCCGCCAGCAACAGCGCAAACGGCATGCCGATGAGCATATAGCCGATGTAGGCCAACACCCCGATAATGACGCACACCAGCAGTTGCCCCCGGACATAGTTGCCCAAGGCCATGTCGATTTCCTTCAGCAGCGTCATGATCGATTTGCGCCGAGAGCGCGGCAAATACTGCAGCATCAGCCGTTCGATCAGCTCGATGTCCTTCAGCATGTAGAAGATCAGGAACGGGATAATGAACGCATTAAACACCACGCCGATCGTCGTACCGATATTGTCCAGGAAACCGGATATGGCGCTCGCCAGCCGATTTTCGAATTGGTAGAACCAATTATTCATCCCCATCCGGATGCTCCCCGGCAAAATGCCGTTGTCCCAACGGTTCATCATTTGCTGGGTGTGGATGGTCAGCTCCGGCAAATGCTCGCCCAGCTCCTCCAGCTGTTCGATGAACATCGGGATCACGTTCATGAGCACAACGGATAAGCCGGTCAGGAACACCGCGTAAATCAGCAGCACGGCCATCGTTCGCGGCACCTTGCGCCCGCCGAGCATCCGGACGACCGGGTTCAAGATGTAAGAGATAATAATGGCGATCACGAACGGAGCGAACACGGCCTTCAAAAAACCGTAAACCAGCGCAAACATCGGACGCAGTTGCCACACGAAAAACAAGATGACCAGCCCCAGCAGCAGCCAGATGCCGTATCGGAACAACTTGCTTTTGGTGATCGGTTCCATCGGTTCCACCCTCCTCCCTCCTTTGCGGCGGATCTCGTATAGATCAGTATTTGTCTGGGGAGGGAAATTTATGAGAGGGGGGGCTGCGAAGGGCCGGGATGTAGGAGAAAAGAGTAGAAGAGCGCTCGGAAGGCCGACGGGTGAAATGTTCTTACGATCGCTGTTGCTCGCGGATTTCCCTCATTAGACTAATTCCTACGATGTAGAAATCCTCTCGCAAAGGCGACCACTATCGTTTCTTCAGAATCATTTCTCCCTCTGGCTTTTCGCGCTCTTCGGCATCGCTCCTTAAGCGATCCTCGGCTCTTTGCAGCCGGGACGGGTAGAAGGCTCGGCAAATCTGCGATGCGTGATTTGCCGGCTCGGTTTGGTGAAGAGCGCCGGGGGCCGACGGGTGAAATGTTCTTACGATCGCCTCCAAATTTCTAGCACCCTTTCGTATTTTTTGCGGGGCTGAACCCATTTATCAGAAGCTTTAACGGAACGAGGAGCCGTTATGAAGTCATTTCCCGGGCATTTCCCGTTTTAACGGACGCACAAGCCGTTATTCACCTCAAGTGAGCCTATTTGAACGTAAAAACCATGAAATAAGGTCATCTGGTTCCGTTACAGCTCCTAATTATTCGATTCTAGCCAAATAGCGTCTCTGAGTTCCGTTAGCGTTAGTTCAAGAGCCGCGGGAGGTTGTAAATTCACCTATAGTGACTCGGCAACCCGCAAAAAGCCCGGCTCATCCTTACGATCAGCCGGGCCCGAGGTCGGTTATTTACATGCGTTGAATAAGCTAATCCACTACTTAAGGCCGCTTAGCGGCTCTTCAACTCCTCATAATGCGCCAGCACCGCTTGATGGATCGGATGCTCGGCGTCGAGGCCGGTGTATTTGGCCAAGGTCTGCGAAGCGCTCCAATCGGTCGACGTAATGAACTCCTTCCACCCGGTGGTCTCCCCGGCGACGCAGGCGTACCAGCTCCGGCTTCAGCAGCAAGGCGCTGATTTCGCTCAGCACCTCCAGGCTCTCGCGCGACAGCTCGCGCGGCGCCAGCATGAATAGCAGCGCGCCGACCTCCGTGCCGCCGGCCGCCCAAAATCCCGATCGAGAAGTTGTTCACCAGCATTTCGAAGCCGGATTTGATTTTTCCGTCAATCGTTTTGTCAAACTGCTTGATGAGCCAAGCGGACAACGGACCTACGATCATCGCGCCGAGGAACATCGGAATGTCACTGCCGACGATAACCCCCATCGTTACGATCGCTGCCGTCACGGCACCGCGTTTGCCATGTACCATATTGCCGCCGGTGTAGCCGATCAGAAGCGGCAGCAAGTATTTGATCATCGGATCAACCAAGGCTGCAAGGTATTCGTTAGGAATCCAGCCAGTTGGAATGAAAAGTGCGGTAATTAAACCCCAGGCGATAAATGCGCCGATATTCGGCATCACCATCCCGCTGAGTGCACGACCGAACTGCTGGACTTTCACCCGGGCTCCGCCGGTACCTGCAGACGGTTGTTTCGTTTGTGCTATAGCCATAAAGAGAAACCCCCTTAAAAAAATGTACGGACCATCAACAAACTTGACTTGTTGGATTACCGTGTTTCTAACCTCATCCTAAATCAAAGCGCTTTCTTTCTCAATCAAATCAAAACACGGTTTCGTCATGATTATTGTTGACAGCATTTGAAGAGTGATTCTCTTTAAGCAAAAAAAGCCGTCCCCTCACATTGAAACTAAGGGGACAGCTTCTGCATTTTCACAGGATGAACGGAATATATTGTTACGAGGAGGCGTGCATTTGCGGAAAATCCTGCACCATTTCCTCGCCGAAGAACAGATCGTCCAACGAACTGAGCGTTCCGTCTTCTTCGACTTGATATACGGACATTTTGTCGCCGTTGACCGTCAATTCGATAAAGCAACCCCAGCAATAGAACTGGTGGGAGCCGATTTTCCCAATATCCTTGGAATTGCAATTCGGACATTTCATCATAAACCATCACCTATCCATCCACAAAATTCACGGCTTTTCAAGCAGCTGTTCGCTGCCCAGGGGCACCATGATCGCGTTTTCCCCTCGGGTCATTTCCGGCATAAAGGGCAGCAGCTTGCGCCCTTCCATCAGATCGGTGAAAAACCCGTCGCTAATTTCAATTCCAGTAATTGTGTTTCCCAATTCGTGTTCAAAATAAACATCCGTCACATGGCCCAGACGAATTCCGTCTTCGGTCAGGACAGGCAGCTCTTTTAATTTTCCGTTTCCCGTCAAAAAGGTGTTCTGTATGTGCTCGGCTTCCCACTTGCGGACAGCCTGTTGATTGCGAATCATTACGGCATCTTCGCCGTAAGCCACGATATCGTCCCATTGCACGGCCTTGACGCCGGAAGTCCAAAACAAACGATTCTCCAGTTGGATGCCGACGATCGACCAGTCGTGGTTCAAGAGGACGTCAACGACTTTTCCGACCTGCTTGCCATGCTCCACGTCATAGACGGTCAGGCCGATCATTTCTTGCATTCTCATGTTGGAAAAGACACTCCCTGCTTGGGCTTTTCAAGCTGCGCCCTAAAATCTTAACCTCCCCTCCGCAAAAGCCGATTTGAGCCCAAAAAGGTGCCCATTATTTTCTTCTACGAAGACGTTCCAGGATGGTTCCAATTTTTTCGGCAGTTTCGGAAATTTCTTCCCTAGTATTACCCATTCCTACACTAAAACGAATCGCCGAACGCAAAAAACTTGCCGGAAGATGCATCGCTTCCAGGACGTGGGACGGCTCCAACGATCCCGAAGTGCATGCCGAACCGCTGGAGGCGGCAATGCCTTCCATGTCCAGATTCATCAGCATCGTCTCCGAATCCACCTCCGGAAAGCTGAGGTTGACGATATGCGGCAGCCGATCGGTCGGGTGGCCGTTCACATGGAAGGCCTCTCGGGTAATCCGCTGCTCCAATGCGGACAGCAGCTCCTGAATCAACAGGCGATCATGCGCGGTGCGCGCCTCCCGCTCCGCCACGGCTAATTCCACGGCTTTGGCAAAGCCGGCGATCCCCGCCATGTTTTCCGTACCGGCCCGGCGTTTTCTCTCTTGCAGCCCGCCGTGCTGGATCGGGTCCAGCAGAAGATCCTTCCGTACATATAAAGCCCCAACGCCTTGGGGGCCGTTGATTTTGTGCGAAGAGAAGCTCATCAGGTCGACCGGAAGCTCGCGGCAGGAAATCGGCAGCGAACCCAGCGCCTGCACGGCGTCCACATGAAAGACGATCCCCCGCTCCCTGGCGATGGCGCCGATTTCGGCAATTGGCTGAATCGTTCCGACCTCGTTATTGCCATACATCACGCTGATCAAAATCGTATCGGGGCGGATAGCCTCCCGCACCTGATCCGGATGCACTTGACCGTAGCGATCCACGGGCAAATAGGTCACCTCGAACCCGTCCTTCTCCAGTCGTTCGCAGGAATGCAACACCGCATGGTGTTCGATGGCGGTCGTGATGATATGGCGGCCGTCCGATTTCCGGGCGGATGCCGTTCCGAACAACGCCAGGTTGTCGCTCTCCGTCCCTCCGCCGGTAAATACCAGCTCATCCGGACGGCAGCCGATCCGCGCCGCAACCGTATCGCGCGCCCCGTTCACCAGGCGTTTGGCCTCCCGGCCGAAAGAATGAACGCTGGACGCGTTGCCGAATTGCTCCCGCATGACCTTCAGCATCGTTTCCGCAACGTCCGGATGGAGGGGTGTGGAAGCGGCGTGGTCCAAATAAATATGCTTCATGGTTCTCACCTTGTCCCAATTGTCTTTGGTATCAGCGTATAAACGTAAATCACCGCCCCGGAGTCGGGACGGTTACTTCATGTCACAGGAAAATTCTAAACCATTATATACTTGTGTTTCCTCAAGCGCAATCTATTTCATAACGGAATGTCCTAAAGTGAGCCGTGATCAGCATTCGAGGGCTTGAAGGCAGATAAACAGATTCTTTTATCAAACAAAAATCGCATAGCCCCCACTTTACACGGCGAACTATGCGATCTTAAGCGTATGCACCTATTCAATTGACCGTTCGATCCTGCTGTAGCCATGTTAAGCCTGCTCCATACCCAAGAAGCGTATAGCTAGTTCCCGGTAAAATGAGATGGACGTCACATAGGCGTCAATATCCACCCACTCATCCGGTTGATGGGCCAGCTTCTCGTCACCAGGACCGTAGATTAGTATGGGCGGCTTCCCGTCCTGATGCAGAACGGAACCGTCTGTATAATAAGGAACGCCCTTTAATTCACCGCGTGATTGTCCTGTGATTTCCAGTGCCGCCGTGATCAGTTCATCATTTGGATCGGTATGAACCGCAATTCTGTCCAACAACAGTTCCATTTTATACCGGTACTGCGGATTCAGCTTCTTCATCCCGTCAAGGCTGATTTTGACCTTTTCCAGGAGCGAGGCATGATTCTGGGGCGGAACAGTGCGGATATCAATGTCAATCGTACATTGGTCCGGAATTACATTCGTCTGTACTCCGCCGGCGATCCTGTTGACGGACAGACTGCCGTCACCCAGGACCGGATGACGGGTCCTCCACTCCATGGCATGACGGCGCAGCAGCGCAATCAGTTCCATCATGCCCTCCACTGCGTTCAGCCCGAATTCGGGCATGGAGCCGTGAGCGCTTTTTCCATACAATGTAATGCGCAGCCACAGCGCTCCTTTATGTCCGAGTGCTATCTTGCCCGAGGTAGGCTCGCCGATCACCATTCCGTCCAGATCCGTGACCCTATTCCGATCTAGATACCTCCGGGCTCCGCAGCTGTCCACCTCTTCCCCGGCTGTCGCCAGGAACAGGAGATCTCCGTCAAGCCGGATTCCATCCTGCCGCAGAGACGCCATAGCCAGCATCATGGCCGCGAGCCCGCTCTTCATATCGGAAGCGCCCCTGCCGTAAATCCGATTGCCTCTAATTTCGGCGCCGTGGGGAGCATATTGTCCGGCTGATGCCGACCAGGGACTTACCGTATCAAGATGTCCACAGAACATCAACCGTCTGCGCCCGCTCCCCTTCAGCGCCGCCGTCACATTGCTGCGTTTAGAATCCAGGGGAACGATTTCACAGGGAATTCTGGCTTCATTCAGGAACGGCTCCAGTACTACCGAGAGGCGGTGCTCGTTGCCGGGAGGATTACAGGTGTTGACGGCGATCAGTCTTTGCAAAAAAGGGACAGCATACTCCCGGCTGCGGACATCCATCATTAACTAAACCCCCTCCAGCACCTGAAGCTTCAGCGGAGTCACCTTCCAGCCGTTGACCGGCGCAAGATCCTGCGAGCAGGCGGACACTGCCACAACCACATCGTCCAGCGCCTCCAGCATGACATAATCGCCCGGCTTGGACAGCGGAGGCTCGATGACATAATCGCCTTTGTCGTCCAGCACATTATTCATGAACCAATTGATCGGGTCCGGGAGTTCCGCATAATCGATTCTGAACGGTTTGAGAGCTTGTTCCAGGTTGTCATGGCAGTTCGGATGCTTTTCCAGCCCAAAATCCACTTTATACCGGTAATAGTCACAAGCGGGGAAGAAAAAATCATGCTTGCCGACCGTATCCTTGACCAGGGTCATCAGCGGCCGCCGATAATTGCTGTACAGCCCGTCCCCTTCCTTTAGACGTATACTGCTTAGGGACGACCTCATATGGACAGGAGACACATGTTCTCCGGGATTGCCTTGGTTAAAGCAGACGAAATCACCCACCTGCTGTCCTTCCATATCAATAATGCATAGATAATGGCCCTTGGGCACGACGATGGCCCGTCCCTCATAAGCGGGTATGATGACCTCTTCCTTCAGTCTGGTTCTCAACATAGCTCTTCCTTCCTTTCGTATCCCCGATCCGCTAATCGATCAGCACAGCGACCGCCCGGACGGGTGAGCCTGTGCCTCTGCGAATTTTCAAGGGGAGTCCAAAATAGAGAAACCGTTGATTGATAACCTCGTCCAACCGGCACATATTCTCCGTATTCGTCATCCCGTATTCCCGGCAGATCAAATGTCCCGCATAGCTCATGTCCGCTGGATTATCGATGGATGGAGCATCAACGCCGATGTTGACTACGCCCTGCTTCGCCAGCCATTCCCCGGCGCCGTAGTCAAGGCCCGCATGACGCGTCAGCCATTCCTCCTTACCGTAAGACCTTGCATAATGCCCGGTGTGAAGCAGTACGATATCGCCCCGTTCGATAAACAGTCCAGAGCGTTTCAATTCCTCCTGCAGAATGGAGGCAGTAATATAGGAATCCGGCGATACATAGGAGACGTCCAGACAGATCGCAGGCCCGTAAAAATACTCCAGCGGCATCTCATCAATCGTCTTGCCGTTGCGGTCATATTCGTAGGTCGCGTCGCTGTGCGTCGGCCCGTGCTCGTTAATCAGCAGATTATTAGTCGCAAATTCAAACCCGAGCTTCTCCTTGCTTTCCTCATGCGACATATTTGGAAAAATCATCGTCTTCTGATGCGGAGGAAAGACCGGCATGCCCTGATAAATTTCCTGCGACAGATCAATCAATCTCAGCCCCATGACCATCTTCCTTTACTGTAAAATAGTCGGCAGCTTCTCGAACTTCTCCGCATCGATCAGTCCGAGATCGGTAATCTTCCACTTCGGACTGGTCACGAGGGACAGGAAGCTCAAATGCATGAACGGAACATGCAGCGTGCAGCCTAGCTCCTCCTTCGCCTGACGGTGAAGCTCGGCGACAGCCGCGCTCATTTCCTTGCCGGTCAGTTCGTCGGACATCAGCCCGCCGATCCGCAGCGGCAAATCGCCAATCACCTTCCCGTCCTTGATCATGCAGATGCCGCCGTTCATGGCGATCACGCGGTTGACGGCCACCTTCATATCCTCATAATTGGTTCCGGTGACGATGATATTATGCGTGTCATGGGCAATGCTCTGGGCAATGGCCCCCTCGCGCAGCTTCATGCCGCGCACAAAGGTTCGTCCGATTCTTCCGCTGCGGGCATGCCGTTCAACGACAAGCAGCGGCAGAATATCACTCCCCACATCGGGCTGGACAATCCCCTCCCGCACCGTCAGGTTAACTTCCAGCGCCCCTGTCAAATTCTGATCAGGAATTACTTCAAGCGCGCGAACCTTGGCCTGTGTTCCCTTCGCTTCAATATACATATCCTTCACCGTGACAGGCGAACGCTTCACAGATGACTTCACGGAAGACGGATACGTATAAGCAGGAATATCGAGCAACAGCTCGCCCCTCGCCGCTGCCTTGACGCCACCGAGATATACGCTGTCAATGGTCATCTCCCGCAGATCGGAAATGACGGCGATATCCGCCCGCTTGCCCGGCGCAAGAACTCCGATATCTCCGAAGCCGAAATGGGTCGCCGGATTGATCGTTACCATCTGAATTGCTTCAACCGGATCGATGCCCTGCGCAATCGTTCTGCGGACGATGTCATTCATATGACCGAGCTTCAGCAGATCCTCCGGAACCATATCATCTGATACCAGAATAGCCCGGCGTGAATCGACGCCTTCCTCGGTAATCGCACGGATGCATTCCGCCATATTGCGTTGGGAGGAGCCTTCCCGGATAAACACGCTTACGCCGTAGCGAAGCTTCTCCATCATCTCTTCCTTGGTCGTTGTCTCGTGACAGGACACATGCGTTCCACCACCAATAATATGGGCGGCCAGTTCCTTGCCGAACAAGCCCGGCGCGTTCCCCTCCACCGTCTTCCCGATGCTCTTTGCGTATACAACGGAGGTGATCAGATCATCGATGAGCGGAGAGGCATGGTTGAAGACCGGCATAACATTACTGAAGCCCTGAATTTCGCCGATACCCTGTACGTAAGGATCATTCAGCAGCTCCACCATATCTTTGGAATTGATCTCGGCGCCCGCAGTTTCCAGACCCGGGGCATCCGGGGTCAGACAGGGAACGGTATAAAGCACCCGGTTTGGGAGGCTCCGCGCCTCATCGATCATGGCCCGGATGCCGGGAACTCCAAGCACATTTCCGATTTCATGAGGATCGGCAATCAGTGTTGTCGTTCCTGTGGGAATCGACAGCTTCGAGAACTCGGTCACCGTCAGCATCGCACTTTCAAAATGCATATGGGAATCGATAAATCCCGGACTGATAAATTGCCCTTTCACCTGTTCCACGATCGTATTCGGACCGATCAGCTCTGAGCAATCCCCGACCATGAGGATACGTTCACCTTTGACCGCGACATCGCCCTGATAGATTTCTCTTGTCATAACATTGATGATAAAGCCGCCGGTTAGCACCAGATCGGCATAGCTGCCACGATCCAGTAGCGTATCGATCAGCCGCCGGTATTCCAGCGCTTCCTTGATTCTTTTTGGTTCCACTTCGGATCAGCCCCCTACTGTTCACTCTCCAGACTGTCTATGATGCCGACGATCGCTGCATCGACAGGAGCACCTTCATTTGCAATCGCTCTTGCGGCCATACTGCCCAACACTAAAATCACCTGCTCCCCTACCCCCGCTCCTACGGTATCCACCGCGATGATGGGATGTCCGGTCAAAGTCCCGTCAAGCCGGATGGGTTGAGTGATCAGCAGCTTGGTGCCGACCAGCCGCTCGTCTTTTCTGGTTGCGGTCACCCGCCCGATCACTTTTCCAATTTGCATCTACATCATCTCCTCATCCCGCGCCTGCAGGATCTGTATTCCGTATTGTGCCGCCAAGTCGCGGGCAAGCGGAGTAATGATTGAACCCCGGCCCGTCTTCAGTTGCGTAACACCGCCAGACACCGCCGACAGAATTTCATCTCCGGAAATCAGTTCCTTTTTCTTACTGCCGCCGGCGACCCAATTCTCAATGGGCTCACTCCCTAGCAGCGTCATTCCATAACTCCGCAGCGTCCCCAGCATTGTTGCCGCTTCATGCCTCATCGCAGGCGGCATGGACAAGCCGCGCGCTATCCATTCCGGACTGTCATCTTTTACACCTGCGCGAAGGGCGGCGACTTTCCTGCCCGAACATAAGCCCTGAAGGATCAGCCGCGCCGTAGACGATTCGTCATCCAGCCTGGAAATTCTGGACATTAAGGAGAAGGACAGCACCGGGATGAACAAATACTGAATATTGGACGCCAGCGGGAGTTCCATGCCGGTATTCGCGCCGGCATCCCAGGGGTTTCCGGAGACGCTGGGATCAACAGCAATCCGGAAACTCACCCCTGGTTCCATAAAATCATCCACTCCGGTCACTTTCGCAATTTCTCCCCGCCCCATGACCTGACTCAGAGCAGGGTCAACATACAGCTGCAATCTGATCTCCATTCCGGCTAACCGCCGCACTGCTGCTATGCCTTCCTCCATCCCGATCCAGTGACGGGTAAGGAGCACTAGCACGCGGGGATACCTTTGATCCAGCTCCGCTTCCCTGCCGCGATACAGCATTTCGGCGGCGGTTCGTAGAGCGAGCATGCTAGATGAGGATCGCATGCCAGGTCCTACGCTTTAATGCAGGACAGAATTGCTTTTTCCACTTCGCTGTGGGGTCTTGGAATGACATGCACCGAGATTAACTCGCCTACCCGCTTGGCCGCACCGGCTCCCGCATCGGTCGCTGCTTTAACCGCGCCTACATCTCCCCGCACCATAACGGTAACAAGACCGAAGCCGATTTTTTCATACCCGCATATCTCTACGTTGGCCGCTTTGACCATGGCATCTGCCGCTTCAATTGCTCCGACAAGCCCCTTCGTTTCGATCAATCCTAAAGCTTCTCCCATTTTCAATTCCTCCCGATAAATGATTGTTTCTGCATAAGGCTGCACTCCAACGAACGTGGGCCGTCCATGATGTTCTCACTGCTATTTCAGCTTACATGCTGCTATTCCGGCTTTGGCGGAGTTTGTCTACCCGGTCCCGCCGGTCGCTTCTTGACCTCGGCTGCGGAGGAATCCGGCTCAGGAATTTGAACCTGCGCCGGACGCTCCGCTGAGAGAACCTCGAACCGCGACAGTATCTTCGTGACGACATCGCTGTGTGCTCTCGGAATGATATGCGCGGAGACGACCTTGCCGATTCGTTCGGCCGCCGTTCTACCGGCCTCAACCGCAGAGGTGACCGCAGCCACATCCCCGCTAAAATGGATGGTTACACCGAGCATTCCGCCCACTCCGATGACTTTTTCCACAGCCTCAATCGTGACATCTGCCGTCTTCAGCGCAGCATCCGCTGCCGATACGGCGGTTGTAAATCCAATTGCTTCAATAAGACCCAATGCTTGCTGCATCAGCTAATCCTCCTTCCGTTATCAGGCATAACGCTCTATCAGCTTCCCGAACAAAGTCGAGGCTTCCGACAGGTCTCCCCGCTCCCCGGTAAGGATCACGTATTCATCCGCAATGCTGAACTTCACCCGGGAACTCATGCCCAGCTTGAGTGCTCTGTCCAGAAGCGCAATGCTGCGGTACCGTGAAATGCCCTCCAGGGCGGCGACAGCATCGCCACGGGGAATATCCAGATACTTCATCAGAATCGAAGAAGGTTCCAGTGCGATATAACTCTGAATCCGGCGGCTCCCGCTCCGCAGACATTGTTCGTACATACTCAGAAGGACATTCCGGATCTCGGATGGGGCCTCTCCGGTAAGCACGGCCTGAAAATCCCGGTCGCCTTCCCTCTTCCAGTTAATGTCTACGTCGACACCGGATATGGCGGAACATCCACTCAGCAGAAATAATTGCCCGGGCCGGCAGCGGCCTTCGGCAATGATTCCTACCGATTTGGCAGAATTTCGACGGAGGCCCAGCTCACCGATCAATTCCGGACGAAGATCCGGGTAATACCAGAAGTCCATCCCGGCGCAGCTTCGGCCGAGCATGCTAGACTCATCTGGAGTAGCCGCTGTATCCGTGCAGCCCGCCCCGCATTCCTCCCGGCTGTTCCCTTGAACTAGGGACATCCGCAGCAAGGGCGCCAGCGATTCCTCGATGAAATCGCGGGTCAGGGGAGCCGCAGATACTGAATTAGAAGCCAAAGCCTTCACGGTTCCAGGAACAGGTGCCGATGGAGACACGAACGCGGGTGATGAAGCCTGCGCCGACACCGTTACCGCCACAGGCGAGCCAGCTGAAGCCAGCACTGGCGCAGTCGATGTCACTGCTGCTCTTTCATTCCCACCGGACATCGCACCGAGACGTTGTTCCTTCCGTTCCAGCTGGTAATTAGGACGGCTGATCCCTGGCACGGCGGATGTCCGCAAGTCTAGATTTATCCGGGAAGGCTCAATACTGCGATCCGGGTTACGACGTCCGCCGGCTCCGCCACGCAGCGCCTCCTGCACAATTCCCTTCATAAAATCCGACACCGCCCATCACCTCCTAGAATAGTATTTTGGCAAGCTCGGGATGCGGGCGCGGGATAACGTTGCAGGAGATCAGTTCTCCCCCCGCGCGCTTATAGGCGGTCTTTCCGGCTTCCACCGCAGCGGTCACGGCTGCAACATCCCCTTCTACCACGACGGCCACAAGGCCCGAGCCGACAACCTTCATATCGATCATCTTGACGGTAGCAGCTTTGCACATCGTATCCAACGCTTCCATTGCCGCAACAAGGCCACGAGTTTCAATCAGGCCGATGGCTTCCATAACGGTGATCCACCTCCTTCATCATAAATAATCCTGGATATTAAAATTGGGAGCGACCGGAATGCTCGTCCGCCGATAGGACTCCTTGGCCGCTATCGGACATGTCGCATCGATCCCCATTTTGGCTGACACTCCCCGAAGCTGATGGGAAGGCTCCAGCGGTGAGCCTTTGGCGCCGGGAACGATGAACACATCAAGATCCGCTTGAACGCGTGTCGCAATCGCCCATTCCACGTCCTGAGGATCGAATAGATTCACATCCTCATCCACCACCACAACATGTTTCAGATCCTTGTCGCTCGCGAATGCAGCGAGCAATGCCTGCTTGCCGTCACCTTCACTGCGTTTGCGGATTGAAATCACCGCATGATAACGGCCAATCCCGCCTACCGTTAGGTGGACATTCAGCACCTCCGGCACAACCTGGCGTACGGTGCTAAGCAGTGTCGCTTCCCGGGCTAGTGCCATCGGCAGATGCTCTTCATGGCTGGACGGATAAATCGTCTGCCAGATCGGCTTATTCCGGTACGTAATCGCCGTGAATTCGATGACGGGCTGCGGCGTACGATCCCCGTAATACCCTCCAAGTTCACCGAACGGTCCCTCCGGCTCCCGGACATGGGGTAGGATTCTGCCTTCCAGCACGACTTCCGCTTCGGCGAGCACTTCCAGATCCACCGTCTGGCACTGTACAACCTCCAGTGGTGAACCAAGCAGCGCCCCCGCCACATCAAGCTTGTCACAGTGGTATAGATGCGTGCTGATCTGCGAGGCAAGCACGACCGCAGGCACGACGCCGAACATCACCGCAACCTCCATTGGCTCTCCCCGCTGCTCGGTTTCCAAGAACTGCCTATACAGCTCTGTCGAAGAGATCAGTACACTGGAATGATTACCTTCAAGTATCTGCATCCGGCGGATCGAGGTGTACCGTTTGCGACCGCTCCGGTCCTTGACGACGAGAATGCCCGATACGAGATAAGCTCCCGAATCGTCCTTGTGATAAGTACAGACTGGAAAATAATCCGTGATCTCTTTGGGCTGGAGCACTACATTTTCATGAACGGGACCCGAAACGACCTTCCGTGTCTTGATTGGATGAACAATGGAGTCGATCAGCCTCTCTACAAGCCGGTCACATGTAATCCCCATTGTCTCCGCCAGCAGATCGCGGTCCCCGCCAAGCCCCGATACCATCGGCATGTTATAACCCCTGATCTTCTCGAAGTAGAACGGCTGCTTCCCTTTCCCGGTCTTGATGACCGCCCCAACCTCAAAGACAGGATCAACTTCTTTGCGGATATGAGTGATGCGGTTGCTGTGTTCCAAATGCTGTAGAAGCTCCCGGATGTTGTTCATTCGTCCACCGCTTTCTCTCCCCATCTCGCCATCAGCCGGTGGTCGATATTCAAGGCATCAAGAATCCGGGCGATTACGAAGTTGACCAGCTCCCAAATCTCGGTCGGATGGTGATAAAATCCAGGCGAGGCAGGCATGATGTCTGCGCCTGCACGAGCCAGCCGGGTCATATTCTCCAGATGAATCAAATGAAGCGGAGTCTCGCGCGGAACGACAATCAGTCGTCTCTTCTCCTTGAGCATAACGCTCGCCGTTCGGCTCAGCAGGGTATCCCCGACGCCGTTCGCGATCGCGCCAAGTGAATTCATCGAACAGGGCAGGACAACCATTCCGTCCGTCTTGAAGGAACCACTCGCTACAGAAGCGAACAAATTGCTGTTGTCCAGCACTTCGGCGTATGTCTTGATCTCGTTCATTGTGATGCCGCACTCGAATTTCATAACTTTCTTAGCCATTTCGGTCGCAATAACATACGTCTCGATATTCAATTGATGCAACGCCCGAATCAGCGTATATGCGTAGATGGAGCCGCTAGCTCCTGTAATGCCTACCACAATTTTCATCTTGATGTCTCCTTTAACTGCTCCGGACCGGCGCCGGTTCACGGGAACCAGGTCTGCGCTTAGTCAGGACGACTTATAGTTTGTCTGGATGACCTGCGTGAGCATGGCATGAAGCTTCTGCACGGCGTACCGGATGAAGATATGGCCCTTCTCCACCGTTGCGAGCGTTGGCGCTCCGATAACGCCGTGATGGGAGACGTCTTTGGTCTTCCAGCCGGGCGTTACTGGGCCTTTGAGCGTGACATGCGGATTCGCCGTAAGCTGGATGTCCGGGTACTCATCCACGGCTTTGCCCATATCAACCGCTTCGGGACAAAACACCAGCATAAGCGAAGTTTCCAGCTCGCAAGCATGGAAGACGCCATATTCCCCGGATTGCTGCACCTTCTCCAGAATCTCGTTCCAGAAGGAGGTAAACCACCAGTCAAACACAAACACTTCCATATCATGCTTGATGCGCATATCCCGGCTCAGCACATGAAGCAGGTCCGTATTCCCCCCATGGCTGTTCATCAACAGCACTTTGGTGAACCCGTGGCAGCGGACCGATTTGCTCAAATCGTCCAGCATCGAGTAGAACGTGTGGGTGCTGAAGCTTAGCGTACCGGGAAAATCCATATGCTCCATGCTCTTGCCTACCGGGAGCAGCGGGGTTATCAACACCTGGTTATCCGGAAAATCACATTCCTTCATGAACACGTTCAGCAGATTGTCCAGGATGATCGAATCCGTTCCGACTGGCAGATGGCTTCCATGCTGCTCCGTTGCCCCGATCGGAATAATCACGAGCGAATGCTCCTTGTCCATAGCGCTAATTTCTTCGGTGGTGCACATACCCCATTGTCGAATCATTCACACCCGCTCCTTTTTGCTTCATTTCTCGAACATGAGGGGACCCTTCGGCTATAAAGGCCATGCGTTTCACATTTCCCGGAGTCGCCAGACGTTTCCCAAGGTGCACTCCGACCAGCTCGTCTCCCGGTTCCAGCGCTATTCAAATAACAAGTCATCCACGCTGACGATTTGACCAAGCACATAGTCGATATGCTCCAGAGCGGCTTCATGCTGCTTGGCGCTGGTTCCTGCCACACATTCTCTCGGTACGACCACATAATAGTCATATTGCTGTGCATCCGTTGCCGTCGCCCGTACACACACATCCGTTGCTGCCCCCGTCAGAATGATCGTCTTCACACCCAGCCCCTGCAGCAGTACCTGAAGATCCGTCTGGAAAAAGGCGCTGTATCTGCGTTTTTGGATGACATAATCGATCTCTTGCGGCTTCAATTCCTCAATGATTTCCACCCCCTGCGTTCCTTCCACGCAGTGAATCGGTTCGCTGCGATCCAACTCCCGACCGAAGTCGACATGCGATTTCCGGTGAATCTCCTGGGTATAGATGACGGGCACTCCCGATTTTCTTGCGTATGCCAGCAGCTTCTGATTGGATTCGATTAGACCTGCATCCGCTTTGCACGGAATAACCGCCTCCTCACCAACGAAATCATATTGCATATCGATGACAATAATTGCAGCATTCTTGAGGCTCAGCACCCTCATCCACTCCTTTGATCTATGTTTTATATAGACAAAGAGGCGGCCGTTGTCACACAGAACTCCCTGTTGACAACGGCCGCCTCTCATCGTAAACGAATCGAAAGTTACAGCCTTGTTCCTCTTGCAGGCTATCCCACCAAGATAAATCCCGGGCGATCTCCAATTAGGATTCAATTATCAGACATCTTACTCCAGAATTACCAAGGTGGACGCCCATTCCGTTGACGGATCGTAATCCCGAAGAATGGACACCACTTTAAAATCCGTCTTCGCCTCCATCTTCTGTAGAAAACGCAGTTTGAATTCCGAATGCAGCGCATGATCGACAGCCAACTTGGTAGAGGCATGACGTAATTCCAAGGCCGTGAGCGCCACGATCCGCTGATGCTTGACCAAAACGTGGATGACATTGTCCTCAATACTGATCTTGAGCTGATTCACACCGAAGCCGTAAATTTCTTTGTTGACCTCATTGTAGTAACGGGAAAGCAGCTTCTTAAACTCCGTCATTTCATTCCCTTTCGGAATCGCCATGGATGGTCACCGCCTTTCGATATCATGATGCTTCTACTTGCCCTTCTTCCTGGATTCACTGATGGAATAGATCATAAGACCGACGACCGTTACCACATAAGGTACTGTCGATACGAGCTCAGCCGGTATTTTGAACAGCTGAATCACATTCGACATGGCTTCGGCGAAGCCGAACAGAAACGAGGTCAGCGCCGTTCCAATCGTCGTGCTTCTGCCCATCGATTCCGCTGCAAGGGCGATCCAGCCTCTACCCGCCGTCATATCCCGGGTGAAGAGCGACAGATACCCCATAGACATATACGCTCCACCCAGGCTTGCGAACAAGCCGCTCAGCAGGAGGGCGATATACTGCGTACGGACGACCTTGACGCCGACAGACTGCGCCGCCTGCGAATTCTCGCCGACCGCCCGGATCTGCAGTCCAAGCGGTGTCCGCTTGAGCAGATAATAGACTACAGCGACGGCAATCAGCGACAGATAAGTCAACACATGATGCCCCGAAAGGATAGGGCCGATAATCGGAATCTCCTTAATCAGCGGGATGTCGAGGTTAGGAAGCACCTTGCTCGCTACGGATGAGGAAGTTCCTTTGTCGCCGGTGAGCAGGTATAGAACGAAGATCGTCCCTCCGGAGGCAAATGCGTTGATGGCGATACCGCCCAGAATAATATGTGTTTTGAATTTGAGTGTAAAAAAAGCTAACATACCTGCGATGAATACGCCGCCAGCCGCGGCTCCCAACAGTCCCAGCCAGGCGCTTCCCGTGTAGGCGCTGAACAGTACGCCCATGAGCGCAGAGGTTAACATGATGCCTTCCAGACCAATGTTGACGATACCGGCTCTATTAGAAATGAGTGCACCCAGCGCCGCGAACAGGATCGGGGTCGTGACTCGCAGAATGGAGAAGGCGAACTCGGTTGTGAAGATGGCGGCGAAAAAGCTACCCATTCTTCTGCGCCTCCTTCAGCAGCATTCTATTCTTCCAGAATTTCAGGAATTGCTCTGCGGATACTAGGAGTAGAATTACGCCCTGGATAATGGAAATCATCTCGGCCGGAACATCGGACAATCTCGACATCATATCCGCTCCTACCCGGATGTAGGCAAGGAACAGGGCAGAACCGATCACCGCGAGCGGATTGTTCTTGGCAAGCATCGCTACAAGCGCGCCGTCCATGCCGTAACCCGGCAGGGCTGTCCAGTCGAACCGGGTGTGCATGCCTAGCACCTCCACCGATCCGCCGACACCGGCGATAAACCCAGCCAGCAGATGGACGTATACGATCACTCTTCCGGTTTTGATTCCCGAGTACTCCGCGAAGTCGCGGTTAGATCCGGTCATCCGCAACTCATATCCCCATTTGGTCTTATACATGAACAGATGGGCACCAACAATACACAGCAGTACGATGATCAAGCCCGTATGAATGCGAGTTCCGGGAATCATGCGGCTTAGCACCGCATCGAGGTTAAACTTGAATGAGGCCGTCTGGAACGCCGCCGCATCCCTGAGCTTGTAATTCAGCAGATACAGCCCAACTCCGAGCAAAATGCTGTTGAACATCAGCGAGGTCACCAGTTCGTTTGCATTCCATTTGGCTTTAAGAATGCCGGGAATCGCCATGATCAGCGCACCAACAAGCCCTCCAGCAATTATGGCGATAGCGGGATGCAGAAATCCGAGGCCCGAACGAATGGCAATAGACGCCGCCACCAGGCCGGAGAAATAGAAAATCCCTTCAGCTCCCAGGTTGAACATGTTCATCTTGAACAACAGAGCAAGCGACACGCCTGCGAACATGAGCGGAATCGCCATTTCCACCACATTTCCCGCATGGGACAAGGAGGAGATCGGCTCATATAGGAAGATGAACATGGTATGCCATGGCTGATCACTAACAAAAGAAATGATAAGAAGAGAAAGGAGGAGCGCAATAACAACAACCGCCAGCGTGCGGAACCATTCAAAATATTTCAGCTTAAACATGTTGAGCCCTCCTTAGCTCTTCCTCATCCTGTTTCTTGATCCCCAGCATGAACAGTCCGAGTTCTTCTTCTGTAAGCTCAGAGGGACGGTCGAAATAGCCGACGATTTCTCCTCCGTACATCACCGCCAGGCTATCGCTCAGCTCCAGAATTTCATTCAAATCAGCCGAAATCAGCAGAATCGCGCATTTCCCCGAACGCAGGTCAATCAATTTCTGATGGATCAGTTGCGCGGCGCCGACATCCACCCCCCGTGTCGGCTGTTCGGCTATCAGCAGCCGTGGCTCCGTCGAGCTCTCCCGGGAGACGACCACCTTCTGCATATTGCCGCCGGACAGCATACCGATTTCCTGGGCAGGACCCGAAGTCTTGATACGAAACGAGTCAATCAGGCTCTCAGCGAGACGAAGCATCTTCTTCCGCCTCATGAATATCCCATTGCTCCAATCCCTCTTTTTGAAAATCGTAGAAACCAGGTTGTCGACAATACTGGCATCCTTGGCTGTCCCCTGTCTCATTCGATCCTCCGGAATGTAGGAGACTCCGAGGCTTCGGATCGCTCCGATGTCAAGCTTCCCGATATCCGATCCGCTCACATAAACAGAACCCGGCGAAGATTTCAACTGACCGGTAAGGGCCTGGACCAGCTCGGATTGGCCGTTGCCTTCGACTCCGGCAATACCCAGGATTTCACCCTGGCGGATCGAGAGCTGGACGGATTTCAACAGATCGTTGCCGCGCTCTCCCTTGAGCGACAAGTTTTTCACAGCCAGTACCGGCTCCCCATACTCATGCCGTTCTTTCTCATATTTCAATACAACATCTCTACCGACCATAAGACGGGAAATTTCCTGCTCCGTAATATCCTGAACGTCGAAGACGCCTTCCGTTCTCCCGCCGCGCATAATCGTAATCCGGTCGCAAATTGCCTTAACTTCCTTAAGCTTATGGGAGATAAAAACGATGGTATGTCCGGCCTCCTTAAGCTGCTTTAGCTCCTGGAAGAGCTCTAGCGTCTCCTGCGGCGTCAGCACAGCCGTCGGTTCATCAAGAATCAAAATCTGAGCGCCGCGGACCAACGCCTTCAGGATTTCCACCTTCTGCTTCATGCCTACGGACAAATCCCTGACTTTCAGTTCGGGGTCAACCGCGAGATTGTATTTGGCCGAGTATTCCTTGGTAATCCTGACGGCTTCTTTATAATTAAAGGAAACGCCTTTTCTCGGCTCCATTCCGAGAACCATGTTCTCGGCAACGGTGAAGGAAGGAATCAGCATAAAATGCTGATGAACCATTCCAATTCCGATGTCGATCGCATCCTGCGGAGAACCCAGCCTAATCGCCTTCCCTCTCAAGAACATCTCGCCTTCACTGGGCTCTTCCATCCCGAATAAGATCTTCATAAGCGTCGATTTTCCGGCTCCATTCTCCCCAGCAAGCGCGTGAATTTCACCTTCATTCAAGCTAAAGTTCACATTCCGGTTCGCGACTACGCCATTCGGATATACCTTCATTACATTTCGCATCTCCAGCAACGCCCCCACCATACTCCGCCTCCTTCCTGCTGTTATTCCCGGATTCATTGAATCACGGATAGGGATAAGGAGGATATTCCTTATGGAATCTCCTCCTTCATGCCGTTTGATTTTAATGCACTTATGGTTTTACTGCGTTGCGAATCTCCTCAACTTCGGATGTTTCCATTTTGGATGCATCACTGACCACGATCTCTTTGTTGATCAGCTTCTTCTCGATCTCTTCGATCTTCGACTTCATTTCAGGAGTAAATGCAGCGTTGTAGATATCATTCTTGGCGATGCCCACGGCGCCTTCCGTGAAGCTGAGCGTCTCGCGCTCGCCGAACTCCAGCGTGCCTTCCTGATATTTTTTCACGGCCCGAAGGATGGATTGGTCGACGTTCTTCATGGAAGAGGTCACGATCAGGTTCGCCTTGTCCGGGTCGGTGCTCTTAACCATTTCAGCCTGGTCGGAGTCTACGCCGATTGCGTACTTCTTCTTCTCCTTAGCGGCATCGAAAATGCCAAGCCCCGTTCCGCCCGCGGCACCGAAGATCACGTCTGCACCAGAATTGTACTGCACCAGCGACAGCTCCTTGCCCTTAGCCGGATCGCCGAAGTCGCCTGCATAGGAAGTGAATACTTTAATATCAGGTACGACATATTGAGCTCCTTCTATGTAGCCGACGAGGAAAGCGTTGATCCCTGGTACGTCCAATCCACCCAGAAATCCGATAATCTTCTCGGGGTTGGCATTAGGAAGATTGGAGGTGGACGTCAGCGCCGCTGCCGCTCCGGCGAGGAAGGAAGCATCATTTACGCGATACCACATCGCATAGACATTGTCGGGAATATCTACGAAGTCGGTTTCAAAGTCGATGAATTTCTTCTCCGGATGCTCGGCCGCAATGGCGTGGAAGATTTCCGAAGCGGTGGAGTTGCCTGAAATAATAAGGTCCCAATCCTGCTCCACTACATCCAGGTAGATCGGCTCCCACTTCGTCTGGTCGGTTCCCATCTCGATGACCTTGGTTGTGGCCCCCAGTTGGTCACGAACCATTTCAAGACCTCTGTTCGCCGAATCCAGAAATGATTTATCGCCCAAGTTGCCGGGAATCAGCAGGACTACCTTCAGTTTGTCCCCATCCTTTGAAGTAGCCGTTTCGGAAGTGGCCGGAGCATTGCTGTCGGTAGCTGCTGTGTTGCCGTTGGCGGAGTTGTCCGAGCCTGAACAAGCGGTCAGAATGACAAGCATGAGTACACTTACCAGAGCAAGCATTTTCTTCATAAAAATATCCCCTTCTTTACCTCAAATTTGTGATGGCTTGGACGTTGACCCGTCAATCTATCCTCTAAACCGTTTCACCTTATCCATGAAAATCCGAACCCTATTCTCGTCCACCAGGTTGTCGAACTTTCCGTCCACCTTAAAGGTGGTACCTACCACGGCTCCGTCCGCGATGGTCAGTTGCCGCTCGATATTATCCACGTTACAACCTGTATTGCAGAACACCACCGTCTCCGGGACCGCTTCCTTCACCCTGGTGAGGACTTCACTGCTGGTCTCCGCCCCGGCCGTCAAGCCGGACACACACAAGGCGTCGGGTCTGTTGTTGAATACTGTCGATTTGGCGATATCTACGATATCTCGGTCTCCCAGGTAAGCCGAAGCTTCGGGTACGATGTTGAACATAATTTTAAGTCCGTGGGCTCCAAGCTCCGTCTTGTGGCGGATCGTCTGTCCGACGTTCGTATTCCATAAGCCGAAATCACTGGCGTAAACTCCCGTAATAATCTCCCGGATGAAGCTTGCGTCCGTGGCAACTGCCAAATCAATAGATGCGACTGGGTCCCACAGGACATTGACACCGAAAGGAATCCGGATATCCCGCTTCAGCTCCCCGATCACCCGGGCCATAGCGGCCGTCGTCTCGGGTCTCACTTTTGTCAGATAAGGTAGGCTGAATTCATTCGAGAACATCACGGCGTCTACCCCACCATTTTGCAACCCCATCAGATCTTCTCTGGCTAATTCTACTACCCGGTCCATCCCGCCTTCGCGTTCATAGAACGGGTCTCCCGGTAAAGCGCGAATATGGCACATGGCAATAACCGGCTTTATCGTTCCAAACGTCTGTTTAATCCATTCCATAGTTTTAACTCCTTCGCATGATGTATTGGGTGAAGACTACCGTTAAAACTTTACCAATAATGTAATCTTATATAACATGTTACTTAATTGATTTAAGGCAATTATAGCGGCGGAATTCCGATGCCGTCAAGATCTTTTATGATTTTTTATTTATTTTTATTTTCTTTCGTGATTTTTCAATTGATTTCTAGTACAGGAAAATTCACACAAAAAAAGCTGTGAGAAGTGTAAGAACTCTTGATATTTCAAGAAAATTCTCAACATTCCCCACAGCAATCTACAACGCTCTATTATTCAGCAACCAGAACATTAATACCAATCTTTTCCAATTCAAACCTAAAATGATCATCTATTCGATTTGTTATTAATTTATCAATTCTGGTAATTTCGCACAGATGACAAAATACTTTTGTGTTATGTTTGCTATCATCTGTAACCATAATTACTTCTTCGGCCGCATCGATCATTGCCTTTTTGGCAGGCACTTCTTCCCTGGTCCGATTGGAAATCCCGAATTCCAAATCGATCGCGTCGCAGCCCAGAAAGGTTTTGTTTACATGAATTTTTTTGAAAAATTCAACGGTTTGATCTCCGACAAGGGTATACACGGAATCGCTGAGCGCACCGCCGGAAACCATCAGCTTCACGTTGGGCTTCATCGCCACTTCCATCGAGATCTTGATATCATTGGTCAGCACGGTGATATCCTGGGTCTTCATGCTCTTGGCGATTTCCAGCGTGGTGGAGCCTGCATCGAATACAACAATGTCGCCCTCTTCAATCAGACTCGCAGCAAGGGCCCCAATCTTCTTCTTTGCTTCGGAATTCGCCTCGAACTTACTTGCGATTGGAATTTCATAAGCAAACTTGTTCATGATTGACATGACGCCGCCATGGGTCTTCACCACAAGTCCCTTCTCCGCCAACTCGTCCAGATCCCGTCTGATCGTGACTTTGGACACCCCGAACTGCTCGCTTAGCTCTTTCACGTTGGCTTTCTTCTTGCGGTTGATATATTCAAGAATTTTCTCTACGCGTTCAATTTGAAACACAATTTATCCCCTCCAAAAGTGGTCAGGCTAGAGCAAGGGCAATCTGCATCATGCCCGTGAAGGTCTGCTCCCGCTCTGCGGCCGTCGTCGGCTTCTCACCCGGCTTATCCGAGATCGTGACCATACACAGTGCGTGCTTGCCGGCTCTTGCGGCATTCATATACAGCGCAGCAGCCTCCATCTCAGACGCGAGCACGCCCATCTTGAGCCAGCCTTCATCATGCTCCCTGGCATTGTCGCAGTAGAAGACGTCACCTGACATGATGTTGCCCACTCTTACAGGCAGCCCAAGCTCCTTGGCCGCTTCCACTGCCTTGCTGAGCAGCTCGTAACTGGCAATCGGGGCGAACGTGCCGGGCAGATTGAAGCTCTTCGCATAGTTTGAGTCCGTACACGCTCCCATGCCGATAATAATATCCCGCATCTTCACATCCGGCTGAATAGCACCCGACGAACCGATTCGAATAATATGGTCGACATCATAGAAATTAAACAACTCATAGGAATATATCCCCATTGAAGGCATGCCCATCCCATGGCCCATTACCGAGACACGCTTTCCTTTATAGGTTCCCGTATATCCCAGCATGTTCCGCACCTCATTGAAGCATACCGGATTGTCCAGGAAGTTCTCAGCGATAAATTTCGCCCGCAGCGGGTCCCCCGGCATCAGAACCGTCTTGGCGATCTCTCCTATCGAAGCTGTAATATGCGGTGTTGGCGTAGTCATACTGAATCCCTCCATGTTGTGTAATTACCGTACTTTGATTACGTATTGTGCTTGCCGTATGATGCTCGGCTTGTTCGGTCCATCGATTCTTGGTTATTTCAGCTCTTGATCCGATTGGGCCGGTGACTGAAGATAAATATTCGTCGTCTCATGCATCCAGTCTTTGAAACCGGGGTAGATCTTGCGATACTGTTCAAAAATACGTTTGTATTTGCGGTGCGCCTCTGGATTCGGAGTGATGACCTTCTCCAGCTTGACCATCGCCTGGGTCGCTTCCGCTAATCCCGGATAGACTCCAGCCGCCACCGCCACGGTGATCGCACAGCCGAGACATGGCGCCTGCCGGTCCTGCGGCACGTTCACCGTCACATTGCTGACGTCCGCATGGATCTGCATGAATACATCGGATTGCGATGTGCCGCCAGCGATATGGATCTCCTGTACGGGAAAGCCGCTATCCCTGAACTGTACAAGAAGATTCTCCGTGCCGAAGGCAATTCCCTCCATAAGCGCACGGTACATATGCGCACGGGTATGATTGAGTGACAGCCCGTAGAACATGCCCCTAACCTTCGAATCGAGATAAGGATGGCGGTTGCCCTGCCAGTAATCCAACACGATAAGTCCCTCTGAGCCCGGCTCCAGCTCCGCAGCCTGACGGTTCAGATAATGAAATACGCCTTCTTCCACATCCTCCAGATCACGGCAAAATTCTCGTCGGAACCAACTGAGAATCGAGCCCGAAGAGACCTGGCCCCTGTAGGAGGTATAGTAGCCCGGAAGCAGATGATCCGGCCCTGTATTGATTGAGCCTTCATTGAACAGGGCTTCAGCCGTCAACGACATGGCCAGATTCGAGGAGCCCGTAATGAGCGCGAGCTTGCCTGGTTCGCTTACTCCCATCCCCAGAATGGCGATAGAAGAATCGATACCGCCCTGCGCTACCAGTGTATGATACCCGAGGCCAAGCTCATCCGCCGCCTCTTTCGTCAGCGTTCCAATCGCATCTCCTACTGCATACACATGCCCACCCGGGAACTTGGATACCGCCTCTTCCAAACCGATTGCGTTATAGAAATCCTCCGCGAACGCCCTCTCGCGGGCATTATACCCCCAGTTGCAGGAGTTGTTGATGTTGATGGACCAGATTCCCGTCAGACGATACGTGAGCCAATCCTGGTATTCGCAGAAGACCTCCGCCTTGTCGTAGTTCTCCTTCTCATGGCGCTTCAACCACAGCAGCTTGCCGGGCATCCATTCCGCCGATAGCTTCGCTCCCGTCTTGTCAGCGATCTCATTCACTTCCTGTGAAGCTCGGACATCCATCCAAATTAGACAATCCCTTACAGGCGTCCCGTCGAGCATGCTTAAGACCACACTGCAACTGGTCGTCGCCGTACTGATTCCAATAATCCGCTCCTTGGTTATGCCTGTCTCCGCCATGCCTTTGGCCAAGCTTGCCTTTAGGGCGTTCCACCAGTCCTCCGGCGATTGCTCTGCCCATCCGGTATGTAAATAACTTGTCCGATATTCAGTTGCTGCGAATCCCAGGGAGTTCCCCAGCAAATCATAGAATCCTACTCGTATGCTCCCTGTGCCGCCATCAATACCGATCAGCACATCTCGTTTCATTCCCTCACCCCTTATCTTGTTTACACATGAAACCAGATCTTCTAATAGCGATGAAGATTAAAATCCCTGTTAATCCCGTAAATGGCCCCCGTAACGACGATGCCAACCTGCTCCAGATCGTTCAGATCGCAGGTTTCCATCGGCGAGTGGCTATAGCGGTCCGGCATTCCCATGTCTAGGCACGGAATACCGTCGTTCTCCAACTGTAAATACGCCGTATCGCTCAGCGCTCCCCGCGCGGCGCTCCGTTGAAGCGTAATACCGCTAAACTGCGCCGATTTTTTTATTAACTCGAACAGCCCTTTATGGGCGATATTTCCGTTTAACGTACCTTTTCCGTGAAAATTGAACAACGTAACGCCCGGCCCTCCACCAAGTACCACATTGTTGACTCCCCGCTGATCCGGGGTGTCTCCGGCGCCAGGGCCAAGCAGACAAATTGCCATATCCGTCTTAACGCTGCGTGCCGCCATCATCGCGCCTCTGGCATTAAATTCTTCCATTACAGTCCCGACCAGATGAACGGTGCATTCCGGCTTCTTCTCGACCAGTGCGGAGGCAATCTGCAGCAGATTCGTCAGTCCGGCCGCATCATCGATATAGGCGCCGGCAATCCGGTCGCCGAGCAGTTCCACATAATGAGGCGCAAAAGTTACAGGGCAGCCGACATGAATCCCCATCTCTTGTACTTGTTCCACACTCTTCGCTCCGATATCGACGAACAAGCTGGAGAACGGATCGACCTTCGCCTTATCCTCTGGGGATTGAATGTGATAGGCCTTCGCTCCGATCAAGCCGGGATAGTAGTCTCCATTCTCGCTGCCGACCATCACGGGAATGCCCTGGACAATCTTCTCGGAAATGCCTCCGACCCGCTCGATCCGCAGAAAACCGTCAGGCTCGATCCGGCTAATGACAAAACCGATGACATCCATATGGGCGAACACCATCAGATGGGGCGCCTCCGGATCACTCCCCGGAAAAGTAGCAATCACATTTCCGGTCTTGTCGATGATAACCTGATCGGTATATCGGGACAGATCATCCTTGAACCGATATGCCATTCGGGATTCATAGCCCGATAATCGGATAATTCCCATATATTCCTTCATTTTTGTCTTTAGTTCTTCCTTCTGCATCAAGGAACATCACTCCTTAAGGATCATATCCACTTCAATGATCATTTATGATTATTTATGATCGTTTTATATTCTTTTTCTTATTATTATATACACCTCGTGATTATCTGTAAACAATAATGACATCGTTTTAGATAATAGCAAAAGATATTCAAGTTAAATCGATATGATGTAATATTATTTGACATCCATTACTGAGAGCAACCCGTGTTTTTGAGAGCATCTTTCGATTCTACGCGGATAGAGACGCAACGACCTCACTTTGGAAACCGCAATTCCTGAATTAGTTACCATTTGCGCCTCACCTCGTTATGTATGTACTAACCGAAAAAAAACGGCATGAACCCCATCTTTACACGGGTTTCAGCCATTTCTATTCATTGCCTCGTTAGGTTTAGGCGGAATTCAGCTTACCATCTACACTCGCGATACAAAAAGTACTGTTTTTTTATAATTATTTCCGAATCGTTCAGGACTGAACCCGGTTGTTTCATCATAGGTTCAGTCCATCTTAAAGTTGGAGCATCCTTAAATGTAGAACATGTAATTTTCCTTCGTTCCGTGCTCCTCGAAATTCACCAGATTCTCCAGCGTCGTCGAATCGAGCACTTCCGCGATGCTGTCGCGGATGCGCAACCACAAATCGCGTTTTGCCGGATCGTCCTCCTCGGTGAAATCGACCGGGGAAATCGGCCCCTCCAACACGCGGATGATATCTCCCGCCGTAATTTCGCTGGCTTCTTTGGAAAGAATATAACCGCCGTAAGCCCCGCGTACGCTCTTCACCAGACCGGCGTTGCGCAGCGGCGCGATCAATTGCTCCAGGTAATGCTCGGACAATTGGTTTTTCTCGGCGATGCTTTTAAGAGAAGTCGGCCCCTCGCCAAATTTAGCGGCCAGCTCCATCATAATGGTTAATCCGTAGCGTCCTTTTGTGGAAATCTTCAAAGAAGGCACCTCTTTCAATTTTCGAATAAACTTTATATAATTGAACTTTGATCCTTAAAAGACAGTCTCGGGCCCTCCGCCGCGATCTTCCGCGACAGCCGTGCCCAAATCCGGGAATTCCTCCCTATTCCTATCTTTACCCTGTGCTTATCGTAACATATCATATGTGTTTTGGAAAATAAAGCAACAATTATGGTAAAATAAACGGCGAGCGAACGCCGCTCAAAGGAGTGATAATCATGACGAAGCCTAATAGCGAAACCCGCGTCGTCGTCGGCATGTCCGGCGGCGTCGATTCCTCGGTGACCGCGCTCCTGCTGAAGCAGCAGGGCTACGACGTCATCGGCATATTCATGAAAAACTGGGACGATACCGACGAATTCGGTTACTGCACGGCCGAAGCGGACGCCGAAGACGTTCGCCGCGTCTGCGAACAAATCGATATCCCCTACTACACCGTGAACTTCGAGAAGCAGTATTACGATAAAGTATTTGCCTATTTCCTCGAAGAATATAAGCGGGGCCGGACGCCAAACCCGGACGTCATGTGCAACCGGGAAATCAAGTTCGGCGAATTTCTGAACAAAGCGCTGGATCTCGGCGCGGATTACGTTGCGACAGGGCATTATGCACGCGTCGTGGAAGAGAACGGGACGTACAAGCTGCTGCGGGGCGTCGACAATAACAAGGATCAAACCTATTTCCTCAACGCGCTGAATCAGGAGCAGTTGTCCAAAGCCATGTTCCCGATCGGCCATCTGCCGAAACCGGAGGTACGGCGGATCGCCGAAGAAGCCGGCTTATACACGGCCAAGAAGAAAGACAGCACCGGCGTTTGCTTTATCGGGGAACGCAATTTCAAGGAATTTCTGAGCAATTACCTGCCGGCCAAATCCGGCGATATGGTCGACATCGTCACTGGGGAGGTCAAGGGCCGCCACGATGGCCTGATGTACTATACGCTTGGCCAACGGCAAGGCCTTGGCATCGGCGGTTCCGGCACCGGCGAACCGTGGTTCGTTGCCGACAAGGATCTGGAGCGCAACATTTTGTACGTCGTGCAAGGCGACAAGCACCCAAGCCTGTACTCGACGTCGCTGATCGCTTCCGGCGTCAACTGGATCGCCGGGGCTGACAAGCTGCCGGAAGGACCGTTTCACTGCACGGCCAAATTCCGGTACCGCCAGCCGGATCAAGGCGTAACGCTGACGACTCGGCCGGACGGCACCGTGCTTGTCGAGTTCGATCAGCCGCAAAAGGCAATTACCCCGGGACAAGCCGTCGTGTTCTACCAAGGCGAAGAATGCCTGGGCGGAGGCACGATCGAAGCCCCGGCGAAGCTGCGGGCGGAGACTGCCGCGGCGCAAGCCTAAGCTGGATCAAAATAAAACGGAGTTACAGCGTCGGTTTTGACGCGTAACTCCGTTTTTTTCGTTTATCCGCAGGGCTTATGCGCTCCGGTTACTTGCCGTTTCTGCGCCGCAGCTCTTGGTTGTGTTTGATCTTCGCTTCGTTCCCTTGCTCGGTGGCATGATAGAATGTACGCCCAGCCAAGCGTTCAGGCAGGTATTCCTGCTGCACATAATGACCAGGGTAATCATGCGGATATTTGTAGCCCTCGTGCCCGAGCTTCACCGCTCCCTTGTAGTGGGTATCGCGCAAATGCAGAGGAACCTCGGCCGATTTGACCTCCTCGATGGCTGCCAAAGCGTTCCCGATCGCCTCCACGACGCCGTTCGATTTAGGGCTTTCGACCGCAAACAGGATCGCCTGAACGACGTTCAGCCGCGCTTCGGGCCAACCATTGTTCCGGTAAGCGTCCAAAGCACTGATCGCCTGCACCAGCGCTTGCGGGTTGGCCAGGCCGATATCCTCGCTGCTGGCGGCGATCAACCGGCGGATAAAGGTCATCGGATCCATCCCCAGCTTCTCCACGGCGTATAGGAACCAGAACACCGCCGCATCGCTGGAGCCGCGAATCGATTTATGGAACGCCGACAACACGTCGTATTGCGTGGATTCGTCCGCTTTGACGAGCGGCCGGCGGATCGATTCCTCCGCCACCTCAAGCGTAATGTGCACCGTTCCGTCCGGTTGCGGCGGCGTGGTCATCGCAGCCAGCTCCAGGGCATTTAACGCACGCCGAATGTCGCCGTTCGCCATGGCAGCAATGTGCAGCAGTGCTTCCTCGTCAACCTGCAGCGCCATGAAGCCAAGCCCCTTCTCCGGATCCGCCAAGGCTCGCCGCATGGCAATCAGCGAATGCTCTTGGGTCAGCGACTCCAGCTGGAATAACGTAGAGCGGCTCATCAAGGCGCCGTTGACGTAGTGGAATGGATTTTCCGTTGTTGCGCCGATGAAGATGATCGTGCCTTTTTCCACCGCTGGCAGTAAGGCGTCTTGTCTTGAGCTGTTGAAGCGATGCACCTCGTCCAGAAACAAGATCGTTTTCGTGCCGTAAAAAGCTTTATCGTTCTGCGCTTTCTCAATCACCTCGCGAACGTCCTTCACCGACGCATCCACCGCGTTCAATCGGACGAACTCCGCTTTCGTATGGTTGGAAATAATGTGGGCGAGGGTCGTTTTGCCGCAGCCCGGAGGGCCGTACAGCAAAATCGAGGAGACCTGGTCGGCCTCGATCGCCCGCCGCAGCAGCTTGCCCGGGCCAACGATATGCTCTTGTCCGATATATTCATCCAGCGAGGTTGGCCGCATCCGGTCGGCTAGCAGCCGCCCCGCCGGGCTTTGCTCCTGATTAAAAGAAAACAAATCCACCTTTAAGTCACTTCCTTGATCATTAACATGATTAACGTGATGAATACGAATAGCATGTATAGCTTGATAAATGAAAGGATACCAAACTTATTCTAGCATACCTTGCGTAAAAAACACTTATAGTCGTTCTTTCGCTTTTCCCGCCGCCGGAAATATGAGTTAATATAGATGTCGGGCCGACGAATCACGGGAAAGGGGGCTGATCGAAGTGATTTCAGTGAGTGAGGTGGCTGCCGCGTAAGCGGCGCCCAATTAAAACGGGGGGCTGGGAACAGCCTCCCTTATTTATGTTTGACACCACCTGTGTTAAGATAGATCCAGATTCAACCAAATTTTGTATGAAGTTAAATTTCAAAAAGTCAAAAATTCGGCTCTTCAACACTGAGAAGATTGGATGAAGCTAGGGACGGAGTAGCGGAGCGTACATGGAGGTACGTGAGCAACGAAATGTTCGAATCAGGTTCATTGAATCACCGTCGTGATGTAAAGACGAATTTGACTACCTACACTAAATTGAAGGGGGGAAGCGAGCATGTTGACTTATGTCGTAACTGCAATCGAGGATGGACCACGAAATAAGGAGGTACATGATCGTGAATTACAAAAATGGAAAGGATGTTCTTCCCCCTAGGCTGCTGCAGGAGCTCCAAACCTACATTCAAGGTGAGCTGTTGTACATTCCCAAACCGGAACGGTCGAGGGCGTTATGGGGAGAACTAAGTGGATCCCGCATCTCCATCGCCAAGCGGAATGAGGAGATTTTCCGCCTTTATCGCGCTGGGAGCACAGTACGGGATTTAGCCGGTAAATTTCACCTCTCCGATGAAAGCATCCGCAAAATATTAACCAAAATGCGCAGCTTAAGACAACCCGCAGCCGTGACCGAATAATCGGTGACAAGGGAGCATCCCATGACGAATCTCATAAAAAACGATAAGCCAAGACCGGCTGGTCTTGGCTATATTTATGGGGAATCAGGTATAATGGAGTCATATCCTACTTACAGTCTATTCCAAACTGAGGTGACTCCCTTGACGCAGCAGCAGCACCCTGAGCACGTTTCGACTTCCGCGAAAGCGGTAAAAATATGCGCCTATTGCGGCCAATCGAAGCCGCTGGGCGAATTCCTGCGCCGCACCGGCAAGCGCTCCGGCAAAGGCTCACGCCGCGGGGCTTGCCGCAGCTGCCGCGCGCTGCGCAAGGCGCAGCAGGCCGCGTTGCCGCTGGCCGCGGCCCATGAGCCCGCTGGCGCTGCGCTTGTCGCGCCAGCGGCCATGCCCGCCGCGGCGGCGCCAAGCGGCGACGACCGCGCGCGCGAAGCCGCGGCCGGGCCAAGCGCGCCGCCGGGCGCGGAAGCCGGCGCCGCCGCTGGCACAGCCAAGGCGGCGCGCAAACGCAAGCGCAAGCGCCGCAGCAAAAAGGCCGCGGTCCAGATCGCGGCCTTCCAGGACGGCGCAAGCGCCGCCAATGCGGCGCCGGCTGGGGGCGCCGCAGGCCGGCCGGGCGCCGACGCCGCGGCGCCCAAGCGGCGGATCAAGCGGGCGCTGCCTGCCCCGCCGCCGAAGGTCGAGGGGCCCGACGTCCGGACCCTGCGCCCGAACCGCAACGGTATGATCCGCCTGCGCGGGCGCACCGACAAAGGCCGGCGCTGGCAGCAGGAGATCGACTTTGAGCTGGCCGTCACGCTCGTGCGCGAGCATATGGCGGTCGTCGTCAACCCGTTCACCATCCGGCGGTTGTACACCAATAAAGCGTTCCGCCATTATATTTTGACGCGGGATCATTATACCTGCTTCTTTTGCGGGGAGTACGGCGATACGATCGACCACCTGTTGCCCAAAGCCAAGGGCGGCCACACGACCCCGGTGAACTGCGTTTGCGCCTGCAACCTGTGCAACCAGAGCAAAGCCGATCGGTGGCTGGACGACTTTATGCAGGATGACGCGCAGTAAAGACCCGTCCAATAGACGGATGTCCCCCATGAGTTCCTCTCTATGCGAATCTATGTGAAAATTCGAATATAATTTGGCCGCTCCGGCGATTTTACGGGAATATATATGAAATTTCATATACATTCGCCGCTCTTGAAGGCGTATGCCCCGAATCTATGCGAAAAACCGAATAGAATTCGGTTTTTTCGCCCTCTGCGGTCTTTTATATACAAAAAATCGAATACAATCCACGTAACGTGCGACGTCGCGTTGTACCCATGATTTCTTTCCAAGTGAAGCCCATGCGCAAACGCAACTCCCCTCCTGATCGAAAGGGATAATGAAGCAAAGAGGCTCAAAGATAGTCCCCCGTCGGATTGGACCAGCTCCTCGCACGCCCCGAGCCTTAAGCTTCCAAGCTCACCCTGGCCGCATACTCCGACTCCCCATCGCCAGAGACGTAAGTCGGCAGCTCCGCTCCGTGCAGCAGCCATAGCTCGTGCAGCGCACGGGTGCAGCCGACGTAAAGCAGCTTGGCGTCCTTCGGCCCGTAATGCTCCCGGTCGACGTCCGTCACGATCACGGCATCGAACTCCAGGCCTTTCGACAGGTAGACCGGCAGCACCGAGACGCCGCCGGCGTACTGCGTCAGCTCTCCGTTGATCAGGTTGACCTCCAGCCCGCCTTCGCTTAACGCGGCATACAGCTCCTCCGCCTCCCGCATCGTCCGGGTCAACACCGCCGCCGTGCGGAAGGAACCGCCCAGTACCTTGTCCAGCGCCTTCCGAATCAACGGCAGCCGCTGCCCGCCATCCGCTTCCTGCAGCCGCACCGGTTCCCCGCTGCGGAATACCGGGACCGCCAGCAAATCTGCGCCTACGCCCTTTTCAAGGATATCGTTGGCAAACTGGATGATCTCCATCGTGGACCGGTAGCTGCGCGTTAACGCAAAATAAGCGGTTTCGTCCGGCCGGAATAACCCCTTCATCTCATCCCAATGGCGCACCCCTTTGTAATAATGGATGCCTTGCGACAAATCCCCAAGAATCGTAAAGGAGTGACCCTTAACGAAGCGGTCCAGCACATGCACCTGAAACGGGGTGAAGTCCTGCGCCTCGTCGATGACGACGTGGTCGAAGGTCAGATTGCCGTCGATTTCGTGGATCAGCGTATACAGGTACAGAAGCGCTGCCAAATCTTCTTCCTTGATGGCATTTTTCTTCAAGCGAGCTTGCGTCTCCTTCCAAATCCCCCGAGGAATCCGGTCCGAGACATCGGCCATCCCTTCCGCTCCGCCGCCTTTTCGAATGCCGAACAGCTCTCGGTACAGGCTGAGCGGCGTCAGCTCCGGCCACTTTTTCGCATAGCTTTTTTCCCGCTGTTGGGATTTTTTCTTCCGATCTTTGAGCGCAGCCGCCGACGGCGCCTTCTTTAGCTCCATTTCGATCCAGCGATGAATGCGCGCCAGCACCCGTTCCTTGCGCCGGGCCACCGGATAGTGGCGATATTCGCCTTCGAACCAGGCCAGAATCTCCTTGCGCGGCAGCCGTGCTCCTTCCCAAGGCTCGAAATCCCCCTCGGGCACGCAGGCGGACTCGAGAGGGCTCATCGATGCATCGATGATCTCCTTAAATGCCATCGAACCCTTGAATCGCCCGGGCAACTCCGTATCTTGCCACGTTTCCGCCCCTTTCGCCCCGCCGTCAAACCAGCGCGACAATGCCTCCGATCCATCCGACGGCACCTCATCCAGGCCCAGCACTTTGGCTGCCCAATCGCTGAACGTGCTCTGCTGAATATCCCCTACCCCAAGCTCAGGCAGCACTTCGGAGATATAATCGATAAACATATGGTTTGGCGCAAAAATAACGAGCCGTTCCGCCTTAATCTGCTCCTTATACTGATACAGCAAAAAAGCCAGCCGATGCAGCGCCACGGTCGTTTTCCCGCTGCCGGCCACGCCTTGGATAATCAGCGCGGTATTTTTCGCCGCACGGATGATTTGGTCCTGCTCGGCCTGAATCGTCGAGACGATGTCGCGCAGGCGATTGTCCTTGTTCTCGCCGAGGCGGTAAACGAGGAACTCATCCGATACGGCGGGACCGTCGCTGTTGCGGTTGTACGTATCCACCACCCGGTCCAAAATGCCTTTGCGGATCACGATGTTCCGCTTCAAATACACTAAGCCTTCGATCAAGCCCTCAGGCGCCTCATAAGAAGCGTCGTCCCCTCCGGTAAACGAGTAGAACAGGCTGGCCACCGGCGCGCGCCAATCGATGACGACGGGATCTTTGCCGTCCTGGTCGCCGACCCCGACTTTGCCGATATAAAGCGGCGTTTTCCGTCTCCCTTGTTCCTCGAAATCCAGCCGTCCAAAATACGGCTCGTGAATCGACTGCTCCAGCTGCTTTCGCTGGGTTTCCCGGTTCTCCTCGAGAAGCTGCTCGGTAAAGTCCTGCCCGGTGTACACCGGAATCGAGCGCAGCCGCTGCAGCTGCCGGTCGATCTCTTCCAAGGTGCTGTCAAGCCGCGCCTTCTCTTCTTGATAGGCACTTTGAAAATCATCCATTTCAGTTACCTCCTAAGGTTTTGTGTACTCCAGACTCAAAAGGAGTTCCATTATACCATTACCTCCAGCCAAAAGGCGAATTTTCTCAAAAAGAAAGACGCTGATCCGGGTAGTCTAGTATCCACCCTTAATCAGCGTCTTCGTTATCGCATTTTTTACTTACACTTTGTCCGACGGGCGCTTCAAACCCAACTTTAGCTTCTCGACGGTTTGAGTAATCCGGCTTTCCCGCGTTTCTGCCCGCTTCGCGTCCAGAATCCATTCGATATATGCCTTTTTATGGGACGGGGCTAACCGGTCAAACCTCTCGGCCGCCTGCGATTGTCCGCTAAGCGCCGCCGCCAAGTCCTCCGGCGTTTCCGGTACCGGTGCGGACTGTCGCTTCGCTTTGGGCTCTCCCGTGCCGCTAGTGCGGCGGGAGGACCCCGGCGTCATCTTCACCTTATCCGCCGGGCGAAAACGCATCGCGGACCAGGTCTCATCGAGCGAGACCAACGCGATCCCGTCATAACCTGCGGCTTTCACCGTTTCCCAGCCTTTGTCCCGGGTCAAGTCCGTGCCGGCTTTGGCGCCGCCTTTCGGATAACACAGCCACAGCAGCCCATCCGGCTTGATGGCGTGCAGCGCCTTGGCCGCTCCTACCTCCACGTCCCGGATCGACCGAAAAAACATCTGCACGAAGTCATAACTTCCGGCTTGCTGTTCATCCGGATGGGTATGCTTCGAGCTTAAACCCAAATGCTCCACGTACCCGTCTGGCGCATCCAGTACGAGCACGCGGTCGCTATCCGCAGGGAATCGCAGCTTCTTCACAAGCTCCGGATTCATGCGCGCACGCCTCCGCGCTCCAGCAGCTCGCGCACCGCCACGCTGACCATGATCAAACCAACTACCGGCGGCACAAAGGAATTGCTGGCCGGCGGCTGCTTGGCCTTGCGGATTTTGGCGCCAGCCGGCGCGATTTTCTCCGTGACGTCCTGCCGTGGCTTCACCGGCGGCTCAGTTGAGAAGACAACCTTAACTCCCTTTTTGATCCCGGCTTCCCGCAGCTTTGTCCGAATCACACGAGCCATCGGATCCATATGGGTTTTGGAGATATCCGTGACTTGGAATTTCGTCGGGTCCATTTTGTTGGCGGCTCCCATACTGGACAAGATCGGAATCCTCCGCTTCAGACACTCTTTGATCAAATGAATCTTGTAAATGATCGTATCCGAAGCGTCAAGCACGTAATCAATATCGTATTTAAACAGCTCTTCGTAAGTCTCTTCCGTATAAAACATATTTAACGCGATCGTTTCGCACTCGGGGTTAATGAGCTTAACCCGTTCACACATGAGGTCGGCTTTCTTCTGCCCGATCGTTGTCGTCAAGGCATGAATTTGCCGGTTGATGTTGGTGATATCGACAACGTCCTTATCGATCAGGATGATCCGGCCGATTCCGGTTCGGGCCAGCCCTTCGACCGCCATCGCGCCTACACCGCCGACGCCAAGCACGGCCACCGTGCTTTTCTTCAGAATATCCAGTCCCTCTGCCCCGATGGCGAGTTCTGTTCGCGAAAATTGATGAAGCATGGTCTAGTATACCTCCCGATAGGTTGACATCTTAATCGGTTACTTCTTCGCTTCTACCAGCTTGGCAGCGACCTTGATATGCAGTTGATCCAGCTGGGATCCGTCCACCTCGGAAGGCGCGTTCATCAGCAAATCGGTTGCACTGGCCGTTTTTGGGAAGGCGATCGTTTCACGCAGGTTGGAACGGCCGGACAGCAGCATCACCAAGCGGTCGAAGCCGAAGGCGATCCCGCCGTGCGGCGGCGTACCGTATTCGAATGCGTCCATCAGGTAGCCGAATTTGTCCTGCGCTTCCTCTGGCGACAAGCCGATTGCTTTGAACATTTTCTCCTGCACGTCGCGTTTGTAAATCCGCATCGAGCCCCCGCCAACTTCATAGCCGTTCAGCACGAGGTCGTACGCTTGAGCGAGGATTTTGCCTGGATCGCTGTCGAGCAGCGGCAGGTCCTCCTCACGCGGACGGGTGAACGGATGGTGCTCGGCGATATAGCGTTTTTGCTCCTCGTCCCAACCCAGCAGCGGGAAGTCCACAACCCATGCAAATTTATAGACGCTGTCGTCGATCAAACCGAGATCACGGCCGATTTTCAAGCGCAGCGCGCCAAGTACGTCGGCAACAACCTTCTTGTTATCGGCGGAGAACAGCAGCAGATCGCCTTCTTCGGCACCGGTGCGTTCCTTGATCGCTTCGATTTCCTGCTCGGTAAAGAACTTCACGATCGGGCCGCGGAATTCGCCTTCCTTCACTTGAATCCAGGCGAGCCCCTTCGCGCCGTAACGGGCCGCATACGGTCCGAGATCGTCGATATCCTTCCGGCTCCACGTCCCGCAGCCTTTGGCGTTGAGGACTTTCACTTCCCCGCCCTTCTCGATGACGGAAGCAAATACCTTCACCCCGCTAGTTGCTACGAGATCACTTACGTTCACCAGCTCAAGGCCAAAACGCAGGTCCGGCTTATCCGAGCCGTACTTATCCATCGCATCGGCATAGCTCAGGCGCTGGAACGGCGTCGGAATTTCGATGCCTTTCGTTTCTTTGAACAGGCGGACCACCAGCTTCTCCATCATCTCCAGCAGCTCGTCGCGGGACAGGAACGACGTCTCGATGTCGACCTGGGTAAACTCCGGCTGACGGTCGGCGCGCAGGTCCTCGTCGCGGAAGCAGCGGGCGATTTGGTAGTAGCGCTCGATACCGCTGACCATAAGCAGTTGCTTGTACAGCTGCGGCGATTGTGGAAGGGCGAAAAATTCGCCCGGATGCACGCGGCTAGGCACAAGATAATCGCGAGCCCCTTCCGGCGAGCTCTTGGTCAGGATCGGGGTTTCCACCTCGATAAAGCCTTCCCCGTCGAGGAAATCACGGAATACCTTAGCCGCTTTGGAGCGCAGCCACAACGTTTGCTGCATTTCTGGACGGCGCAGATCGAGGTAACGGTATTTCAGACGCAGCGATTCATCGACTTCGACGCCGTCTTCAATGAAGAACGGCGGCGTTTTCGCGGCATTCAACACTTCGATTTCCGTAATTTGTACTTCAATATCGCCGGTTGGTAGATTCGGGTTCACCGTCTCGGCATCCCGTGCCACCACTTTACCGGTAACAGCCAGAACGTATTCGCTGCGCACGCGGTCGGCGATTTGCAACGCTTCGCCGGAATAAGCCGGGTTAAAGACGATCTGTACGATCCCGCTGCGGTCGCGCAGATCGATGAACAAGACGCCTCCCAAGTCGCGGCGGGTTTGTACCCAGCCGTTTAATGTAACGGTTTCTCCGATGTTCGCGGTGCTCAGCGTTCCGCATTGATGCGTTCGTTTCATCGTAACTCCCCTTTTCGCTTTAGCTATTGTTTATAGGTTAATGTGATTTTAACTCTTGAACCAATTCGCTTAACTTCACCGTACGTTGCTCGCCGTTTTCCATCGACTTCAGGGCGATTTCTCCGCGCTGCAGCTCATCGTCGCCGAGAATTGCGGTATAGCGCGCCTGCATCCGGTCGGCGGATTTCATCTGCGCCTTCATCTTCCGGCCCAGATAATCGCGTTCGGCAGAAATTCCCGCTTGCCGGAGCTTAAACAGCTGGGTTGTGATCTCCTTCTCCGCCGCCTCGCCTAGGGCGATAAGATAGACGTCCAGCGGTTTGACGGCGCCAAGTTCGATCTCCTGTTTTTCCAGAATCAGCGCAATTCGTTCCAACCCGATTCCGAACCCGATACCCGGTTGATCAGGACCGCCCACTTCCGCTACCAGCCCGTTATACCGGCCGCCGCCGCCGATCGTATCGATCGCGCCGATGCCTTGAGCCTTGTATTCGAAAGCGGTGTGCGTGTAGTAGTCCAATCCGCGGACGAGGCGAGGATTGATTTCATATTCAACCTCCATCGCACTGAGCAGCTCTTGCACCTTGGCAAAATGCGCGGTGCATTCCTCATCCAGGCTGTCCAGGATGGACGGTGCGCCAACGAATTTGTCCTGGTCCGTCTTGCAGTCCAGCACACGCAGCGGATTCCGTTCGATCCGGGCCTGGCAGTCTTTGCACAAGCTGTCCTTCATCGGCAGCAGAAAGCCCAGCAGCTTCTCGCGGTAGACCGCCCGGCTCGCCGGGTTGCCGACGGAGTTAATCTCCACCTTCACGCCCTGCAACCCCAGCTCGCGACAGAACTGGTAACCCAGCGCTACGACCTCGGCATCGATCGCCGGATCCGTTGCGCCAAACGCCTCGATCCCAAACTGGTGGAACTGGCGCTGCCGTCCGGCTTGCGGACGTTCGTAACGGAACATCGGCCCGATATAGTACAGCTTGCTGACATCCGGTTCGCCGTAAAGCTTGTTCTCCACATAGGAGCGGACGACGCCGGCCGTTCCTTCCGGACGCAGCGTCATGCTGCGCTCCCCTTTATCCAGAAACGTGTACATTTCCTTCTCGACGATATCCGTCGTTTCCCCTACGCCGCGTTCGAACAGCGAGGTCTGCTCAAAGATCGGGGTACGGATCTCCCGGTAGTTAAAGCGCCGGCACAAATCTCTGGCCTTCTCTTCGATAAACTGCCATTTCTCGACGGTTCCCGGCAGCAAATCCTGCGTACCCGTCGGTTTCTGAAAAGCCATATCGTTCATCCTCCATCTCAGACTCGTAAGCCAATATAAAAAAATCCCCCGTTCCTGTTTGATCCAAACAGGGACGAGAGATCGGTTCGCAATCACCCGTGGTGCCACCCACATTCCGAATTCGATGTCCCGTCACGCAGGCCGCGCGTCGGCTTCCAAGCATCGTATTCGCTTTAAGCGGTTATCGCCCGCCTACGCCGTACGTCTACTCTCCAAGCGATGGAACGCTTCAGGATTTCGCCGCCGGTTCTCGGGGAAGTCTTTCGTGCAATCATCACCGGAATCCTTCCAGCCTGCTTCTTATCAGGGGTAACGGATCATCTGTCCGTTCGACCGCTGCTGAAGTCGGGGATTCCTCTCTGTGGATGTGGGGTTGAACTACTTTCTCCCGTCATCAAATCAATATGAGCACTAGTTCACGCCTCCGGAGGTGACGTCAACTGTTATTTTTAGATTGTATGAAACCACCGCGTTAAAGTCAAGTCCGGGCGCGAAAAATGTCCGAACAAAGAAAAAAACCTGACACCAACGGGGTGCAGGTTCAAAAGGTATTATATTAAAAAGGGGGTCATGCTGTTATTATAAACAGGCAATGTTAAGGGAACATGTATCTAATATTACAGTTATATTACAGAGAACCGCAAAAACTATAAAACGGCCTAAGACTCAGCAATATAAGCTCCTTGCTCGCGTAATTTGCGCACGACGATCTCATAATCGCTGTCCTTCACTTTTGCGCTAAGTACGTACTTCCATCCCTGCGGCTCGTCACTGGTGTCGATCAGGGACTCCGATGTCACCGAACGCTCCCCTTCAACAGCCTCGCTGCGCTCTCCTATTAGGGAATCGCCCGCATAACGCTCCCCCATGGCTGCAACCGGCAGCACGCTCTGCACGCCGCGAACTGTTCCGGGAACAGGAACGATTCCGGGGTTGTTTGGGCCCGATGCGCTGATCACCCCATTGTTTAGTGGTAACATCGGGACCTGAAGTTGATCGTCCTCTCCCCATTCGTTTGATACATGTCCCGCCTCGACTTCATTGATGTTGTAGGCTTGTAAAGTGATACGCGCGCCTTCCAGCTGATCTTCCGTATTGAAATAGGCCTGAATATGTTGGGTCATGCCCCATACCTCCTTATAATCAACGTCAGCTTCCCGGTCGAGGCAGCCAATCGGCAGAGGGTTTCCCCTCCCGCATCGTGGGATCAAAACGCTCCGGCTCGGCCAAACGGGCCGACATTCGGGCTTCGCTGCGGTGTCCCGCCAAGATAAGCGGAATGGACTGCCAATCTCTCGATTTTGCGGACTGATGCACGGACAGCAACTCCTTTGGTCGTCAAGCTCTTTACCACAAGGTTGTACCAAAACCGGTCCGCTTATCCTTTCCAATCGCAAAACCTTCGTTATAATTAGAGGAAAATTTTTCATCTTGAGGTATAATGGGTCAAAAACCCGCAATAAGGAGGGTCTATACGATGAATCATTTGGGCTTTCACCTTCGCCGCCCTACTCTGGAGGATGCCCCGGCTGTCTGCGAGCTGGTGGCCATTTGCGATACCGAGGATCTCGGCGCGCCTGACATCGTCCTGGAGGATGTGCTAAACATGTGGTCAAGCTTTGACTTGGACCAGAACGTATGGGTGGCCGAAGACGAGAACGCTGCTCTGATCGGTTACGCCTTCCTGGAGGAGGACAGCGAGGAGAAGCTGTTCAGTTATGGCTGCGTGCGGCCTTCTGCCCGGGGAAAAGGCGTTGGTACTGCGCTTGTTGCCGCGCTTGAATCGCGGGCTGTTGCGCTCCGGAATGAATCCGGGCAAACCAAGCGGCTTCAGGGGATGATTCCTTCCTCTTGTCCCGATGCCGCAGCTTTGTTTGAGGGTTTTGGGTTCGCGCCGGTCCGCTATTTTAAGCGTATGGCCCTCCATTTGGAAGTCAAACCAGCTCCCGTCGTCCTACCGGAAGGATTCACTGTCGAATCGTTCGTGAAAGGACGGGATGAACAGGCCGTCTATGAGGCTTATATCGAAGCCTTTTCCGACCACTGGGATTTTACCGTGCCTGCTATGGAGAAGTTTGTGGAAAGAACGCAGTTGCCAACCTTTGATGAGCATTGGTGGCACCTCGCTCGGGATACCGAAGGTGCCGTTGCCGGATTTGCATTATGCCGTATGAGTGAGGACTTGCTGTTTATTGAACATCTGGGTGTTCGCCGCCCTCATCGGGGGCGTGGGCTGGCACTGGCCTTGCTGCAAAACGTATTTGCGTCTTCCTACCAAGCAGGGCAAACCCATGTCTCCTTGGGTGTCGATGCCGCCAATCCGACGGGAGCCTACCGCCTTTACGAAAAAGTCGGAATGAAACCGGATTACGAAATCAGCATTTATGAGAAACTCATCCCGGTCCCGGTCTCCTAAACCAAAAACGGGCCAAGACGCGTTGATCCTTCCTGCGTCTTGGTCCGTTTCGATTTCTCTTCGTATTTATACCTCGCCACCAGGGCTGTCCACGATCAGGGTCACGGGTCCCCAATTCGTCAGCTCAACGTCCATTTCCGCCCCAAAAACGCCGGTTTCCACCGTCAGCCCTTTGGCACGCAGCAGCTCATTTAACCTCTCGTAGAGCGGTTCCGCCATCTCTGGTCGGGCCGCCGCCATGAAGTTGGGACGTCTGCCCTTGCGGCAGTCGCCATATAGGGTAAACTGGGACACCGAAAGAATCGCCCCGCCGATCTCCGTTACCGCAAGGCTCATCTTCCCCGCTTCGTCTTCAAAAATCCGCAAGCCGGCGATCTTCTCCGCCAAATAGGCGGCGTCTTGTTCGGTGTCCTCATGGGTCACGCCAACCAGCAGCATCAGCCCAGGGCCGATGGCTCCCACCGTTTCTCCCGCAACGTTTACGCGCGCCTCACGGCAGCGCTGCACGACCACTCTCATCCGGTTCGAATCCTTTCTTGTCCGTTACTGCATGATCCGATGGACCGTGTATACATCCTTCACCCGCTTGATTTTCTCCACAACGGACTGCAGATGATCGGTATTGCGGATCAGGATCGTCATATGCACCAAAGCCATCTTGTTCTTATCCGATCGGCCCGAAACGGCCGAAATATTCGTTTTGCTCTCCGACACGGCCTGCAGCACTTCGTTCAGGAAGTTCCGGCGGTCGTGACCGGTGATTTCGATATCAACGCTGTAGTTCGCCTCGATCGCTTCTTCCCATTCCACGTCGATAACGCGCGCCGCTTCCTCGCCGTCTCCTCCGCCCGGAATGTTCGGACAATCGCTGCGATGCACCGATACGCCGCGTCCGCGCGTAATATAGCCGACGATGTCGTCGCCCGGCACCGGGTTACAACAGCGGGCAAAGCGAACTAGCAGATTATCAATTCCCTTCACGACAACGCCGTTCGTTGGACGATGTCGACGTTCTTCCAGCGCCTTGACCTCCTTGACCTCCGAGGTTAACTCGATGTGTCCGGCGGCCTCTTCCTGCTCTTTGCGCAGCTTCTCGGTCAGCTTCGTCACAACCTGCGAGGCCGTGATCCCGCCGAACCCGATCGCCGACAGCATGTCGTCGATGTCATTGAAGGCGTATTTCTTCGCCGCCTCCAGCAGCTTGTCGTCGCTCATCCACTGGGAAGGCTCGATCCCCGCTCGCTTCAGCTCACGTTCGATCGCTTCGCGTCCTTTTTCCACGTTTTCTTCGCGTTTTTCCTTCTTGAACCATTGCTTGATTTTGCTGCGAGCATGGGAAGATTGAGCGATTTTCAGCCAGTCCTGGCTAGGACCGTACGAATGCTTAGACGTCAAAATCTCCACGATATCCCCGGTTTTCAGTCGATGGTCCAGCGGCACAATTCGTCCGTTCACCTTGGCCCCGATCGTCCGATTACCGACCTCCGTATGGATGCGGTAGGCAAAATCCAACGGCACGGAGCCCGCCGGCAGCTCGATAACCTCTCCGGACGGCGTAAACACAAAGACGAGGTCCGAGAAGAAATCCATTTTCAGCGATTCCACGAACTCCGAAGCATCCTTCGCTTCATGCTGAAGCTCCAGGATTTCGTTAAAGAACGTGATTTTATTTTCCAAGCCACCTGTTCCGGTGCCTTCTTTATAGGCCCAATGCGCCGCGATCCCGTATTCGGCCGTCCGGTGCATCTCCCAAGTGCGGATCTGAACCTCCGTGGGTTCCCCGTTTGGGCCAACGACCGTCGTATGCAGCGACTGGTACATGTTCGCCTTCGGCATGGCGATATAATCCTTAAACCGCCCCGGCATCGGCTTCCACAACGTGTGGATGATGCCTAAGGTCGCGTAGCAATCCTTGATATTGTCAACGATGATGCGAATGGCCAGCAGATCGTAAATTTCGTTAAACTGCTTGTTTTTCATCGTCATTTTCTTATAAACGCTGTAAATATGCTTGGGACGGCCCGACAAATCCGCCTGTACGCCCATTTCCTCCAGCTTCTCGGCAATGCGGGCGATGACGTTCTTGATGTATTCCTCACGCTCCGCCCGTTTCTTGCGCATCAAGTTGGCGATCCGGTAATATTGCTGCGGATTCAGGTATCGCAGGGCGATATCTTCCATTTCCCATTTGATTGCGGAAATCCCCAGCCGGTTGGCAATCGGGCAGAAAATCTCCAGCGTTTCGTAAGCGATCCGGCGCTGGCTCTCCTCGGACTGGTATTTCAGTGTCCGCATATTGTGCAGGCGGTCCGCCAATTTAATCACGATCACCCGGATGTCCTGCGCCATCGCAATGAACATTTTGCGGTAGTTTTCGTTCTGCTGCTCCTCTTTGGATTGGAATTTGATCCTTTCCAGCTTGGTTAACCCGTCGACGAGCAAAGCACAATCGCTGCCGAAATGCTCCTGTATCTCCTTTAAAGACACCGTCGTGTCTTCAACCACATCATGAAGCAGGGCCGCAATGACCGACAGCGCATCCATCTGCATGTTAACAACAATATCCGCCACAGCCAAAGGATGAAGAATATAAGGTTCCCCGGATTTGCGAACCTGTCCGTGATGGGCTTCGTCCGCAAACTCGTACGCTTCCCGAATCCGATCGAGATCCGGTTCCTTTATATAGGCAGACGCCTTTTCGAGTAATTGCTCTATGCCCATTGAGATCCTGTTGATTCCTTTCTATATGAAAATATACTGAAAAAACGCATACAAGAGCATAAATCGCCTCATTTTGATTTCCTATAATTATGACTCTTGCGTTCCCTCCCGTCAACTCCGGGTATTGTCCCTCCAGCATGGACACCCGGCGCTGCGCAATCCTGCCGAACTCCCTGCCGTATGCCGGCAGGTGAGGGAAGGGAATGATAATGAGATGAAAATGCAAATGTCAAGTAAATTTCTGTTGAAAATTGTCGGCATTGTCATTATCCTATTAAGGATAGTTATCTTATGAACGTACCTATAGAGGAGTGAACGCGTTGCAACGTGAAATTCAAGTTAATGAGAAAGTCCCGTTCGGACCAGGCGTGCTGCTGAGCCTTCAGCACTTATTTGCCATGTTCGGAAGCACAGTGCTGGTGCCCAACCTGTTTGGCGTAGACCCCGGCATGATCCTGCTGATGAACGGTATCGGCACCCTGCTGTACATCCTGATCTGTAAAGGAAAAATCCCCGCTTATTTGGGCTCCAGCTTTGCCTTCATCGCACCGGTTCAAGCGGTGATCATCAGTCACCCGGGGAACGGTTATGCCATGGCCCTTGGCGCGTTTATCGTCACCGGCGTCATCTTCGTCGTGATTGCGATGCTGATTAAATACGCGGGCACCAAGTGGATCGACGTCGTGTTTCCACCGGCTGCCATGGGCGCCATCGTGGCCCTGATCGGCCTCGAGTTGATTCCGGTTGCGGCCAGCATGGCCGGATGGATCAGCGACGGCTCGGAGGGCTGGACGCCCAACGGGACGCACATCACGCTGTCGCTTGTGACGTTAGGCGTTACGGTACTTGGCGCCGTCATGTTCCGCGGATTTCCGAAGATCATTCACATCCTGATCGGGATCGTGGTTGGTTATGTACTTGCTTATTTCATGGGCGAGGTGAACACCGAAGCCATTGGACAAGCCAAGTGGTTTAGCTTGCCGACAGTCACAACCCCGCAATGGGATACTTCCGCAATCATCTCGATCGTGCCGGTTGCCCTCGTGGTCATCGTAGAGCATATCGGCCACCTGTTGGTGACGAGCAACATCGTGGGCAAAGACTTGTCCAAGGATCCTGGACTGCACCGGTCGTTGATGGGGAACGGGATTTCCACGATCCTCTCCGGCTTTGTAGGCTCGACCCCCAACACGACTTACGGGGAGAACATCGGCGTTATGGCGTTAACCCGCGTGTATTCCGTATTCGTCATCGGCGGAGCCGCTATCTTTGCCATCCTGCTCTCCTTCTCCGGGAAATTCTCGGCGATCATCGCCAATATCCCGCCAGCGGTCATGGGGGGCGTATCCCTGCTCCTGTTCGGCGTTATCGCGGCCTCCGGCTTGCGGATCTTCGTTGAGCAGAAGGTGGATTTCTCCAAGCCAACTAACATGCTTCTGACGACAATCGTGTTGGTGATCGGTCTCAGCGGCACCACGCTGACCATGGGCAATGTCGCCCTGAAAGGCATGGCGCTGGCAACGATCGCCGGGATTCTGCTCAGCTTGTTCTTCAAGCTGATCCAAGTGCTGAAATTAAGCAATGACAACGAAGAAGCCGCGCACTAGGAGCCAAAAGAAAAAGAGGCTGTTCCACACGAGTTGGTGGAACAGCCTCTTCTGTTTATTTTTTAGTATTGAACCAGTGAGAATACATCGATCCCCGGCAGCTTCTGGCGGCCGTCCAGCTCGCTCAGCTCAATGAGGAACGCCGTGCCGACGACATGCCCGCCCAATTGGCGAACCAGATTGACCGAGGTCGAAATCGTCCCCCCGGTAGCCAGCAAATCGTCTGCAATCAGCACGTTTTGCCCTGGCTTCACCGCATCGCTATGCATCGCCAACCGGTCCTTGCCGTACTCCAGGTCGTATTCCACCTCGATCGTTTCGTAAGGCAGCTTCCCGCTCTTGCGGATCGGGACGAACCCGACGCCAAGCGCGTAAGCCAGCGGCGCCCCAACCACGAAACCGCGGGCCTCGGGACCGGCAATCAAATCGATCTTGAGATGGGATACCAGTTGCTTCAGTTCGTCAACCGCTTTGCGATACATGGCGCCGTCGTTCAGCAGCGTGGTAATATCCTTGAAACTGATGCCGGGCTGAGGGAAATCAGGAATCACCCGAATGTACTCTTTAAAATCCAAACCAATCTCCTCCTAGTTCAAATGCATGCGAATCGTTTCCATTTCTCGAAAAATCATTTATGAAGCTCCCTGAATATGGGTTAGCATCCATTCGGTAATTTCGGGTACCCGGCCGTACTGCAGCATCTGTTCCATTTCAGCCAGCAGTCCCAGCTCCCGGTAACGGCTTGACGTTTCCAACGCCTGCTTGGAAGGAGACGGATGGATCCGTACCGTCCCCGATGCCCGGATGATAAATCCCAGCTCTTCGAATACCCCCAGCGACATCTCCACCATCCGCTTGGACCAGCCGGTGCGTTTCGCAAGCGCCGCGATCAGGTCCTCCTCGCGAAGCCCTTGCCCGGCCCCGCGATGGATCAAGCTGTACACCAGCTTGAAATGATCCCGGGAAGGCGGTTCGATCCGCTCGTGGGGCGCTCTCGGAGAATGCAGCAGATAGATGCGCTCCAGTCCGGTAAACCCGGATACCATCCCGGTCCAGCCCTCCGGCGATTCCGGAAGCTCCAGGACGAACAGCGTCGCCGTAGCATCGATTTCCGCCGCTTGCGCGAGGTCGTTGCCAGGTCGCACGCCAACGTTCTTATCATATACCCAAACCGGGGTATCCTTCAAATCAAGGGCCTGGAAAAAAGCGGAACCCGCGTTGAGCACAACGGCGGACGTTCCCGAACCGCAGGCGGGCAGCTTGCCCAGCTTGCCGCGCAGTTCGTCCAGCAGCAGCGCCGGGTTCCGGGAGCCGCGGTAATCGAACACCTGCAGGTGCGTGACCGCCAGATCCTGGATCATCAGCTGCGGCTTGCGCGATCCGTTCCATTCGTTGATTCCGGCTTCCGCGACGATGTCAACACGGGCTTCCTCCGCCAGCAGCGGAGCTAATTCACCTTTGCCGAACGCGACCGCCTCGATGGTTTTGCCGTTTTGGCCAAGAATCAGCTTCAAGTGTTTGCCGTCTTTGCCCATCTGTCGGCACTCCAGCAGCTTCAAGCCGCGGAGAAGCAGTCTCGGGCAGGTGTTGGCCATGCCGAACGGCTCCAGATGCTGGAGCTGCTCGATGGCTTGCAGCGTGACGTCATTCAAGGAGCAAGCCAAATCCGTTTGCAGAACCGGAACGAAATGCTCCGGATCGAGCCGGCCAGCGGCAAATGCATTAAGCCGGCGGCCGAATTCCTCCAGCCGCTCCCGGCCGAGGGACATGCCTGCCGCCGAAGGATGCCCGCCGAAATGATCCAGCACGTCGGCGCAATCCGTTAACGCTTCATAAATGTCGAAGCCGGGAATCGAACGGGCCGAGCCCTTGCACTCTCCGGTTTCCGGATGAATGCCCAGCACGATCGTCGGGCGATAATAACGTTCCAGCAATTTGGAGGCCACGATGCCAACGACCCCGGCGTTCCAGCCTTCGCCGGCCACGACGATCACGTCGGGCAGTCCCTCCGCCTCCGCCTGGCTTTCCAACTGGTGCAGCGCCTCTTGGACCATGTCCTCAACGAGCATTTGGCGCTCTTTGTTCAGGACATCCAGCTCCTCGGCGATCGTCTCGGCTTCCTCCATGCTCTCTGCCGTCAATAAGGCGACCGCCCGGTTCGCATGACTCATGCGGCCGCTGGCATTGATCCGCGGCGCCAAACCGAAGGCGACAGCCGTCGAGGTCACTTCCCCGCTGGACCAGCCGGACGTTCCGAGCAGCGCGGTCATTCCCGGGAAAGCCGACTGCGCCATCGATGTCAGGCCCGCCTTAACGATGACGCGGTTCTCTCCGGTCAACGGCATCAGGTCGGCAATTGTTCCCAGCGCAGCGAGCTCCGTCCAGGCTTCGGGGGTGTCCTCCCCCAGTAGCGCCTGAGCCAGCTTGTACGCTACTCCAACCCCGGCCAGCCCTTTAAACGGATACGTGCAGTAAGGCAGCTTCGGGTTAATCAAAGCGAACGCTTCCGGCAAAACCGCCGGCGGTTCATGGTGATCCGTAACGATCACGTCCATGCCGGCCTCACGGGCGTAAGTCACCTGATCAACCGCGCTGATCCCCGTATCGACCGTCACGATCAGCGTAAAGCCCTTCTTATGAAAATGTTCCAGCACCGGGATATGCAAGCCATACCCCTCTTTGGTACGGTGCGGAATGTAGTAGTCATATGTAGCGCCGAGGCGCTTCATCAGATGGATCATTAATGTCGTAGACGAAACGCCGTCGGCATCATAGTCCCCGTAGATCAAGATCCGCTCCCCGTTCTCCACCGCGCGGCGAATCCGAGGAACGGCTTCCTTCATGCCGCTAAGCAGCATGGGATCATGTTGATCCGCAAGGCTTCCTTTTAAGAAAAGCTCCGCCTCCTCTGGGCGATCCATCCCCCGTGTAACCAGCAATGATGCGAGCAGCGGGGATATGTTCAGCTGGCCGGCAAGCCGGCTGGCAGACGTTTCGTCGCAGGGCAGCTGTGACCAGCGATATTTGGCATGAAGCAAAAGCGGCACCTTCTTTCTTCCTGTCGGCTCTACCCTGGGCCGGCTTACTGAAGCAGGTTCGGCAAGTCGCTATCGGACTCCTCGGTATTGCTCTTGTACGGATATCCCGCTTCGTAAGGCGCGACTTGAATCCGGACATCGGTGATATGGGAAAAACGGTTGAGCAGCAGCATTTTGGCCCGATTGGCGATGTCGTTGGCTTCCATGACGGTGATCTTTGGATTGACGCTGATCCTGGCGGTCACGGTGACATAATGGCCGTTCTCCTGCGCTTTCAAATCGTCTACGGTGATGACCCCGTGCACCCGCTGTACCGTTTCGATCAATGAAGCGGCATCCTCTTCGCGAAGCTGCGACGCAGGCGAACCGTAAACGGACCGTTTCACTAGCCGATAGACTTGAATCAGCACATGCAAGGCTACAAGGATCGCCGCACTCGGTTCAAGATATGCCATGGCCGGCAAATCCCAGGCTTGCCCGCCCATCGCTCCAAAGATCCCCGCCAGCACAATGACGGATGAGAACAGGGATTGGCGGTGTTTCTCGACGAGCGATTGCAAATCGACGTCCGCCTTCCTGCGGGTTAACCGGAGCTTGACCTGAAACAGGGTTTCCCGTAAAGCCATCGACAGAAGCACGGCCGCCAAGACGAAGGTTTCCGGCGGAGCGGTATCCGCCTCGGCGATGTCGGTGATCGCCGCAATCCCTAACTGCACGCTGCCCATGAGCAGAAAGACGGAGAAGAAAATGGCCGGCAGCGGCTCGGGCGACTCCTTGCCCGTGGACGCCGAGCTTTCCCGCCGCAAACGGATATTCCCCGGTCCGGGCAGTCTGGCGGCAACGCCGGCGGCGGCATCGTATGCGGAATATAACGCTCCGGCCAGCAAAGCCAAGCTGCCGTACAGCAGACCCACCGTCCCCAAAAGTAAGCCCAGAACGATATCCCCCACGATGCCGGTCCATGTTGCCGGTTCCGGAATAACAGCTTGTTCTCGTGTCATAATCCCCCTCCTGATGCACGTAAAACGGATAAGAGGCGAAAGCCGCGTCGAAAGACGCGGCTCTATCCTTATCCAGCTAAAAAATATTGGCGGTTCAATCAGGCATAGCGGCCGCTTAGGATGCTTTGGCCGGTTTATGCTTTTGCTTGCTCTTCAATACGAACCAGAGCGGGCTGGCAATAAAGATGGAGGAATACGCCCCGAACAACAGGCCGATGACCATCGCCAGCGAGAACATCCGGATCGACTCCCCGCCCAGCAGGAAGAGGAAAAATGCCGCTACGAACACCGTTAACGCGGTATACAAGGAACGCATGATCGTTTGCGCTACACTCTCGTTCACCAGTTTGATCAGGTCCTGACGGGTCTTCTGCTTGGAAAACCGCAGGTTTTCACGAATCCGGTCAAAAATAACGATCGTATCGTTAATCGAATAGCCGATAATCGTCAATACGGCAACGATAAAGGTCAAGTCAACCTCAAGCCGGAAGATCGAGAAGACGGCGATCACCATGAAGGCGTCATGCAGCAGCGCCACGATTGCGGCGAGAGCAAACCGCCATTCAAAGCGGATACTCACGTAGATAATGATCCCGAGGCAGGAAATCAACACGGCATAAATCGCATTACGTGCCAGCTCCCTAGCCATTTCCGGATCAACGGTATTCACTTCAAACGAAGCCTTCTCATCCAACTTCGTAATTTCCGCTTTTAATTTCGCATCGTTATCTTCGTTTAAGACTTTTGTAAACCGGATATTCATCCGGTCTTCACCGGCACTGATCGTTGCTCCGTCATCAATGCCCAAGTTCTTCAGGATCGGATCGATTTGTTCAGCCGTCAACGACTTGGATAACGCGATGTCAACATTGGAACCTGCTTTGAAATCCACGCTGTAGTTCAAGCCGAAGAACGACAAACAGATGATACCGGCAATCGTCAGGACGATAGACAGGGTGTAGAAGTATTTACTTAGATGGACATAATCCAGTTTCTTATTAAAGCTCACGAATGTCACGCTCCTTCACACCGAAATACTTCGGTTTCAACAGCTTGCCGGCTTTAAGCAGCAGGTTCAGCAGGAAACGGGAGAGATAGATATTCGTGGCGATACTGAGTACGATTTCCACGATGAGCACCAAAGCAAAACCTTTAACGGCCCCCGTACCATACGCATACATCACGGCCGCAACGATGATCGTCGTAATCTGCGAATCCAGCACGGTACGCAGGGAATGCTTGTCCCCCGCTTTTACTGCGGACATAATGCTCTTACCGGTCCGCATTTCCTCATGAATCCGTTCATTGGTAATGATATTGGCGTCAACCGCCATTCCGATCCCGAGAATAAACGCCGCAATCCCCGGCAGGGTAAGCGTAAAGTCTGCCCAAACGAACACAAGGATAAGCAACCAAGTGTGTACGATCAGGGTAAACGAGGCAATCAGACCGGGTACCCGGTACATGCCAATCATGAACAACAGAATGAAGAGAGAGCCAATCAGGCCGGCTTCAATCGTCTTGTCCAGCGATTGCTTACCCAATGTTGCGCCGATGCTTTGCGAATATTTCTCCGTCAATTGAAGCGGAAGTGCGCCAAGGTTGATTTTGTCGCGCAGTTCCTTGGCCTTCGCCAAGTCTCCGCCCACGCTGATTTGAGCGCTTCCGTCGGTCAGGACCGCTTGAACGACCGGATCGGAGACCAACTCATTGTTCATATAAATCGCCAGCGGTTGCCCCAGCAACCGTTTGGTCACTTCGGCAAATTTATCCTTGCTGTTCACTTTGATGCTGACCACCGGTTCGTTCATTTGGGTGAACTCCAGCTTGGCTCCGTTGGCCGCAAAATCCGTGCCTATCATTTCAATTTTGTTGTATTCATCGGCGTTTTTCTCCGTGCCGTCCTTGCTGCGGAACGTCAGCGTAGCCGGTTCCTTCATCGTCTTACGAACCGTAGCCTCATCGGTAACGCCAGCCAGCTTCAAGCGAATCCGATTGGTGCCTTCCGTTGTGACTTCCGGCTCGCTTGTCCCCAGCTTGTTCGCCCGGTCCTCCAGGCTTTTCGCCGTTTGGATCAAGGATTCCTTCGTGACCTCGCTTCCGCCTTCCAGCGGACTGGCTTCATATAGAATCTCAAAGCCGCCTTTCAGATCAAGGCCGAGACGTACGTTCTTCAACAGGTCGGGGGTTGTCCAAGCCATGATGCCAAACGAGACAACCACGACGGTTATGAATGCGATAATTCTTTTCATCCCGTACTTCTTTCCCCTTTCAAATTCTCAATATTCCTATTATAGCGATGGCCGAAAAACCAGTCAATTTATCTAATATTGTCAATTTGATTAACGACCGGCACGAAAAAAAGATCCCATTCAATCCAAACGGGATCCCCGATAGGCGGACATCGTCATATAGTTCATAAACTGGGTCACTTTCAGAGAAAGAATGTCATTCACCAGTTGATACAAGGGAGGGATTCCGCCCTTCTCGTATTTATGGCTGATACACTCCCAAATGTCAGGTCCGGTGATATGCTCGTACCCGATAAGCCGGAACTCTTCGGCCTTGCTGCGACACAAGCCCTCGATAGCCTCGTTCAGTTGTTGGTCCGTCATTTGATCTTCAGCCACGCTTCCAAGCCCTCCTTCGAAAACCCGTCTTATTACATTCTACCCTAAATCTCCGAATCCTGCTTAGAAGAGTTCTTCCATTTCCGATTCTTGCGAAAAAGACGAGTCATGAACCAGGACAGGTCTGTCATATCCATGAAGAGAGAGGTTGTACGGGCCTCGCTTACGAGTTTATTAGGCAGCCGATCAGACCGAGTTTGAAGGGAATTCGAAGGTTGCCGGGGGAGTGGAGTTTCGATTGAATAAACAAACCTTTATCCAGGGTACGATGATCCTGCTGGTGGCAGGCATCGTGAACCGCCTCCTGGGCTTCATTCCGCGCATCATGCTGCCCCGCGTGATCGGGGCCGAAGGCGTTGGTCTGTATCAGCTCGGATATCCGTTTTTTCTCGTGCTGGTTACGATTATTACCGGAGGTATTCCGCTTGCCGTGGCCAAGCTGGTAGCAGAAGCGGAATCCTCGGGTAAACCGGAACGGTCGGTGTCGATTTTACGGACAAGCTTGGTGTTTACGACCGCCGCCGGCTTTCTGTTCACTTTTCTCTGCCTGTTTGGCGCACCGTGGGTGACCCGGTACGTCCTCACCGATCCGCGCGTATACCATACGTTTATCGCCATGTGCCCGATGATTATCATCGTGTCCGTCTCCTCGGTCTACCGCGGCTATTTCCAAGGGAAGCAGGATATGATCCCGTCGGCGGTCTCCTCGATAATGGAGACGGTCGCCCGAATCATCGGCGTCCTCTGGTTTTCTTATCTCCTGCTCCCGATGGGGATTGCCTACGCGGCCGCAGGAGCCATGCTTGGCGTTGTCGCCGGCGAAGTGGTCGGGATGGGCGTCCTCCTGTGGCAGTATCGGCGACTGCAGCGGAGGGAACGGTTGGGCGGCTCTATGCCGGGCGACAAAGCAGATGATCCCGCCCACACTGGAACCCATGACGAATCATCCGCCTCCGTCGCTTATCCGTTCGGCGCCACGCTGCGGCGAATTTTGCGCATCGCCATTCCGGTCACGGGCAGTCGTCTGGTCGGTTCGCTCTCCTACCTGCTGGAGTCGATTACGACGGCGCGAAGCCTGGCTATCGCCGGCATTGGGGTTGCCGTGGCCACTTCCCAGTACGGCGCGCTGCAGGGCATGATCATCCCTCTGCTGCTGCTTCCCGGTGCGTTAACTTCATCGCTCGCCGTATCGCTGGTCCCCTCGCTGGCCGAAGCGCAAGCGCGGGGCGACGTCAAGACGATCCATTTGCGGCTGCATCAATCCTTGCGGCTTGCACTGGTCACCGGCGCTCCTTTTGCCGCGATCATGTTCGTTCTGGCCGAACCGATATGCCGGCTTGTATATAACGACGCCGCGATCAGCGGCATGCTTAAAATCATGGCGCCCTTTGCCCTCCTGCTGTACATCCAGACCCCGCTGCAGGCAACGTTGCAAGCCCTGGATAAACCTGGCCGTGCGCTCGTCAACACGCTGGTCGGGGCCATCATCAAAATCTCGCTGATCTTCTATCTGGCCTCTAACCCGGCCCTGGGTATCTACGGCGCAATTATCGCCATTATCATCAACTTTGTCGTCGTTACGGTCATGCATGGATACAGCGTATCGAAGACCCTTCGCTACCGTTTACCTTATCTTGATATGCTCAAGGTAGGCGCTGCCATGGTCATTATGGCTGCCGCCGCCGATTATTTATATAAGAACTTCATCCTTAGCTCGCAAATGGGATGGCAATTCTTGATGGCGGCCCTGTTGTCCGGCTTGCTGTATTTGGCTTTAGCCGGCATCATGGGATTGTTTGATCTGCAGGACCTCAAGCGTCTCCCCGTTTTCGGCAAATGGTTTCGGAGATGACCGCTTACTTCTCGTCGATCGCATTAATGTACAGCTTCCCGTTATGATCGATGCTGCAAAAGAACACCTGTTTAAAATCCGATAAACCTTTCGTTTGGATTTGGTTCTTCAGCCAAAAGCGGGTTTTCCCAATTTGCCGCAGGTTCTCGTCGTTCACTTTGCCGTCCATAATCAGCGGCAGCGGAAGCGCCTCGAATTTGATTTTGGCGGAGAGGCTGGCCTCCCGTTTTTTAGGATGCGGCCCACCCTCCCCTTCAGATTTCTCTTTGGGAATTACGCTCAGCTGCCCGGTTGTTTCCAAGACGGCAAACTCGACGTCGGCAACGCTGTCGATCTTTTGCGAACGCAGCTGCATCAATAAATCATCCAGGTTGTAACGCTGTCGCCTCATTTCTTTGCGGTTGATTTGCCCGTTTCGAATAATGACGCTAGGCTCGCCGTCGAACCACAACCGCACCTTACGGAAACGAAGCGACAGCAGGGCGATGGCGATTTGAATCAATAGCAGGGTCAGCATAGGGACGATTCCGTCATAAATCGGCCGATCGATATCTTCCAGGGCAAAAACGGCGATTTCTGCAATCATGACCGAGATCACCAGGTCGAAGATGGACAGCTCGCCGATTTCTCTTTTTCCCATAATACGCATGACTCCGAACACCAAGAAATACATCAGGACGGTTCGGAAGATATGGTTTGCCATATGCTCGACCACGCCAATTCCTCCTCCGGCTAGAAGTTCGCACAAAACATGGTATAGCTATTCTGACCGCCCCCTCTCCTTTCCATGCGAAACGTCACAGGTCAAAATGCGGGAGGCTTGCAATAATCTTCCTTGCTCAATTTGGCCAAGTCAGGTCTATCCGGATAAGCTTGACCATAAAATGTGGTAAAACGTCTGTCGAAGACATTGAGGACAGGAGGCCGAGCACGATGCATTTGATCCGCCGAATATTCGGGATTCGTTTGTCCCAGCCCACCGTTGCCGGGTTATGGTATGGATTTTTATGGATGATGATTGGCGCATTGATTTTATCCTTATTACTGCAAGGGGATATGCTTGAGGAATTTGAAATGACGGTGTATACCTATCTCGTGCATGCCGTTGCCGTCCTATTCGGAGGAATCGTATCCGGCAAACGCGCCAAACAGAAAGGATGGTATCAAGGGGCTCTGACCGGAGCGCTGTATGTGCTGCTCCTGCTGCTGATCAGCTTCTTGGCCATGGATACGTCGCTGGGGCTTCAGGAATGGGCGTTAATCTTGCCGGGGTTTGTCCTCGGCGCGATCGGCGGCATGGTCGGAGTGAATCTCGTCCGAAAGTAAGCATGAAAAAAGAGCCTGTTCGCCACAGGCTCTTGCTACGTTTCTAACGGGAATTTTAACCTTCCGACTCCTTGATCGCGTGACTGATTGCGCTGCGGTCAAACGTCAGCTTGGTTACATCGTTGACGCGAAGCACCACCGTATCGTCGGTCAGCTCCATAATCGTCCCGTGCAAACCGCCGATTGTCACGATCTTGTCGCCTTTCTTCAGAGCATTCAGCATCGTAGTGCGCTGCGACTGCTTTTTCTTCTGCGGGCGAATCAGTAGGAAGTAAAAAACGGCGATCATGATAACAAACGGAATGATCATGGTGACCAGCGAACTGCCGCCGGTCGGCTGTTGTGCGGCATACTGAAAGAACATGTCTTATCCCCCTTTCCAAAATCGACTAACGGTATTTCTTAAAATCCTTTGTCATTGCCAAACAGACCGTACTGCTCAAAAAATTCATCCCGGAAATCCAACAACCGATCGTCCATAATCGCCTGACGGACTTTGTCCATCAGCTTAATGAGGAAATGCAGATTATGGTATGTAGTTAATCGCAGCCCAAACGTCTCGTCGGCTTTGATTAGGTGGCGAAGGTACGCCCTGGAGTAATTCCGGCAGGTATAGCAGTCGCACTCGGGATCCAGCGGTCCGAAATCGTTGGCATACTGAGCGTTGCGTACGACGAGACGGCCTTGGCTGGTCATCGTCGTGCCGTTGCGCGCAATCCGGGTCGGTAGCACGCAGTCGAACATATCGACGCCGCGAATCGCCCCTTCGATCAGCGCATCCGGAGAGCCGACCCCCATTAAATAACGCGGCTTGTCTGCCGGCAACAGGGGAACGGTATATTCCAGCACCTCGTACATCAGCGGTTTAGGCTCGCCTACACTCAGTCCACCAATAGCATACCCCGGGAAATCCAGCGAAGTCAAATCGCGGGCGCTTTGCTTGCGCAGGTCCTCATACATGCCGCCTTGAACGATGGCAAACAAGCCTTGATCTTGGGGGCGAGCATGGCTTTGCAAGCAGCGTTCTGCCCAGCGCGTCGTGCGCTCCAGCGAGTTCTTCACGTAGTCGTAATCCGCCGGATAGGGCGGGCATTCATCAAACGCCATCATGATGTCCGAGCCCAGCGCATTCTGAATTTCCATCGCCACTTCCGGGGAGAGGAACAGTTTGTCGCCGTTCAGATGGGAGCGGAAATGGACGCCTTCCTCCGTGATTTTGCGCATCTCGCTGAGCGAGAATACCTGAAACCCGCCGCTATCCGTCAAAATTGCCCGGTCCCAGTTCATAAATTTGTGAAGTCCGCCCGCCTGGCGAATGATCTCGTGTCCTGGCCGCAAAAAGAGATGGTACGTATTGCTCAAAATAATCCGCGCATCCATCTCCTTCAATTCTTCCGGACTCATCGTCTTCACGGTGGCCTGCGTACCGACCGGCATAAACACCGGCGTGTCGAACGAGCCGTGCGGCGTATGCACGCGCCCCAGCCGGGCACCGGATTGCTTACAGGTCTTAATATGTTCATAGGTTATTGCTGCTACCAATCTGATCAACCGTCCTCTTTTAATAGATGAACAACCTCGTTAGTAAATAAACATGGCGTCGCCGAAGCTGAAGAACCGGTACTTCAAGTCGATCGCCTGTTGATAAGCGTTCAAGACCCGCTCCCGGCCCGCTAGTGCGCTAACTAGCATGACCAGCGTCGATTTCGGGAGATGGAAGTTCGTAAGGAGCGCATCCACCAGTCCAAACCGGTAGCCGGGATAGATAAAGATGCCCGTCCAGCCGCTGCTCTTGACGATCGGGCCGTCCCCGCATTGCTGGGCGACCGTCTCCAGCGTCCGAGCCGAGGTGGTCCCGACGGCCACGACTCTGCCGCCTCTTGCTTTCGTTTCGTTCAGCACGTCAGCCGTTTCCTGCGGCAGCACGTAATATTCTTCGTGCATGACATGATCCTCGACCCGGTCCACCGACATTGGCCGGAACGTCCCCAGCCCGACGTGCAGCGTGACGAAAGCGATCGTCACCCCTTTGGCTCGCACTTGACCCAGCAAGTCTTCGGTAAAGTGCAAACCCGCGGTTGGTGCGGCGGCCGACCCTTCGTGTTTGGAATACACGGTTTGGTAACGTTCGCGGTCATCCAGTTTCTCCTTGATGTAAGGAGGCAACGGCATCTGGCCCAAGCGATCCAGGATTTCGTTAAAAATCCCTTCATAAACGAAGCGGAGCACGCGCCCGCCCATTTCACCCTCGGATTCGACGGTGGCTCGCAACTCCTCCCCGAACACGATGACCGTGCCGGCTTTCAGTTTCTTACCGGGTTTGACCAAGGCTTCCCAGCGGTCTTCGCCCAAATTTTTGAGCAGCAAAACTTCGGCTTTGGCGCCGGTATCCTCTTTCATCCCGAACAAGCGGGCTGGAATCACCCGCGTATCATTGAGCACCAGCGTATCGCCCGGCTGCAAATACTCCAGTATATCGGAAAACGCATGATGCCGGATTTCCCCGGTTTGTTTATTTAACGTCAGCAGGCGCGAAGCGCTTCGCTCGGCCAGCGGCGTTTGGGCAATCAGCTCCTCCGGGAGCTCGAAATCGTAAAGATCCACATTCATCGGTTTATTCATTCCTTAACGATAGTCACATTTTGGTAGTAGTGTTGCAAGATTTGCTGGTAATCATACCCGGCGTCGGCCAATCCTTTGGCCCCCCACTGGGAAAGTCCCAGGCCATGGCCGTTTCCGCGACCGACGAAGACGAATTGGTTGGACGTGTCGACCACGCGAGCGGTCTTATCGCCGCTCATCACGACCAGCGAACCGTTTGCTGCTGTCTTGCCCGATGCCGACTGAATCGTCGTTGCGGACGAGGCCGTCCCCGTTGCCGTAGTTCCTCCTGCACCTTGTACAGTATAACGCCCGGTTTGGACGATATCAAACAAGGTGCTGGGCAAGCCGTTCAGAGCGGAGCGGTACGAATCGGGATATTTGACGTCAAGCGGCTGCCCGTTGGCTTTGACCTGCGTCACGCGCCCGGACGGCCCCCGCTGGGTGACTTCCAGATTCAAAATCGGGGATGGGGCTTCCGTTGACGTTTTGCCCTTCAGGGACTTCACCAGTTCCTCCGAGCTGTAAGGTCCACGGATCCACGCATAGGAGCTGGATTCGGGCACTTTATCCAAAACGATGGCCTGGTCGCCCGGATTCAGCTTAGCCAGCGGCTCAACATCGGACTGAATGAGCGGCAGCTTCCGAACCAGAACGTTGCTGGTCGTTACCGTCAGCTTCTGCATACCTGCCGATGTCGTCCCGTTTAGCGCCGTGTTATCTTCGCGAACGTATCCCGTGATCCCGCTGGACAGCAGAACATGATACCACGATTTCAATGAAGCCTGCGCAGATTCGTCTCCATCGCTGGGCACGCTGGAATAAATCGGATTGACATTCCCCCAAACCTCGCTCGAATCCGCCGTGACGCCGCCGCTGTTGGACGCGAAGATGCCTTCCACGATTTGCCCGTTCGCCGCCGTCAGCACTTCTCCGGCCGTGGCATCAACGGCCTGGACGATGCTCGACACTTCCTTGTCCGTCCCGTTATAGACTTGGCTTAAGGTCGTATCCACAAGTCCGGCTACTTTGAACTTGTTCAGTCCCGCGTTATACAGGGCATAGCTACGAGCCGCGACCGCCTGAGCTTTCAAAGCCTCCTGAGGCCAAGAGGACGGGACCTCGCCTGCGACGACGGAGTACAGGTATTGTTCTAACGGCAGCTCATTGACGAGCGCCAGTTGTCCATTCACCTTACTTATCTCAAAATCCCCGCGGTAGCTGCGCGCCGAACGCTCCACAACCTGAATCGGAGAATTGCCGTCATCCCGGATCATCAGTTTGGCGCCTTCCCCGCTGAGCTCGTAGTGGTCAACGCCAGCAGGGCCATCCAGATTCAGCGTCACGTCACGATGCAGAAGCAATGCGGGGGCATTCTCGCTAACCGGAGCCCAGGAAATCCCCGGATATAATCCGGTCAGCTCGGTTTGCAGCGCGGATTGCTCGGATGCGCTCAAAGCGCCGCCAACCCATACCGCATATTGCTGCGGCCCGGTCATTACGACTACCGCCTCCGCATGCGGGGCGGACAGCGTTTGGCGAAGATTCGCGGCTTCCGCCTGACTTGCGAACGAACCCGCGGTTACGTACAACGGCCCGCGCGCTTCGGCTTTTCCGCCTTTCAAGGAAGCGGACAGCGTTTGACTGACCCGGTCCGCCGCTTTCTGTGCTTCTGCCTCACTGACGTAAGGCCCCGTATACACGCGGTATACCGTGCCCCCAGCTTGGTCTACCGCGAAGGCCACCGGCTTATCCAACGTGCTTTGCAGCTTCTTGACCGCAGCGGCAACCGTAGCCCAATCCGCGGACTCCAACGCTTTGACCTTATATCCGTTGGCGCTAAACCTTGCCGTACCTCCCGCTCCCAAATGGAGCCAAGGCTCCAGCGCCGAGTTGACGACAAAACCCGCCTCCGCAGCAGCCGCTGTTTTTAGCGTAACGGCCGGCGTCGTCGATTTATAGGTACTGCCCAAGTCCAAGTACATGGCGACGCGAACTCGTGATGTATCCGAATCGTCGGCTGCTGCCGGTAGGTGAATCATCCCGGCTAACAGCAAACCTGCGAGAATTCCTTTTCCCCATCGAGCGAACGAAATTGTCCGTTTAGTACTTTTCAAACCCGCTTCTCCTCCTCCATGTTGCCTATGGGCTTTGTCAAAGTCAAGGCGTCTCCGGCATCGGAAGACCTAAATGATGATACGCTGCCGCCGTCACCATTCGTCCCCGCGGCGTGCGCTGCAAAAATCCGATCTGCAGTAAATAAGGCTCGTACACGTCCTCAATCGTCTGACTCTCCTCACCGATGGTCGCGGCGATCGTATCCAGCCCGACGGGGCCCCCCCGGAAGCTCGTAATCATTGCCCGCAGCATTTTGTGGTCGATGAGATCCAACCCCATCGGGTCAACCTGCAGCATCTGCAGCGCTTCTTTGGCGATCTCGGTGGTAATCATGCCGTCGCCGCGCACTTGAGCGTAGTCGCGCACCCGCTTCAGCAAGCGGTTCGCGATGCGCGGCGTCCCCCGCGAACGAAGCGCGATTTCCGTCGCCGCATCGCCAATCATTTCGATGCCGAAAATATCCGCGCCCCGCGACACGATATAGCTGAGCTCATCGATGTTATAGAACTCGAGGCGGCTGACGACCCCGAAACGGTCGCGCAGCGGCGCCGACAGGAGCCCCGCCCGCGTGGTGGCGCCAACCAGCGTAAAGGGCGGCAGGTCCAACCGAACGGACCGGGCACTAGGCCCTTTGCCGATCATGATATCCAGCGCGAAATCCTCCATGGCCGGATACAGCACTTCCTCCACGGTCCGATGCAGCCGGTGAATCTCGTCGATAAACAAGACGTCGCCTTCCTGCAGGTTGGTCAACAGCGCGGCCAAATCCCCCGGTCGCTCAATGGCCGGTCCCGAGGTCGTACGCAAATTGACGCCAAGCTCGTTGGCGATAATGTTGGCCAGCGTCGTTTTGCCGAGTCCCGGCGGTCCGTACAACAGCACATGGTCCAGGGCTTCCTTGCGCATTTTCGCCGCTTCGATGTAGATTTTCAAATTTTCCTTGATCTGGTTCTGTCCGATATACTCCGCCAAATAACGAGGCCGCAGGCTTAACTCCACCGCCTGGTCTTCCATCATTAAATTCGCGGAAATGATCCGGTCCTCCATCATGCGCTAAGCTCCCCTTCCTGTCTTATCCTTAGCCGGCGTACAGCAGCTTGAGCGCCTTCTTCATGACGGAATCCACCGCCTCGTCCGGCCCGACATCGTCCTTCAGGCGATGCCATACCTTATCCAGCTCCGCTTCAGTATACCCTAGCGCTTTCAGACCTTCGCGCGCCTCCGGCCATCCCGGATTTCCGCCATCCCGCAGGGTCTCGCCCCCCTCCGCAGGCACCGGATCGAACAACGTGCCGCCGACGCCCTCCAGCTTGTCCTTGAGGTCCAAAATCATCCGCTGGGCCGTCTTCTTCCCAATACCCGGCAGCTTGGTTAAAAAGGCGATATTCTCCTGATGGATCGCCGCCACAACATGGTCCGGGCTGCCGCCGCTTAAGATTCCCAGCGCCACGCGCGGGCCGATGCCGGATACCTCGATCAGCTTGCGGAACAGCTTCTGCTCCTCGCGGGTCGAAAATCCAAATAACAGGATCGCATCTTCACGCACATGGTGATGGGTATATACCGTTACCGTTTCTTGTCCTTTGGCCGCAAAAGCGTACGGATTCGGACAAAACACCCGATACCCGACCCCTTGCACATCCAAGACGACGTACTCTGTTTCCAAATGGGCAATCTGGCCCCGCAAAAAATCGATCATGAACGCAATACCTCGTTTATTTTAGAGTTTAAAGTATAAGAATGCGCATGGCAGATCGCTACGGATAACGCGTCCGCCACGTCGTCCGGCTTCGGGATCGCCTGGAGCTTCAGGAACATGCGCGTCATTTCCTGCACCTGCCGCTTCTCGGCTTTACCATACCCCACGATCGCCTGTTTGACCTGCATCGGAGTATATTCCGCAATCGGCAACCCCTTCTGCGCCGCGGCGAGCACCAACACGCCCCTCGCTTGGCTGACCGACATCGCCGTCGTGACGTTCCGATTAAAAAACAGCTTCTCGAACGCCACCGCATCCGGCTTATATTTGTCGATCAACTGAATCATCGCCTCATAGACATGCATGAGCCGCTCTTCCTCCGGCGTATGGGCTTCCGTTTGGATGCAGCCGTACTGGACCGGCGTGACTTTGCTGCCCTGTTTATCGATAAATCCGAACCCGACAATGGCGATGCCGGGGTCAATCCCAAGTATACGCAAGGCTCATCTCTCCCTATCGTTGCTTAAACTCCCCCATGATCCTCGGATGGAGCCCTGTCCCGCGTAAAGCGAACATATGTATTCACTTTATTATAGCAAAAGATCGCTAAAGATTGAGGAAAAACTTTGTAGGGCTAGAAATCCTCCGGGAAATACAAAAAAGACGTTACCGGGTAACGTCTTTCACGCCATACGATTATTTTAGCGGGGAGAGCGGATGATTGGGTTATGGCTCTTCATCCTGCTGCATGACCCTCTCCGACGGTTCGATCGCAAAGTCGCTGAAGGTGGACAGCACGCTGTTGTATTCCTCTACATCCTGTATGCGGATTCCCCGTTGGAGTTGTTGAATCACTTCCGCCGGCAAAGCGCTCTCCATCATCTCCACGTCCATCTGGAAAAAAGTACGGATCACCTTTTCCTTCTTGGGCGGCCCGTCAAACAGCGTCAAATTGCCATCCCTGTCCAAACCGATATACCCCCGCGTTTTGCAGGTGTCGGAAAGGCCGTCGATTTTTTCCTCGATCCAAACGTCGCCGCCTGCACCAAGCCGTCCTTCCCATGCAGGGTGGTCCTTCATCAGGGTGGCGATTTCCTCCGGTGTCATGATGCCAAGAACGCTGCTTTCTTCGCCGCAGGTATATATTTTTGTCAAATGGACGATTCGCGATTTATCCTCTTCCAGGTCCAACAACCAAGCTTCATCGGCCTCCGGGGCAGCTTCCTGCCATTTCCCCAAGGTTTCGATCGCCATCGGTTCGCGGGCCATCAGCTTTTCCATTTGATCGGATAATGGGAGCCCCATCCAAGCCATAACCGCAATCAAGCAGAAGGCGCTGGCGGTCCATATGGCGCGTCTCCATCTTCTCCATCGTTTTTTTAGATGTTTTTTGATTTGGAAGATATTCACGGTTATCCCCTTCTATCGGACTTTTGTCTCTATTGTGGCCGACAGCGGGAACCTTTATTCAATTCTGGAAAACGGCGAAGTCCCAAGAATGCGTATCTAAAAATCATATCTAA
>NZ_JAKSXN010000021.1 GCF_022427145.1 Paenibacillus timonensis
TTATTCGCAGGTGCTCTAACGGAACACAGAGACGTTATTCGCTCATTTCCCGGAAATTTCCCGGTTTAACGGAAACCAGAGACCTTATTTGGCATAAACTCATCCGTTTATGGTCTCTTTCGAGCAAATAGCGTCTCCTCGTTCCGTTAGAAGGAGGAACCGTGCTCTCCAGAGCAAATAAGGTCTCTCAGTTCCGTTACACATTAGCCAATTTGGGTCAGCGCCCCGGCAAGCCAACATCGTCGGAAGAAGCCAGGAGCTGCTTCCAGCAAACAAAGGCGTTACTCCGCCCTCAGCTCCAGGATCGCGTCGCGCAGCTCAGCAGCGCGTTCGAATTGCAGATTCTTCGCCGCTTCCTTCATCTCGGCCTCGAGACGGCCGATCATCGCTTCGCGGTCGCGTTTGGACATCTTGCCTTTCGCATCGGCCAGGTAATCGGCTTTGCTCTCCGCCACCTTGGTGGCCTCGATCACGTCGCGCACCTTCTTGCGGATCGTCTGCGGCGTGATGCCGTGCTTTTCGTTGTACGCGATCTGGATACTGCGCCGACGCTCGGTTTCCTTGATCGCCCGGTCCATTGACTCCGTGATCGAATCGCCGTACATCAGCACTCGGCCGTCCGCATTCCGCGCGGCCCGCCCGATCGTCTGGATCAGCGAGCGTTCCGAACGGAGGAACCCTTCCTTATCGGCGTCCAAAATCGCCACCAGCGACACCTCCGGCAAATCCAGGCCTTCCCGCAGCAGGTTAATCCCGATCAGCACATGGAACGTACCTAGCCGCAGGTCCCGCAAAATGCTCATCCGCTCCAGCGTTTTGATATCGGAGTGAAGATACCTGACTTTGATTCCAACCTCCTTGAGGTAATCGGTCAAGTCTTCCGCCATCTTCTTGGTCAGCGTCGTCACCAGCACGCGTTCGTCTTTGGCGATGCGGTCGCGGATTTCCCCGATCAGATCGTCAATCTGCCCTTTCGTCGGTCGCACCTCGATAATCGGGTCCAGCAGGCCCGTCGGACGAATGATCTGCTGCACCATCGTGTTGCAGTGCTCCATCTCGTAAGGCCCCGGCGTCGCCGAAACATAAATCAACTGCGTCGCTTTCTCCTCAAACTCTTCAAACCGCAGCGGACGGTTATCCAGCGCCGACGGCAGGCGGAACCCGTGATCTACCAGCACGTTCTTACGTGCCTGGTCACCGTTGTACATCGCCCGGATCTGCGGCAGCGTGACGTGGGATTCGTCGATGACGATCAACATATCATCCGGAAAATAATCCATCAACGTATACGGCGTCGCCCCGCGCTCACGGAAGGTTAACGGTCCCGAGTAGTTCTCGATCCCGGAGCAGAAGCCGACCTCTTTCATCATTTCGATGTCGTACCGCGTCCGCTGCTCCAGCCGTTGGGCTTCCAGCAGCTTGCCTTGCGCGCGGAATTCCGCCAGCCGCTCTTCCAGTTCGCGTTCGATGTTCGTGATGGCGATCTTCATCGTTTCTTCCTGGGTGACGAAGTGAGACGCCGGAAAAATCGCCACATGCTCGCGTTCGCCGATCAATTCGCCGGTCAGCACGTCGATCTCCGTAATCCGCTCGATCTCGTCGCCGAAAAACTCCACCCGAATCGCCTGCTCGCCACGCGAAGCCGGGAAGATCTCCAACACATCGCCGCGGACCCGAAACGTGCCGCGCACGAAATTCAAATCGTTCCGTTGATATTGGATATCCACCAGCCGACTCAAAATCTGATTGCGCGGCTTCTCCATCCCTACCCGCAGCGACAGCACCAAATTGCGGTACTCCATCGGCGAACCGAGGCCGTAAATGCACGACACGCTCGCCACGATGATGACGTCCCGCCGCTCGAACAGCGCGCTCGTCGCAGAGTGCCGCAGTTTATCGATTTCTTCATTAATGCTGGAATCTTTCTCGATGTAGGTGTCGGAGGAAGGAATGTAAGCTTCCGGCTGGTAGTAGTCGTAGTAACTAACGAAGTAGTCAACCGAGTTATTGGGGAAAAACTCGCGAAATTCGCTGGCCAGCTGCGCCGCCAGCGTCTTGTTATGCGCGATGACGAGGGTGGGCCGTCCAAGCTTCGCTATCGTATGCGCGATCGTAAACGTTTTGCCCGTTCCTGTAGCCCCGAGCAACGTCTGGTGTTTTTTTCCGGCTAGCACGCCCTCTACCAGTTGTCGCACCGCCTCCGGCTGGTCTCCTTGTGGCGTATATTCGGAAATCAGCTCGAATTTATTGTCGCTAAACACGATTTCACTCATTGTCCAACATCACCCTATCGTCTAAAATGGAATACTAGAGGCGTCTCCGGTATTCGTTCTATCTATGCATGAGATGGTTGCCTCAACTTGTTCGGTTCCCTGATATAAACTAGGATCGTCATGATTCCGATGAATAAACCAAGCTTACCCCTTAAGGACCTTCCTAAATTTATCAAAATAGGAATGGGTGTTCCCATGTATTATACCTTTTTCATCTTATAGATGCAAACGGTAATCGAGAATAGGAGTTGTACACAATCCATGGATATTGCAACGCTGATAGGCATCATTGTTGGACTAGCTGCCCTGGTTGGCGGATTTATGCTGGAAGGCGGTCAGTTGGGCGGTTTACTGCAGATTACCGCCGCTTTAATCGTGTTTGGCGGTACTTTTGCCGCGGTGTTGATCAGCTTTCCCGTTGCCAAGCTTCGTACGGTGCCGAAGGCGCTGGCATTGGCGTTCATGACCAAATCCCAGGCGCAGGACGACGTGATCGAGGATATCGTGGGCATGTCGTCGATTTCCCGCCGCGAAGGCGTATTGGCTTTGGAGAAAAAGGCCGCCGAACACCAGGATCCTTTTTTGCGTGAGGGGATTCAACTGGTGGTGGACGGTACGGAACGCGCGATGGTGCGGCAGATCATGGAGCTGGAAATCGATGCGGTCGCGAAAAAATATGACGGCTACGCCAAAATCTTCGAATCGGCCGGCGGGTACGCCCCGACGATGGGGATTATCGGCACGGTGATGGGGCTCATCCACGTGCTCGGCAGCTTATCCGAACCGACGGCGCTCGGTCCTTCGATCGCGCTTGCTTTTACGGCGACGTTGTACGGGGTGGCTAGCGCCAACCTGATCTTTCTTCCGATCGCCTCCAAGATCAAATCGCGCTGCGATGACGAGATTGACCGGATGGATATGATGCTCGAGGGGATTTTGTCGATCCAGAACGGGGACCATCCGTTGCTCGTGCGGCGTAAGCTGGAGTCTTTTACCGCGGAAACCACGCGGCTTCTGCCGGAGATCGAGCCGGAGAACCCGGCCGGGTTCGGAAGCGGCTCCCGCATTCGCGGCTCCGAGGAGAATGAGTTATGAGACCGTCCAGCAAACCGGGCAAGAACGCTGAACTGGACCGTATGCCCCGGGAATCCCGCAGACGCGGGAGACGTACGGAGCGAAACGATACGAAGGACCGCTGGATGATCACCTATGCGGATTTGATTACGTTGTTGTTGATTTTTTTCGTGATGATGTATGCCATGAGCCGGCTGGACGTGGAAAAATATGAAGTGGTGACCTCTTCCCTGCAGCAGACGTTCAAAGGCGGGGATTCCATTCTGGAGCTGGGCAGCGGCATTACGGGGACGGAGAGCCGTTACAGCCACAAGAATCCGCCGGCTTCGGCCGATCGCGGCAGCAAGCAAGGCGAAGGTCAAGGAACGACAGGCCAAGCCGACAGCACCGGACAAGCGCCGTTGACGGAGCGAGAGCTCGCTTTTCGCAAGCAGGAGGAGGAGCTCGCCAACTTGATGAAGCTGATTGAGGGTTACATCAAGGACAATTCGCTTGAGGATCAAATCCGCGTGGCCGACTTGCCCAAAGGCATCTCGATCACGTTAAGCGACCGGTTTCTGTTCGATACCGGGAAAGCCGACCTGAAAAGCGACTCGGCCAAGACGCTAGCCAAGCTGGCCAGCTTGTTCCGTCAGCTCGATACGGTGATCAGCATTGAAGGCCATACCGACAGCCTGCCGATCGTGTACGCCTCGGAGTTCAAGGACAACTGGGAGCTGTCGGGGGCGAGAGCGCTGTCGGTGTTGCGGTTTTTCGTCGACAAGGAGAAGCTGGATCCGCAGCATTTCCAATACGCCGGTTACGCCGACACCCGCCCCGCCGCCGACAACGACACAACCGAAGGCCGCCAAAAGAACCGCCGGGTGGAGATCACGGTATTGCGGCAGTTGCAGCAGTAGGGGGGGGGGGCGAGAGGTCGCTTGAGTGTCCGCGCCGATGTCCGGGCCCTTTTTCCGGTGTGCCTAACTCTAACGGACCACAAAGACGCTATTTGCTAATTCCCGGCCTATTTCCCCGGTTAACGGACCGGAGAGGCCTTATTGGCTAGCCAATCGGCGCCAACGATCGAATTTGCAGCATATAACGCCTCTGGAGTCCGTTAAAATTGATGACTGGTAACTACGGATAAAATAAGGACAACTCGGTCCGTTAGCGATCCTCAATGAGTTGAAACCCGCGAGAACCCCATTGCCAGAATGTGATAAACACGATAAACTATGCTCAAATAGGCCGTGAAGCACACGCCGTCTTGATCCTTCGCCCCTTTGTGGGTGGAATGGTATCGGGGCGGCGTTTTTGTTTTCGCAAATGAAGGAGGGTTGGGCTGAGATGAATTTTGATCAAGCTTTTGATGCGTGGATGGCACGTCAAATGGAGGAGGAGAAGAACCCTAGACGATTGGAGCTCCTCAAAAAGGGATTGGGACATGGCACGATGGAATTTATGCGATTCGTCTGGTTCCCTGCCGTTGGACAATTCGATCACTTATATCCGGAATGGGAAGTACGGGACTTCAACAATGGTTACCGATATTTGGATCTCGCTTATCTCCCGGGATCCGAATCGGCTAAAGGAGGTATTGAAATTCAAGGATACGGGCCCCATGCAAGGGATTTGGACGTTCGACGTTTCAAGGACTTATGTTGGCGTCAGAGTTTATTGGCGTTAGATGGTTGGACGATACTCCCTATCGCTTACTTGTCTATCGTAGAGGAGCCGAAGCAATGTCAGCAACTGGTGTTGTCTTTTATCGGTAAATTCATGACCACTGCGGTACATCCTGACTTAAATTGGCTAGAGGCGGAAACGGTACGTTATGCGACGCGGCTGCTGCGGCCTTTTAGTCCACTTGAGCTGTCGAAGCATTTGCGGATTACGGACCGTCACGCCAGACGTATATTGCATGGGTTAGCTCATAAGCAAGAATTATCTGTTGCCAGCGGAAAGAGCCGTTATCGGACTTATCGTCTTGTGCGTTGAGGGGCATTCGTACTTCTAACTTAGAAACTTTAACGGACCCCAGGGACCTTATTTGCTATTTCCCACACGATATCCTGTTCTAACGGACTGAGGAGGCCTTATTACAGGTAATCTGGGAGGGTTCGTCCGGAATCTAGTCAAATAAGAGCATCTGAGTCCGTTAAATCCTCATAGCTGCGTATCCCAAGTAAATAGCGGCATCTGGGTCCGTTAGCCAAGCAAAAGCCCGCCTGGGAGATGGAATACCTCCCAGGCGGGCTTTGTTGTCCGCGCTGCGCCCGGCCGGTGCCCCCGGCCCGCGCGCGCGGCCTACGCCTCGGCGGCCGGCCCGTCGGCCGCCGCCGGCGCACCGCCGCCCGCCCGCGCATCGCGCTGCGGCGCGGGCGTGGCGCCCCGAGCGCCGCGCGCCGCGCGGGCGCTCACGCGCGGGCGCAGCAGCTGCAGCAGCGACAGCGGCTGCAGCCTTACCGCCGCCGGCGCCAGCTCATCCGGCGCGAGGATCGCGCCGAGCTGGTGGTGATCGCCGGCGTAGATGGCGCGCTGGAGGAATTTGCTCTCGCCCGCGAGATTCAGCACCTCCAGCTTGCAAAAAGCCGGGTTGATCCGCAGCGCCGCATGCAGATCCTCCTTGGTGGGCACCGGCACCCCGTTGACCTTCACGATCGACTCGCCGGCCCGGATGCCGAGCTCTTCCGCCGGGCTGCCCGGCAGCACGGCCAGCACCTTCAGTCCCCCCTGCGGATGGACAAACAGCGGGCTGCGCTGCTGCTCCTCGTAGCGGCTCAGCCAGATCAGCGCTTCGTGCAGCACGAACGCCGCGAGCGCGGCCACCGGCAGGAGTGGACTCCACCAGGCCGTCAGCAATGCCAGCACGGTGATGACCGCGCCGTAGCCCAGTAGCCGGCCCGACGAGATCCGGGCTTTCTCCTTCGGCAGCAGCCCCATCGTCATCTCCGAGAACCCGAGCACGATCGGCAGCGCCATCAGGCTGAAGCCGCCCTGCCATGCGTCCCCGCCGAACAAAGGCGTCCAAGGCAACACCCCGCCGGCAGTCTGCGCCGGTACAAGCAGGAACAACGGTACCGGCCACAAGCCCTGCATTTGGTACCCGCCGATCAGCCTGCCCCGTTTGCCTTCAAAAAACAACGGACCGGCAAAAGAAGCCCCCTGCCACCGTACCAGCAGGCCTTCGGCCACATGCAGCAACCCGACCAGGCAGAGCAGCGCCGGAATGTCCAATTCTCGGACGATGCGCACGATGTCGCTCAGCAAGCCGCTGCCCGCAAATTCCGGGAACAAGTTCAACCCGAACTGGATCACGCCAAGCAAGCCCACGGCATAAGCCAAGCATAAATAGCGGATGCGGAACAGCATCAGCACCAACGTAACCGCCCAAAGGCAGAGAATCCCCTCCATCGTCAGATTCATTCCAAGGAATACGAAGACGACGGAAACCGTCAGCCCCGCCAGCAAGCCGCCAAGAGCGGTACGCCAGGTCTGCAAGCCCCAGCTGTGCAGGCGAACATGAAACAGGCGGCGCTCCAGCACCACCTGCCTGCGATAAATCAGCAGGACGACGATGATCGAAAAATAGTAGAACGGCTGCAACAATAGCTGCGCCCCTGCTTCCGCCAGACTCCACAATCCTTCCAGAATGAGATCCAAGAGGTACTCACGCTCCTTTATCGGTGTAAGTTAAACCTTGCTCTATGAAAATGATGAATGGTTAGCTTATAGACTTCCGCCAATCAGAAAAAAAGAGGGCCGGATTTCAGCCCTCTAAGGGTTTCGACATCTACGAGGCGATTTCCTTCCGTACGATCTCCAGCGCGCGATTTAACTGCGCGTCGTTTTTCGGATCGCGGATGTGTTGGATCACGCTGTTCTCCAAGGCCTCGGCGGTTTTCGCGTCCAGTACGCCATTCGCCGTAAGCTTCTGGTCGACCTGGAACTTCTTCAGCGCCTTCTCGGTATTTTTATCGAAGTAACCGTCCTTCCGGCCCGGATCGTATCCGAGTCCGTCCAGCATCGTTTGGGCGCTTTTGATATCCTCGCCGAGCATATCGTACTTGTAGGTTTTTTCCTTATTGATCGGGGCTACCGTAAAATAGTCCGGCTGGGACACCGCAATGTCCGGCTTGATCCCCTTCTTATGAATCCATTCGCCGTTTGGCGTCAGCCATTTGGCAATGGTGATTTTCAGCAGGCTGCCGTCGCCCATCTCCTGGCTGAAGCTTGTTTGTACCGTGCCTTTGCCGTACGTAGCTTCGCCTACCAGCTTCGCCCCCGCAGACTCCTGCAAAGCTCCGGCTAAGATCTCCGAGGCGCTCGCGCTGCCCTTATTCGTGACCACGACGATCGGATAGGATTTGCCGGTTCCTTTGGAAACCGACTGCTGCCGGCGTTTGTACTTATCTTCGATCTGAACAATGGCTTTGCCCTTCGGCACGAACATCTCTGCCATCGTCTCGACCACGTCCAGCACCCCGCCCGGATTGTTGCGCACGTCGATGACCAGACCTTTCATGCCTTGTTTCTCCAAGGCATCCAGTTCTTTTTTGAAACGATCGGCCGTATTTAAGGAAAACTCGGTCACCTCGATGACCCCAACTTTACCTTCCTTCATCTCGGCATACACGGTTTCCAGCGCGATGTCCGCACGGACAATTTCAAATTCCAGCGTGCTGGCGGATCCGGCCCGTTTCACTTTGACTTTTGCCGTCGTGCCTTTAGGACCGCGGATTTTGGCTACCGCCTCGTTTAGGCTTAGGCCTTCAAACGATTCACCGTTCACCGACAACAGGATATCCTTTGGCTGAATGCCGGCTTTTTCGGCAGGAGAGCCCTTGATCGGAGAGACAACGACCACATTGCCGTTCTCCATGGACACTTCCGCCCCGATTCCGGTAAAAGAACCCTCGATCTGCTCCGAAAATTGCTGCGCCGTATCGGGCGCCATATAGGAGGAAAACGGATCCTCCAACGCATTCATCATTCCATCAATCGCGCCATCAATCAATTTGTTCGTATCCACGTCTTCGACGTAGTTTTTCTGGACGAGCTGCAGCGCCGTCTCGATTTTTTTGATGTCTTGCTTTGAGCCGGTGCCGGCCGTGTCGGCAAAATTTCCGCTGCGCAGCGGTCCCGTACCGGCAAAGCTCCATTCCCCCGTCAGCGTTAACGTCAGCAAGCTGCTGACCAGCATGGCTGCGATAACGAGCAGGGTTACCGTACGACCTTTATACATCCTAGATCACCGCCTCTGAATGATGAACGTGCCCGGGAATGTTGCCCGGCCCGTCCGAATTTGAACGTCCCATAGTATATGTCCCGCCCATGAGAAATATTTACAATTAAAGGTTGTTTTCAAATCGGCTTCTTAGTACGAAGCACTTTCAAGCAGCTTAATCGACGTCGAATCTTGAATTCAGCCGAGCCTTCCGTTGCTCACGTAGCCTACGACTACGCTCCGCTACTCCGTCTCTAGCTTCATCCAACCTTCTCGGTACTAAAAACCCCATTTGAAAACTTTCATCCGAACTAGGTTGTTTTAAAATCGGCTTCTTAGTACGAAGCACTTTCAAGCAGCGTAATCGACGTCGAATCTTGAATTCAGCCGAGCCAAAGCGGATGCTTCCGAAGCATGTTTCCTACGGAAACATTTCAGCTGCTCACGTAGCCTACGACTACGCTCCGTTGCTCCGTCTCTAGCTTCACCCAACCTTCTCGGTGCGAACAACCTCAAACGGGGAAAACGGACCCGGCCCCAAAGGGCGGTATCCGTTTTCGCTCGAACACTATAGCTATTTTATTACAAATACGGCATCGGGTCTACCGGGTTCCCGTTAATCCGGACCTCGAAATGGCAGTGCGGGCCCGTTGAGTTGCCGGTGCTTCCCACTTCGGCGATTTTTTCGCCTTTTTTGACTTGCTGGCCTTTTTCCACCTTAATCCCGCCGTTGCGGATATGACCGTAGAGCGTCCATACGTTGTCGCCGTGGTCGATGATCACCGTATTGCCGTAACCGCTCCACCATTCCGCGACGATGACCACGCCGTCTTCCGCTGCATGGATGTCCGTGCCTTGAGGGGCCGCAAAATCCACCCCGGTATGCTTCTTCTTCACGCCGGTAATCGGATGGATCCGCGTACCGTAACCGGAGGAGACTCGTGCGCCGTCCACCGGCAACCCGAACGAACCGCCGTTTCCTTTGAATCCGCCCGATCCGTTGGAACTCTTTTTATACTTGTAAACTTGAGCGGCTTTCAGCTTGTTCTTCTCTTGCTCCAACGCCGCCCGTTTCGTTGCCAGCTCGATCAGGAGCGCTTCCTGTTCCTCGCTGATGTCCTCGGATTGCTCGATGTCGTCGTTATATTTTGCGATCAGCTGCTGTTTCTCGTTCTCTTTGGCTTCCAAGTCGCTTTTGCGAGCCTCAGCATCCGCATACAGCTGCTTCACTTTCGCATAATCCTGCTCCAGCTGTTGTTGCTGCTGCACGATCAGTTCCTTGTCCCGTTTATGCTCATCCAATAGGACATGGTCCTGGTTGGCGATCGCCTGCAAGGAGTCCGCCCGCTCCAGGAAGTCGGTAAAGCTGGTGGAGGAAAGCAATACGTCCAAATAGGATACGACGCCATCCGTATACATCAACCGGACACGGGTATCAAGCAAATGGGAGCGCTCCTCGATCCGTGCCTGGGTCTCGTCCAATTTTTCCGCGGTCGTGCGCAAGTCCTGCTCGGTTTTATCGATATTGATCGAAATCTGGGTCAACTCGTTGCTAACAACCTCAATCTGTCCCATCAATTGTTTAAGGTAATTGGTGTTCTTATTGACGTAATGCTGTGCTTCCTGCTTCTGGTTAGCGGCTTTCTCCTGTTGCCGTTTGGCCTGCTTGGCCTGCTCCTGAAGCTGCTTCAGCTCTTTGTCGATCTGGCTGATGGTTTTCGTTTTGGCGAAGCCTTCGGTAGGTTGGAAGATCAAAGCGGCTATTGCGACAATGGTGATCGTGGTTACCCATTTCTTCAACTTCGTTTCCCCATCCTTCATATAAGGTAGTTAAAAATACGGCTTTTGATCGCGATGCTATTTCTAAGGAGTATCTCGACGTCGAATCTTGAATTCAGCCAGTCGCTCCGTTGCTCACGTAGCTTCCAGCTACGCTCCGCTACTCACTCCCTAGCTTCATCCAACCTTCTTGGCGCTGAAAAGCCGAATTTTTAACCTCATTAATTTTTCTCAAGCTCGGCTTTTGATCGCGATGCTATTTCTAAGGAGTATCTCGACGTCGAATCTTGAATTCAGCCAGTCGCTCCGTTGCTCACGTAGCTTCCAGCTACGCTCCGCTACTCCCTCCCTAGCTTCATCCAACCTTCTTGGCGCTGAAAAGCCGGATTTTTAACCTCATCAAATTTTCCTAAGCTCGGCTTTTGATCGCGATGCTATTTCTAAGGAGTATCTCGACGTCGAATCTTGAATTCACCCAGTCGCTCCGTTGCTCACGTAGCTTCCAGCTACGCTCTGCTACTCCCTCCCTAGCTTCATCCAACCTTCTTGGCGCTGAAAAGCCGGATTTTTAACCTCATCAAATTTTCCTTAGCTCGGCTTTTGATCGCGATGCTATTTCTAAGGAGTATCTCGACGTCGAATCTTGAATTCACCCGGTCGCTCCGTTGCTCACGTAGCTTCCAGCTACGCTCTGCTACACCTTCAAAAACTTCCGGATCGACATCGTGCTTCCCCAAACCCCGATCAAAAGGCCCAAGCCGATGAGCAATCCGCCCAATTCCATGCCGACCTCGCTTAACGGAACCAACTGAAGGGCCAGCGTAACGTCGGCTTTCACCGAGGACACCAGCTGGTTGTAACTGAAGAACAACACGCCTACGGTAATGACGGAACCGATGAAGCCAATCAGCGCGCCTTCCACGAAAAACGGCCAGCGAATGAAGGTGTTCGTCGCGCCGACCAGCTTCATGATGCCGATCTCGCGGCGACGGGCCAAGATCGTCACCCGGATTGTATTGGATATGAGGAACATCGCCATCAGACCCAGGCCGGCCACAAAAGCGAATCCGATATTGCGGATCGCCCGGGTGATTTTGAACAATTTTTCCACCGTGCCTTGTCCGTAATTGACCTTATAGATCGGCTTCTCTTGGTATTTCTCGTTCAGCGCGGTAATCTTGCTGGCCACGTAAGGCGCGGTCGTCGGCTCGATCACCTGAACCTCGAACGTGTCGGGAATCGGGTTTGTGGTCTCGTCGTATCCCTCCAGCAGGTCCTTGCCTTCCTCGCCCAGCTTCTCCCGGAAATCCTTCAAGCCTTCGGCCTTGGGGATCAACGTGACTTTGCTGACCTCTTCCATCGATCCGATTTCGTTATAAATCTGGTCGCGTACGGCTTCGGTCACATCCGAGTTCAAATAAGCCTTGATCTGTACCTGGCTGTCCGCCTCATCGGCAAACGAATTGACGTTCAGCACAAGCAAGGTGAACACGCCTAAGATCAGCAGCGAGACGATGATCGAGGTCACGGACGCTACCGACATCCAGCCGTTGCGGAACACGCTTTTCGCGCCTTCCCGCAAATGCCGCACGAAGGTGCTAATAGTCATAACCGTATTCCCCTCTCAGCTGGTCTCGCACGATGTTGCCGTGTTCGATGGCGATGACGCGTTTGCGCATGGTATTAACGATCTCTTTGTTGTGGGTAGCCATAACGATGGTGGTGCCGCGGAAATTGATCTCATCCAGCAGCTGCATGATCCCCCAGGAGGTCTCGGGATCGAGGTTCCCCGTGGGTTCGTCGGCAATGATGACGGACGGATTATTGACGATCGCCCGGGCGATCGCCACCCGTTGCTGCTCACCGCCGGAAAGTTGGGAAGGATCGCGATTGGCTTTATTTTTCAGCCCGACGAGGTCGAGCACTTCAGTCACGCGTTTCTTGATGATCTTCTTGGGGGCTTCGATAACCTCCAAAGCAAAGGCAACGTTCTCGTAAGCCGTCAGCTTCGGAAGCAGCCGAAAATCCTGGAAAATAACCCCGATATTTCGGCGCACATAGGGGATTTTGCGAGGTTTGAGTTTGCCAATGTTAAAACCGTTGACGGAAATCTGCCCTTTCGTGGGCACTTCCTCCCGGTAAATTAGTTTCATGAACGTTGATTTCCCTGCGCCGGAGGGACCAACCAAATACACGAATTCATTACGGTCGATTTTGACCGAAACGCCTCTGAGGGCGTGGGTTCCATTCGGATACGTCTTCCAGACATCCTGCATTTCTATCACTTGATCACGTCCTAAATCTATGATTCCGGTTCTATAGATGGCCCTATTTTACATTCGACACGTTCCTGCCAAATCCTTTAAAACCTGAGTAATTTCCTTCAAGTCCGATTTTTATTGTAACAAAGATGTTACCTCTTGAGTACCCGAAAGTTTCCGGCAGTTTGATCATACATATGATTGTACAAGGTTCTCTTCTATTAAAAATAAGGTCTTCACAATAAAGGAGACGGCGATGAAAAAGAAACATTTGGCAGCGTTCCTCCTCTGTGTCGGGCTCCTCGGCACGGCGTTTTGGGGAGCATTAGCTTTATATGTCTCGCAGGACACCTTGCCTCCGGGTACACTCGTGGCCGGATTGGAGCTGGGCCGGCGCCACCGCGACGAAGCCTTGCAACTGCTCGACCAGGAGATCGCCGCGTTAAACCGGAAGCAAGTGGTGTTTACGGTGGACGGCAACGTGAAAACCATGACCTGGACAGAAGCCGGGGTCACGTTTGATGCGGAGCATTTTCGGGAGGAGGTACGTCGACTGGGGGAAGGGACATTATGGGAACGGGTGCAGGCTAGGAGGAATTTTGATAAACAGTGGATGCTCACTATCACCTTTGATCCACGAAAGCTGCAGGCGGTATTCACTCCTGAATGGGAAAAATCCCTGTTTGGCTCCCCGGTCAACGCCGTGCGGACGATTACGGCCGACGATCAGATTCGCTACTTGCCGGGCACTGCAGTGCAGCGGATCGACTGGGATCGCTTGTTGGAGACGGTGCCGAAGCAGCTAGGAGAGGAAGTGCGCCGGCTGGAGAAAAATTCATGGCATGAACCGATCCCGACACCGGCGGCGTTGTCGTTGCCGTTATCGAAGCAGCTTCCAACCTTGCGGTTTACCGTGCCGCTGAAGACTGTACAACCCAAGATCACCGTGGATCTCCTCAAAAAAGAAGGCATCCGCCGCAAAATCGTACAATTTTCCACGAGCCTGCGGACGAGCGGAACCGGGCGTGTGCATAACGTCGACTCGGCGGCGCGCAGCATCGACGGGAGGGTGCTGGCTCCCGGGGAGATTTTCGATTACAGCGAAGCGATCGAATATGCGGAGAAGACGTTTGGCTTCCAGGAGGCGCCCGTTATTTTTGGGGGCAAGCTGGTGCCCGGAGTTGGCGGCGGCATTTGCCAGGTGTCGAGCACGCTCTACAATGCGGCGGTCCGTGCCGGGCTGTCGATCGTGGAGCGTCGCAATCACTCGCTGCCGGTCAGTTACTTGCCCAAGGGACAAGATGCCACGTTCGCCAAGGGCTACATTAATTTTCGCTTCAAAAACACCTCCGGCCACCATCTTCTCATCCGCGCCGAGGTGAAAAACCGCCAGCTCACCGTGAAACTGTTCGGTGATATGCCGGAAAATGTCAGCTACTCGCTTGAATCCCGAACGGCGGAGATCCTCCCTCCGCCAAACAAATATGTAGCGAACGTCTCGCTCCCTGCCGGGAGCCGTCAGGTGCTGGTGCGCGGGAAGCAGGGGTATGTCGTCGAAACGTATCGCATCAAGAAGGTGGATGGCCGAACGGTCGAGCGCGCGCTGATTTCCAAGGACACGTATCCGGCGCAACCGACGGTGATCGCCGTGCGCGATACCAAGGGCGGCGCGGCTAGTGGCGGGAGTGGCGGAGGCAATGGTGCCGACGGATCAGGTGGCGGTAGCTCCAACAATAGCAATAGGATCGGACACCCGGAGGGCGCGCCGTCGGAGCGTCCACCCAAACAAATTTTGGAGGATGGCGTAACGGGTCCGAATTTTCGGTGAGATTCGGGGGGGGGGGTGGCGCTGCTCCCCTAATCCACTTGTCGCGCGCCCGTGATAACGGTAAAATATCACCCTATTTTGTCGTTCTCGCGAAATTTGCACCAAATAGCATTAATAAATAACGCTATTCCACTGATTTTCAGCAAAATCTTGGGCTAGATAAGGTAATAGCGACATTTTATCACTTTATTTCCCCGGAAATTGTCTTTCCAACTCAAATAGAGACAAAAAATCACTCTATTGTCCTAATTAGCCGACGATCTTCCTCCCTCGTTCATCCAATAGGTAGGTTCGAACACGTTCTGACCCGCTCGCTGGTTGAATCCACTGTTTGTCCGCCAGGTGGTGGAGCCACTTTCTGGCGGTCTGATTCTTCATCCCTAAACTACGAGAAACATCAGAAGGCGTGATCGGTTTGTCGGCACGTAGAAACAAGCGAAGAATTTCCCTTTCGATGAAATGTACCGCATCGATGTTTTCCCCCTCTCCCAACCACCTCCCCATAAACTGCTGCAACGTTTGTTGGCAGTAGCGCGGATTGTCGTTGACGTCATCATAGGTAAAGCGCAGCACCTTCCAGCCGTCCAGGATCAAGTCGTTTTGCCGCCGACATTGATCCGAGAAACGATCGCGGCTGATTTTGCGCAGATGCGGGCCGTATCCGTCGATTTCGATCGCTAACCGCAATCCGGAGCGAAGATAAGCAAAGTCGAGATAGCGGAATCCGTCTTTAAAATCGGTCACCTCATATTCGGGGTGAAGCTCCCGAAAATGTCCGAAGGCGGGCCACCATACTTTTTCGACAAAGGCCTTCTCCGCGTGTCCGTGCCCTTCCTTCAGTCTTCGTTCCCTCTCCCCTTGCCGACGTTCCAAATGATCACTAAGCCACTTCGTATGTGTTTCTCGAAACCCCATTCCATCAACCTCCTCCACTGGAACTAGAAAAAATAAAACGCCCTTCATTGACGGACTAGACATTCTTCATCCGACAACAAAAGGCGTGTGCTTCACGGCCCGTATATTCATTTATTTATGATTCTACCATAAGCCTGGGAAATTGTCCTACCCCCACTCAAGGGTTAACAACCGGTACATTCCAGCCGATCCCTACGCCTCGCCCGAAGTTGCCGCACGATGTAAACTTGAAGTATACTGGACTGCGTCTGAGAGATCATCGCTCACTGCAATGTATGCTATAAATTCACTGCATAAAATAATCCGCCGGATCTCCAAACTATGGTAACAAGCTTCGGCTAATTTCGGCTAATCGGCCATGGTTACCGGATTGAATCGTCCAATGATAAGGAGGCTTCCTCACCCATGAATAAATCGATCGCCCCTGCCTTGAACACTACCCGCGGCGCCTCCGTCTGGCTGTTGGTCACCGCGGTTCTCCTGACCGCCGCCGCCTTGCGGTCGCCCATCACCGGGGTAGGCGCCATCATCGGCGAAATCGAGGCGTCTACAGGCCTGTCGCACACGATGTCGGGCATGCTGACGACGCTGCCGCTGATCGCCTTCGCAGTGTTCGCGTTGGCTGCGCCAGGCTTGTCCACAAGGCTCGGCATGGAGCGGACGTTGTTCTGCAGCATGCTCCTGATGACAGGAGGCATCCTCGTCCGCGCGCTGCCGTCGGTAGCCGCCCTCTTTGCCGGCACCGCGCTGATCGGCATCGGCATCGCCGTCTGCAATGTGCTGCTGCCCGGGCTGATCAAACGCGACTTTCCGCAGCAAGTCGGGCTGATGACCAGCCTGTTCACCACCTGCCTGACGTTCTGGGCCGCGATCTCCTCCGGGATCAGCGTTCCGCTGTCTCAAGGGCCGCTGGGGTGGCGCGGCGCATTGACCATCTGGGCAGTGTTGACGGCCATCGGCACCCTCGTCTGGCTGCCGCTGCTTTCGCGGTGTACCGCCGACTCCGGCAGCAAAGACCTGGACGCGACCGCCACTAACCGCTCTAGCAGCCTAACGGCGGCGGCACCCGCCGCCCCAACCGGCCGCCAACCCGGCCAAGGCGAGGCGAATCGCCCGTCCCGCGGCATTTGGCGCTCCCGCGTCGCTTGGCTGGTGACGATCTTTATGGGCTTCCAATCGATCCTGTTTTACATTAGCATTTCGTGGCTGCCGGACATCCTGCAGGAACGCGGGATGAGCGCGGAACAGGCCGGCTGGATGCTGTCGCTCATGCAGCTGATCAGCATGGCCGGCTCGTTCCTGATGCCGCTGCTCGCGGCGCGGTCCGACAGCCAGAAATGGCTGACCGCCGCCACCGCTGCCTTATGCGTCATCGGCTTCGGCGGCATCTGGGCCGGACCGGTCTCGTTGGCCGCCCTCTTCATCCTCTTGCTCGGGGTCGGCTCCGGTTCGACCTTCGGCTTAGCGATCGTCTTCTTCTCGCTGCGCTCGCGAACGACGGAACAGGCCAACGCCCTGTCCGGCATGGCGCAATCGGTCGGTTACGTGCTCGCCGCGTTCGGGCCGACACTGTTCGGCTATCTCCACGACCTCAGCGGCAGTTGGGACACCCCGCTCGCCGTGATCACCGGGGTCTCTGTATTAACCGCCCTGTTCGGCTACGCCGCTGGCCGCAAAGGATTTGTCGACGCGCGGTAGACTCGGTGACGGACCGATGCTCCGCCGCAGCTCCGAAATGTTGCACCTTCTGCAACATTCCATACCCGCACCTCAACGCCAAGCACTCTTACGCAAAAAAGCTGCCCCAAGGATCCTTCACAGAACCCGCGGGACAGCTTTTTTAACGATAAAACCTTAGCTTGTTGGCTGTTCGCCCAGCTGCGGCTGTTGCTGCAGCGTCGGCTTATGCTTGAAGATCGGAACCAGAATCATCGCGCCCAGCAGCATGATGATGCCGGATACGGCGTAAATGCCGACGAGCGGGAAGATCGTTTTCAGCACGCCGGACAACGACATCATGATGACCATCATGCCCATGAACATCGGGCTGAGTACGCCGTTGACGCGGCCCACATAGGATTGCTCCGTCCATTGCAAGATCATCGTATTGATCCCGATCTGAATGCAAGGGAACGTTAATCCGTTCAGGAACTGCAGAACCAAGGTCAGCGGTACGCTGGTTGACAACCCCATGCCCACGATACAGACGGCGCTAATCGCCATCCCGAAGGCAAGCAGGACTTGGGGGGGAACTTTTTTGGCCAAGCCCATAATTGCACCGCCGCCAATCAACATCGCTACACCGTTCACCGCCAGCAAAAATTGCAGGAATTCTTTAGGCTGACCTAACCGTTCGGTCACGACGAACAAACCCAGCGTCTGAATGATCCCGACGGAGAAGCCGGCGATCGCAAACGTGGCGCCCAGCACCTTCAACACCGGGCTATGCCAAACATAACGGAAGCCGTCGGCCAATTCCTTGCGGATATTGCCGGCATGCTCCTGTTTCGTCTCTTGCTCCTCATCCGCCGGAAGCCGGAACAGCACGACGGCGGAGATCAGGAAAGCCACGCCCATGACGCCGATCGACACATAGATCCCAAATTGGTGGTACGAGAAAATCCCCAAGGACGGACCGATGACCATAAAGATGGCCACCAGCGATTGGAACAACGCCATCCCCTGCTGTACCTTCTCCGGATGAACATGTTGCTTGAACAGCTTCATAACCGATGGTTGCGAGAACTGCGACAGAATCGCCGAGATAAAGGTCGCGAAATAGACCGCTTCCCACGAACCGTACAACAAAGTCAGCAGCACGGCGAACACCGAAACGGCGGAAAGGAAGTCGCACCAAATCATCGTCCGCTTCGGCTTCCACCGGTCGGCGAATGCCCCGCCGATGAAGGAGAACACGAAGATCGGCGCAAACTCCACGACCGAAATCAGCGAGATAGCCAGCGGATCGTTGTTGGTTTGGTCCGTTACGAACATCAGAATCGCAAAGTTGCGGACCCAAATCCCGATCTGCAAGAACAGATTGGAGATCAGGATCGTCTGGTAGAACCGGTTCCGGAACAAGCTCCCGGAAGCGGGCAAAGCCTGTGAATCATTCCTATTCATATCAACACCTCATTACCTCATAACTTGCTAGGATGAACTATAGATTATCCATATTTCATGGAGCGATGTCAAATGTTTCTTTTATTACCTTCTCCCCGGAAAAAATCACTTAGTGGCCGCCGGTTTGCCTTCCTGAAGGTTGACGGCCCCCGGACCGTGTCCCATCATTTTGGCGTTCCCCATAAAGCACACCGTGATCAAGGCCAGCGCAGCCGGCACGAGCGTCCACCAAAACATCGTCGTGATCGACTTCGAGAGGCCGCCCACGATCTGTTCCAGAACCGGAGCCGGAATCGCCTTGCGCGCTTCGGAGGCGAGCAGCGTTCGCGGATCGTCCATGGATGGCAGTCCTTCCGCCCCGCCTCCCATGCCGGACAGCGATTCGCTTAACCGGTTCGCAAACAGGTTCCGCTGCACGATCCCGAACACGGTAATCCCCACCGTCATCCCGAGCGAGCGAATGAACGACATCGTCGAGCTGGCGGCGCCCCGCTGCGAAGGACCGAAGTCCTGAATCGCCGACATCCCCAGCACGGAGAAGGAGAACCCGACGCCGAATCCCGCGATTGCCATATAGATCGATAGAAGGGTTTTGGTCGTGTCCGGCGTAATCGTCGCCAGCAAAGCGATCCCTGCCATAAAGATGACGGCCGACAACACCATCACGTTACGGAAGCTGGTACGCTGCACGAGGAAGCCCCCGACTTGAGAAGCAACCACGGAGCTCAGCGTCATCGGCAGGAGAATCAAGCCGGAATTGGTCGCCGTTCCGCCCGTTACCCCTTGCACGAACAAAGGAATATAGATCGACGCGGAGATAAACGCGGCGCCGTAAAACAACCCGGCCAGGTTGCTGCTGGCAAACAGACGCTTGCGGAACATCCCGAAGGAAATGATCGGCTCCTCCGCTTTACGTTCGACCAGCAGGAATGTGGTGAACAACACCGCAAAGGCCGCGAACAGTCCAAGTATTTCCCCGGAGTCCCAAGCGTATAGCTGTCCGCCCAGCTCCAGCGCAAACATTAGGGCGACGACCGAACCGATCAAGGTCAATGCCCCCCACCAATCGATGCGCTGTTTGGCATGGACGGCCGATTCCCGGTAAAAGGCCAAGATCAAGAACAACGCGAGGAGACCAAGCGGGATATTGATGTAGAAATTCCAGCGCCAGTTCAGATGGTCGGTGATAAAAGCGCCGAGCAACGGGCCGGCAAGGCTGGAGATTCCAAATACCGCGCCGAACAAACCGCCCATGGCGCCGCGTTTTTCCACCGGGAACACGTCAAACACGATGGCAAAAGCGATCGGCATCAGCGCGCCGCCCCCGATCCCCTGAATCGCGCGGTAGATGCTGAGCTGCACGATGGTGTCGGCCGTGCCGCAAAGCACGGACCCCAGCAAAAACATAGCGATGCCGAAGACAAAAAACCGTTTGCGTCCGTACATGTCGGACAGCTTGCCGAAGATCGGCATCGCCGCCATTTCGGCGACCATATAGGCCGAGGTCACCCAGACGTATTTATCCAGGCCGCCCAGCTCGGATACGATAGTAGCCATAGCCGTGGACACGATCGTGTTGTCCATCGCGGCCATTAAGATGCCGAGCAGCAGGCCGGCGACCACGAAGCCCAGACGGCTGTTTTGTTGCACGCTCATTCCTCGTTCCTCCAGACATTCAGGTGTTCCCCCACTTCCGCGTGCGGGTCCTGATGATAATGTTTTGTATATTCCACGAGCCGGATCCGGCAGCCGGGACCAATCGAAACGTCCCCGCCGCGCACGACATCGGCTACGGTATTTTCCAAGCGAATGACGTCGCCTTCGATGAGGTTCGCCTGTAACCCCGGCGTGCCCCAGGAATTAAACAGCGATACCCATTTCCATGTCGGATGCGGGGCGATGCGGATTTGCCCGCCGACGATTTCGCCGGCTTGGCTGCGGCCGAACATCGCGAGCTCCACCCGCTCCGCGTTAATCGTACTTTGGGTTTGCACCGACCCTTTGACACGCAAACGCTCGGTTTGGCATTCGCCTGACCATTCGCACCTTCCGTACAGGCCGATGTCCTCCCCGAAGATGCCGCCGTCGATGCGGATCTCCCCGTTGAGCCGGGCTTTGCCGGCTTGCAGGCCGCCCCGTACGCTCAGATTGCCGGTCAAGTTCAGCTCCTGGCCGCTCAGGGAGCCGGTCACCGCAATGGTGCCCGTGGCCTTCATGATCCCGGTTCGTAAACCGCCGTCGACCTCCAGCGTTCCCGTACAGGTCAGGGTGCGGCAATCCACGTCCCCGTTGATTTCGCCCTCACCGACGATTTTCACCTTATTATAAGACCCGCCGTTTGACGTCCCGTTACCGACGATTTTCAAATCCGCGCTGCGGTCGTCCGTGATTTGTGCGGCCATCCCAATCCCTCCATTCGATAAGTCGGTTTATTTCTGCTCCGCGCGCCCGACCGAAGCCTGCGGCGAAACCTCATAACGCTCCTTGTATTCCACGCGGCCAATTTCGCAGCCCGGTCCGATCACGACCGATTTGCCCCGCACCACGTCTGCTTTCGTGCTTTCCAGCAGAACGTCGTCCCCTTCGATCACGCCTGCCGTTAACCGGGAAACCCGGATCGGGGACAGGTAGTCTAGCAGCCGTTTGGCTTTGCGCTGCCGGACGACGATATGCTCTCCTCCGATTTCCTTGGCATGGCTGGGTCCCTCCAGGTCGATCGTCAACTTTCCGGCATTCAGCATGCCGCCAACCCGAAGCTGACCGTAAATCTCCGCTTCCTCAAACTCGGCGCTTCCTTCCAGCTTCAAGGCGCCATCCACCTTGGCTATCTCCCCGGTGACGGAACCTCCGGACTTAAGAATCCCCCGGACGTGGAGCGAGGAGAACCGTACGTTTCCACTGACTTTAAACATCCCGTCCAGCTCGAACCTTCCCCCCTGCAGCGCCCCATCCGATGAACCGGTGCCATTCAGGCGGAACTCGCCCGCGTCGATGGTCCCCTTGATTTTCAGCGTTCCGTTAGCCCCCAGCGCCTCACAGGCAATATCTCCGTTCAGCGTGGCGATGCCTTCTGTCTGTATTTTTCGATATGCGCCGCCCGACGCCTGACCCACGCCGTTGATTTTCAAATCCTTCGTGCTCCGTTCCGCCATTACCCTTCACTCCCGCTCACCAAAAGTTTCAGTTCTTCCGTGCAGCGCGCCAGCGATAGACGTGCCACCGTCCTGACGCTGCGGTCCACATAGATTTCGACATCCCCCGGTACCAGGATAAAAGCGGCCACCCCCATTTTACGGGTGAGATGCACGCCGCATTCCTGACCGGCCAAGCCCGGTAAATATTCCTCCAGGGCCTGAACGAGTAACCGCCCTTCCTCCAACGATATATCCCCGCTTTGCAGCAGCTTGTCGAGCACGTAAACGGTCAAAATCCGATCGAAGCCAAATTGCAGCCTTCCCTCCGTCGTCCCCGCTCCCGTTGTCTCGATATATAAGTTCAAAGACGTTGACGTAACAATGTTTCGCTCTAACAGTTCGCCTGCGGTCAAACGCATATCCCCCGGGTTGGGCGAGAAGACGTCCGCCAATGCATCCAGCGATAAATCGTCCTTCATGCCCAGAATCCGATCGATACGCTGCAGGATCTTCTCCCTGGGAAAAAACGTTTCCTGCCCCGTAAAAGACGACTTGCGGATGAACCATTGCTCCGGGATCAGGTTTTTGCGCTTCCAGCGGTATAACTGCCCATACGAAATGCCCGTTAGGTCAAGCAATTCCTTCTTGGAGATCAATTCCTCACTCATTGTCATGCTCCTTTCTCGCTTCAAAAGCGTAACATAACATTGTTACGTTGTAAAGCGGGCGTGAGCGGATCCAGAGCAAGACCGTTGCTGCTATTCATCTTAATCGACTTCCCCGCCGCCTCCATCCGTCTCGGGGCGGATTTATGCGCCCGGCCCAGGGAGGAATTGAGGCAACGAAAAAGCCCCCTCCGCCAATGATTCCGGCTCAAGGGGCTCTGACTTGTTCAATTTCTCTTATAGCTTAAACCGGTCGATCTGTGCATGCATATCCGCTGCCATTCGCGCTAATCCTTCCGAGGCCGAGGAGATCTCCTCCATGGACGCCAGTTGCTCTTCGGTCGCGGCCGTCACCCCTTGGAAGCTCTCCATGCTGCTGGCTGAGGTCGACGCGATCTGTTCGACGGAGCCGGCAATTTCATCGGCACTCGCCGACATTTGCTCGGTAATGGCAGACACCTCGTGGATTTGTTCCGAAATCTGCTGCGTCGATCGTTCGATCGCTTGGAAGGCCGTTTGCGCTTCCTCGGTAACGGACATCCCTCGCTCGACATTGGCATTGACCTTCTGATTCATCATCTCGAATGCTTTACCCGTCAATTCGGTCATTTGCCCGATATGCTGACGGATCATTTCCGCCGTGCCTCCCGACTGCTCCGCGAGTTTGCGCACTTCTCCGGCGACAACCGCGAAGCCGCGTCCCTCTTCACCGGCACGTGCCGCTTCGATCGCCGCATTCAGGGCCAGCAGGTTGGTTTGATTGGCGATCTCCGTGATCGCGCTGCTCATCCCGGCAACCTGCCCGCTGAGCTCGTTCATTTGCTGCATGAGCTCCACCGATTCCAACGTGGAACGGCGGATCTCCTCCATCTGCATCCCAACGAGGTTTACTTTCTCGCTTCCCTCCCGGACATCCGCCACCGTCTGCATGGAGGACTCGACGATAGTGCCGGAGGCTTCAGCGATCTTCCGGATGCCATGGGACATTTCATCCATCGTTTTGGCGCTTTCCGCTGAAGCGGAGGCTTGCTTCTCCGCATGGTCGGAGGCATCTTGGACGAGCTCGGCGACGTATTCCACGGCCTTGGCATTCTGTTCCGTTCCCGCGGTCAGCTCCTCGCTGGAGGCGGCCAGCTGGCTCGCCGTTTCCGCCATTTCCTGCACCATATGCCGCAGGGATGCCAGCATCCCGTTATAGTTCGCGGCCAGCTGACCGATCTCATCCTTGCGTTTCGTGGCCACGTCTTCATTCAAGTACCCTTCGCTGACCCGTTTGGCCGAACGGTTCAATTGCTCGATCGGATGCGTGATGCTGCGGATCACGAAAAACAGCAGGACGCCGGCAACTAACAAGGTAACGCCCAATACGATCAGGGCCGTCCAGAAAATCGGCATGGAAGCGTCGCGGAATTCCTTGATGTTCAACACGCCAACGACCTTAAAGCCCGTCAGCTTGTTCGTCGTAAAGTAAGCGCTCTGCTCAATCCCCGTTTCCGGGTTCTCGTATTGCAGGAATCCCGAATCTTCCGCCTGCATTTTGGGAAGAAAATCCCCTTTCGCTTCCTCTCCGGCTTCAATAGTCGGGTGGGCGACGAATTTGTTGGTCCGGTCAATCAGATAGACATATCCGGTGCTCCCCAGGCGCACTTCCTGAACGATTTCATTCAGATTAGCCATATCGAGGGATACCGTGATGGCCCCTCCGCCGTCCTTTAGCGCACGGCTAATGAATAAGTTATAGTGGCCGGTTGTGCTCGATTTGAATGGATCGATAATCACCGTTTGGTCCGGCTGCTCGAGCGCAGCCTTGTACCAATCCCTAGTCCGGGGATCGTAATCCTGCTGTCCCGGATCGGGGGCTTTCATCCAGGCCCCGTTCTCATTGCCGACGGTCAAAATCTCTAATTCGGGGTGCTTCTCCATAAATAGCTCGATCAGGTTCCTCACTTCCGGCGATTTGGCATCCACCTGCGCCGAATCGATCTGCATCACCAATTGTTCGACGTTGCGAACCTCCGCCTCTACGATCTTGTTTAATGTTTCGTTGAGTAAGTTAATGCTCGATTCCGTGCTTTCATCCATTTTGGCGTGCAGTTGTCCGCCAGCGCTTTGAAAGCTGAAGTAACCGATGAGCATGCTCGGAATGATCAGCATGACGGCAAAGATCAAAAGCATCCGGTTGCGCAGCGTGCGAATCTCCAGCAGGCGTCTTAGGCGGGCAAAAAAAGTTTTCATCATTCTCTCCCCTTTTGTGTGCATTACGAGTATCGTTGCTTAACCTGTCCGCAATACAGCTACGCAGCGGAACTGCCGTTCTTTCATGTACATTCTCGAAAATGCCGATTTTCAAAAAATATCAAGGAATGATATAACTATATTTCGACATTTTACGACCTTTTTTTAAGTATTTTCTGAAAATATTATGAAATTGTAACTTCCATTGGATAAAAAAACAGCCGTTCGTCGAAATGACGAAGGCTGTTTCTCCTGGCAGCGATACCCCGGCCGGGGCTTGCCGGTTATTTGCTTTTTTCAGCGTACGCTTGGGTCCACTCGCGGCTTGCTTCCAGCTTGTTCTCCGCGCGTTCGATCGCCGCCGCCACCTGCGCGGTTGCCGTCCCGCCGTAGACGTTCCGGGCATTCACGACACTCTCCGGCTGCAGCACGTCGTAAATACTGTCGTCAAACAAAGGCGAAAACTGCTTGAATTCCTCCAGCGACAGATCCAGCAAGTACTTGCCGTTCTGGATGCAGTACAGTACGGTTTTGCCGATAACCTCATGCGCCTGGCGGAACGGCAGGCCTTTGTTCGCCAGGAAGTCGGCGATGTCGGTCGCGTTGGAGAAGTCCTGGTTGACCGCCTCGCGCATCCGCTCCTTGTTCACCTTCATCGTAGCGATCATCGGCGCAAAGAGCTGCAATGCGCCCTGCAGTGTGGCAACCGTATCGAACATGCCTTCCTTGTCTTCCTGCATGTCCTTGTTGTACGCCAGCGGCAGCGACTTCAGCACGGTCAGGAGACCCATCAGGTTGCCGTAAACGCGGCCCGTCTTGCCGCGGACCAGCTCCGGTACGTCGGGGTTTTTCTTCTGCGGCATGATGCTGCTGCCGGTGCAGAACGCGTCGTCCAGCTCGATGAAGCGGAACTCCGTGCTGCTCCACAAGACCAGCTCCTCGCTGAGGCGAGAGAGATGCATCATCAGAATGGAGGCGTCGGCCAAAAACTCAACGATAAAGTCACGGTCGCTGACCGCATCCAAACTGTTCTCATACACGCCGTCAAAATGCAGCTGCTCGGCCACGAAATGGCGATCGATCGGGAACGTTGTCCCGGCCAGCGCTCCGGCGCCCAGCGGCAGCACATTGATCCGCTTGTAGCTGTCCTGCAGGCGCTCGATGTCGCGCTGGAACATGGACACGTACGCCAGCAGATGATGGGCGAACAGGATCGGCTGCGCCCGCTGCAGATGGGTGTACCCCGGCACGATCGTGTCCAAATTCGCTTTGGCTTGTCCCAATAGCGCCTCTTGCAGTTCCTGCAGCAAGCCGACGAATTCCACCACCCGCTTGCGCAAGTAGAGGTGCATGTCCGTGGCCACCTGGTCGTTGCGGCTGCGCCCGGTGTGCAGCTTCCCGCCGACCGAACCGACCTCGTCGATCAGCTGCTTCTCGATGTTCATATGGATGTCTTCGTCCGACACGGAATATTCCAACTCGCCGCGGCGGATTTTAAGCAGGACCTGATGCAAGCCTTCCTTGATCTTCTCGACGTCCTCTTCCGGCAAGATGCCGCATTTGCCCAACATGGTGACATGCGCCAGGCTTCCCTGCACATCCTCCTCCGCCAGCGCTTTGTCAAACCCGATGGAGGCGGTATATTCCTCGACTAAACGGTTGGTCTGCTTCGTAAAGCGGCCACCCCACAGCTTGCTCACCTGACCCACTCCTTAACTCAAAACTTGCTTGTTAGGCATCAACCCGAAGAAATATATTCGATTTTTCGAGTACATTTCCTCGTAAACGTCTATATTTGCAGATTCTATTCGAAAAATCATACAGATTCCCGCTTAAGCCCCACAAAATGCACCATTCTATATGAAATTTCATACATATTGGAGTCGAATCGCCGGAAATCGGCGAATTGTATTCGATTTTTCGAATAGATTTAGAAACTCGAAATTCGAAACCCGCTTTCGCTTACTTGCCGCTATTCTGTGCCACACCCGTGCCGACTTTCAACCGCAGCGCGTTCAGATGGATGAAGCCTGTGGCGTCGCCTTGGTCGTACGCCTGCGTCGGATCGGCCTCCATCGTGGCGATGTCCGGGTTGTACAGGCTGACCGGGCTTTTCACGCCGGCGGCGATGATGTTGCCTTTGTACAGCTTCACGCGCACCGTGCCCGTTACGTTCTTCTGGCTTTCCGTCACCAGCGCTTGCAGCGCGAGGCGTTCCGGAGCAAACCAAAAGCCGTTGTACACGAGCGTGCTGTAACGGGTGATCAGGCTGTCGCGCAGGTTCATGACCTCGCGGTCCATCGTCAGCGACTCCATTTTGCGGTGGGCCGTGAACAGGATCGTCCCGCCCGGCGTCTCGTAAACTCCGCGGCTCTTCATGCCGACGAAACGATTTTCGACCATGTCGACGCGGCCGATGCCGTGTTTGCCGCCCAGCTCGTTCAGCTTCTCCATCACCGCGAGCGGATTCAACCGTTCGCCGTTCAGCGCCACGCAGTTCCCCTGCTCGAACTCCAGCTCCAGGTACTCCGGCTGATCCGGCGCATCCTCCGGCGAAGCGCTGAGGAGGAACATGTCTTTGTTCTCCGGCGCGGACGCGTCGAACCACGGATCCTCCAGCACGCCGCTTTCATAGCTGATATGCAGCAGGTTGCGGTCCATCGAATACGGCTTCGCCGCCGAGGCCGTAACCGGAATGCCGTTGGCTTCCGCATACGCGATCATCTCCGCCCGTCCCGGGAACCGGTCGCGGAACTCGCTGAGCCGCCAAGGGGCGATCACGCGGATCTCCGGCGCCAACGCCGCCGCTGCCAGCTCGAAGCGCACCTGGTCGTTGCCTTTGCCGGTCGCGCCGTGGGCGATGGCCGTCGCGCCTTCCGCGCGGGCGATCTCCACCATCCGCTTGGCGATCAGCGGACGGGCAATGCTGGTGCCCAGCAGATATTGCCCTTCATACAAAGCCCCCGACTGGAACATCGGGTAAATGAAGTCCTTGGCGAATTCGTCGCGCAAGTCGTCGATGTATACTTTGGAAGCCCCGGTCGCGAGCGCCTTCGCTTCGAGCCCGTCCAGCTCCTCCTTCTGGCCGATGTCGGCCGTAAACGCGATGATTTCCGCATCGTACGTTTCCTTTAACCACTTCAGGATCACCGACGTATCCAAGCCCCCGGAGTACGCCAGTACGATTTTTTCCTTTGCCATGATTGCTAGTCCTCCCCGAGTAATTATCCCATCAATGCGGCCATCAGCGCTTTTTGCGCGTGCAGCCGGTTCTCTGCCTGATCAAAAATAATCGAATGCTCCCCGTCGATCACGCCTTCGCTCACTTCCTCGCCCCGGTGGGCCGGCAGGCAGTGCATAAAGACATAATTCGGCTTCGCGTGCCGCGCCAACTGCTCGTCGACCTGGTAATCGCGAAAGGCCGCTTCGCGGGCCTTCTGCTCGGCCTCGAAGCCCATGCTCGCCCACACGTCGGTGTAAATCGCGTCAGCGTTTTGAACCGCCGCCTTCGGATCGCGAACCACCTCGATGACCGCGCCCGTCGCTTTGGCGATTTCCTGCGCGTCCGCCACGATTTGCGGGTCCGGCTCATACCCTTCCGGGCTGGCGACCGACACGTGCACGCCGAGCTTCGCCCCGCCGATCATCAGCGAGTGCGCCATATTGTTACCGTCGCCGATGTAAGCCAGCTTGAGGCCCTTAAGCGTGCCTTTATGCTCGAATAGCGTCTGGTAGTCGGCCAGCACCTGGCACGGATGGGCCAAATCGCTTAATCCGTTGATGACCGGCACGGTCGCATACCGGGCCAAATCGACCACTTTATCGTGTCCGAAGGTCCGGATCATGATGCCGTCGAGATAGCGCGACATGACCCCCGCCGTATCGGCGATCGTTTCGCCGCGTCCGAGCTGGATGTCGTTTTTGCTGAGAAAAAGCGCGTGGCCCCCGAGCTGGTACGTCCCCACTTCAAAAGACACCCGCGTCCGCGTCGACGATTTTTCGAAAATCAGGCCGACGGTTTTCCCCTTCAGAGGCTGGTATTCCTCGCCGTTCTTCTGCTTGCGCTTCAGCTCAATGGCCAAATCGATCAAATAATGAATTTCTTCCGTCGTATAGTCAGTCAGTTCAATAAAATCGCGGCCGCTTAAGTTCATGCTGCTGCGTTTCGATGGTTCCAGCAAAGTCATGGGTTCAGTTTCCCTCCTTGGAAGTATGGGCGGCGACGACCTTGGCCAAAATCGCCACGGCCTGGTCGATCTCCTCCTTCGACACCTTGAGGTTCGGCAGCAGGCGGATCACCACAGGACCGGCGGTGACGAACAGCAGTCCGTGTTTCTGGCCGAGTAAAACAATGTCGCCAACCGGGCCGGCGCATTCGATGCCGATCAATAGGCCTTTGCCGCGTACTTCTTTGACGAACGGCTCTTCTTTGAACGTCTCCTTCAGGAGGCTTACTAAGTAATCGCCCATCTCCGCGGCATGCTCCGGAATGCGCTCCTCCTGCATCGTCTCGAGCGTCGCGATGATCGCCGACGTCACGACCGGGTTGCCGCCGAACGTAGAAGCGTGGCTGCCCGGAGAAAAAGCTTCGCGCAAATATTCCTTGGCCAGCATCGCGCCAGCCGGCAAGCCGCTGGCAATTCCTTTGGCGGATGTGAAAATATCCGGCTCGATACCGTAATGCTGATGCGCAAACCATTTGCCCGTGCGCCCCATGCCGGTTTGCACCTCGTCGATGATCAACAGCAGCCCCTGCGCCTTGCACAGCTCGGCCAGCTCCTGCACGAACGCCGGCTCTACCGGATAGACGCCGCCTTCGGCTTGCACCATCTCCAGCATGACCGCCGCCGTTTGCGGGCCGATCGCCGCTTTCAGCGCGGGGATGTCATGCAGAGGCACGGTCTTGAAACCCTCGGGGAGCGGCAGATAGCCCTCCTTCACCTTCTGCTGGCCGGTGGCGGTCAGCGTGGCCAGCGTCCGGCCGTGAAAGGACTGCTCGAACGTAATGATCTCGTAGCGGTTCGTCCCTTTGATCTTCTGGTGGTAGCGCCGCGCCAGCTTGATCGCCGCTTCGTTCGCTTCGGCGCCGCTGTTGCAGAAGAAAACGACGTCCGCGCAGCTGATCTCCGTCAGCTTCCGGGCCGCGGCTTCCTGCTGAGGAATGTGGAACAGGTTGCTCACATGCCATAGCTCATCCAATTGGGCCTTCACCGTGGCCGCCACCTTCTCCGGAGCATGCCCCAGATTGACAACCGCGAGGCCGCTCATGAAATCGAGGTAACGGTTGCCTTTGTCGTCCCATAACCAGCTGCCCTTCCCTTTGACCAACTGAATCGGGTATCGGGAATAGCTTGGGAATATCGCACTTGGGCTGTTCCCTTCCGCTGCGGCTGCAGCGGCGCCGGCTCCGGTCGCCGGAACCGTTGTTGCTTCTTTCAGATCGCTTTGCGCCATCGTTTCTTCCACTCCCATCTTCTTCATTACTAATATAACCCTGTACGAATCGATTCGCTACGCCATCCGTACGATTCGAGTGCCGATGCGTTCGCCGGACAACACCTTGCCGAGCACGCCCGGCTCACTGCCGCCTACGATGACGGCTTCCTTCACGCTGCCGCTGATGCAAGCCACTGCGGCGCGCACCTTCGGAATCATGCCGCCGTAGATTTCTCCGGTCGAAATCATATCCTCAATTTGCTGCACGGTAATGGAATCCAGCACTTTTTTTTCGGTCCCGGTCATTTTCAATATCCCCGGCACATCGGTCACAACGATCATTCGCGAAACGCCCAGCGCGGAAGCGACGGCACCGGCGGCCGTGTCCGCGTTGATGTTATAACGCTGCCCGCCGTTCGCGTCGATGCCGACGGGAGCGATCACCGGGATGTACCCGAGGTCCAGCACCCCGCCGATCAGATCCGCGTTGACGTCCGTTACATCGCCAACCAGCCCCACCTCTTGGCTGTTGACAACCGGCTTCGCCTGCAACAGGCCGCCGTCCACGCCGGACAACCCTAACGCTTTCCCGCCGTTTTGGTTGATGCGGCGCACGATCATCTTGTTGATGCTGCCCGCCAGCACCATTTCCACAACGTCCAGCACCTCCTCCGTCGTATAGCGCAACCCGCCGACGAACTTGCTCTCGATTCCCAGCTTGCCCAAATTATCCGAAATGGCCGGGCCGCCGCCGTGCACGATGACCGGTTTTACCCCGTCCTTCTGCAACTGCACCAGGTCGGCAAAAAAAGAATCCGGCAGCTCCGCGAGCGTGCTGCCGCCACATTTCATCACAAACATTGCTTATGGTCTCCTTTCCGGAGTCGGAGTTTATCTCATCTGGTTAATGATTTATCTTATAAAGTCTTTAGGTTCGATACGCAGCGTTAATGCGGACATAGTCATAGGTCAGATCGCATCCCCAGGCGGTTGCTTCGCCTTTGCCGTTATGCAAATCGACGGAGATCGCCACGGTGTCGCCTTTCAGATAGGCGAGCGCCTCTTCCTCATCGAAACGAATCGGACGCGAGCCTTCCAACACGACGATATCGCCCAGCTTGATGTCTACCGTTTCCGGGTTGACCGGCTCGCCGGCACGGCCGACCGCGGCGATGATGCGGCCCCAGTTGGCGTCGGCGCCAAACACCGCCGATTTGACGAGGCTCGAGCCAACGATGGTCTTGGCGATCGCGCGGGCGGAGTTGTCGGTCACCGCGCCGCGGACCGTCACTTCCACAAGGCGCGTTGCGCCTTCGCCGTCGCGGGCGATCGCCTTGGCCAGCGTCTCGCACACGTGGCGGAACGCCGCGGCGAACGCATCCCAATCGGCGTGCCCGGGCGACAGCTCCCGGTTGCCGGCCAACCCGCTGGCCATCGCCAGCAGCATGTCGTTCGTGCTCGTATCGCCATCGACGGTGATCATGTTAAACGTCACGTCGGTCGTTTGCCCGAGCAGGCCTTGCAGCGCCTGCGGCTCGACGGCAGCGTCGGTCGTGACGAACGCCAGCATCGTGGCCATGTTCGGATGGATCATGCCCGAGCCTTTGGCGGCCCCGGCAATCGTCACCTCGCGGCCGTCGACGTCGAGCTTCACGCATACCTCTTTCTTCACGAGGTCCGTGGTCAGGATCGCCTGGCAGAACTGCTCGGCCCCCTCGCCGTTCGCCGCTAAAGCCGCCGGCAATCCTGCGATGCCGGCGTGGACGCGGTCCATCGGCAGCAGTTCGCCGATGACGCCGGTGGAGGCTACGGCGACTTCGTCTTCGCCGAGCCCCAACGCCTCCGCCGCCGCGGCGCGCATCGCGTACGCGTCGGCTTCGCCTTGCGCGCCGGTGCACGCGTTGGCGTTGCCGCTGTTCACGACGACGGCCCGCAGCCGCCGTCCGCTGGACGCGACGCTCTCGCGCGTCACTTTCAGCGGCGCGGCCTGGAATACGTTCGTCGTATAAACGGCCGCGGCCACCGCCGGTACCTCGCAGAGGATCGCGCCGAGATCGTTGCGCGTCGTCTTTTTCAGACCGCAATGCAGCCCGCCGGCCCGAAATCCCTTAGGTGAAGTAATGCTCCCCTCCGGCGCTGTACGAAATAAAGTAACCACTCCCATGACGTGCTCCTTTCACAACCTAAGTAAGTAGATAAAACCCTATGGGTAAACCGGCGTCAGCTTCAAACCGGTCGTCTCCTCCCAGCCCATCATCAGATTCAGGTTCTGAATCGCTTGCCCGGCTGCGCCTTTGACCAAGTTATCAATGACGGACACGATCGTCAGCCGGCCCGTCCTCGTATCCGCCGCAAAACCGATGTCGCAGTAGTTGGAGCCGAACACTTCCTTGGTGGCTGGCCATTTACCGTTATCCCGGATGCGGACGAACGGACGCCCCTCGTAATATTGGCGGTACAGTTGGACCAAATCTTCCTCCGTATATGCGCCCTTAAGTTGGGCGTACATCGTGCACATAATCCCCCGTGTCATCGGTGCCAGGTGCGTCGTAAACGTCACCGTCACCGGTTCGCCGGCGATTTGACCCAGGGTTTGCTCGATCTCGGGGATATGCTGATGCTTGTTGACTTTATACACTTTCATATTTTCATTGATTTCCGCGTAATGGTTCGTCAGGTTCATGCCCCGGCCCGCGCCGGACACGCCCGACTTGGCGTCGATGATGATGCTGGCCGGATCGATCCAGCCTGCGCTCAGTGCCGGGATCAGGCCGAGCAGGGTAGCGGTCGGATAGCAGCCCGGGTTGGAGACGAGCTCCTTGCCTTTGACTTCGTCGCCGTAGATTTCGGCTAAGCCGTACACGGCCTGCTCAAGCCACTCTGCCGCCGGAGCCTCATGCTTATACCAAGCTTCGTATTCACGGCCGTCTTTAATCCGAAAATCGCCGGACAAGTCGATGACCTTGAGCCCGGCTTCGAGCAGCTGCGGCACCAGCTTCGCGCTTACCCCGGACGGGGTTGCCGTGAACACGACGTCAACCTTTGCCGCGAGGTCCTCTGGATTCAAGCCGTCCAGCGGCTGAACGATAATCTCCGACAAATGCGGGAATCCGTCCGTCAAAGGCTCTCCGGCGCTGGAGACGGAAATGACCGAAACGATCTCGGCCTGCGGATGTCCCCATAAAAAACGAATCAGCTCCACGCCCCCATATCCCGTGGAACCGACGATGGCTACTTTAATCTTCTCCCCGTTCACGATGCTTACCTCGCTTTCCTCTCCCGATGTATAAGCCTATGAAATCAACAATATGCAATATTCCGTTGTAAATATGTATTATTATACGGCCGAACTTATATAAATACAATAACTCTCGCAAAAAATTTCCCCTTGCATGTCAGGCTTCCCAAAGCCGGCTTTTATTGCTGGCCCCGAATCGAGTATAGTTAGAAGGAGTCCATTTCTACCGCAGATAAAGGAGGAGATGCAACATGTCGACCGGAAAAACGATCGCATTCGTATACGCTCATCCCGATGATGAGACGTTTGGCTGTTCTTATCTGATCCGGCAAATCGCCGATGAAGGGGGCCGCGCCGTCCTGTTGACGGCCACGCGGGGAGACGCCGGCAAAACCGGCCATTTGGGAGAGATGACGCGCGAGCAGCTGGCCGCCCGCAGAGACAAGGAATTGGACAAAGCCGCCGAGATCCTGGGCATCTCCGTCGTGGAGCAGCTGGGATTGCCGGACGGCAAGCTGAAGGAAGCGAACCCGGTATTGCTTCGGGAGAAAATCGCCGACTTTTTGCAGCGCCATCAGGCTGAAGTGGTGGTCACGTTCCCGGAGGACGGCCTATCCGGACATCCGGACCATATCGTGATCCATCATGCCGTGAACGAGGTGGTGTTTGGCGGCCAAGCGCCTTCCGTACAGAAGTTGTATTATAACCAATTCGGATCGTATGCTTCGGATCATTCCAGCGTGCTGCGCGTGGCAGCCGGCGATCGCTGGGAAGCCAAACGCCAGGCGCTAGCCGCCCATGAATCGCAAATTTGGAGCGTGGAGCGGGTGTTCGGCGTTTTGGGGCCGAAGGTGCCGCCCGGCCACCAGTTCGAGTCGTTCGAGTTGGTCTGGGAACGGGGCGAGCGATATCCGCGCAAAAACGAGCAAACCATTTACGACGGCTTGCTCTAATCATAACCACCCGTCCAACGGGTGGTTTGCTCTTGGGGTATAACCCCTTGTTGCCAAACTGCGCCTAAAGACGCTAGCCTGACAACTAAATTGTTCAGGCTCAGTGTAATTTGTCACCTTCACTTACCAGTTAAACTGGTTTACTTCTTCTTGCCACCGTTTCTGCTGAATGGATCTTCATACTCTTTCACACTCAGTTTATCAATGGCTTGGTCATGTGCTTCCTGCTCACGTATATATTTAGCGACGGTGGCTTCATTCAAGCCCACCGTGCTTACGTAGTACCCCTCTGCCCAAAATTTTCGATTGCCATATTTATACTTCAGGCTGGCATGCTTCTCAAATATCATGAGGGAACTCTTTCCCTTTAGATATCCCATGAATGATGATACTGAGATTTTTGGAGGTATTGCCACCAGCATATGTACATGATCTGGCATCATGTGACCTTCAATGATCTCCACTCCCTTGTATTTACATAAACGCTTGAAGATCTCGATCAAGTCTTTCCTCACTTGATTGTAGATCTCTTTCCGTCTATACTTCGGGGTGAACACAATGTGGTATTTGCACATCCACTTCGTGTGAGCTAGACTATAGCTCTTGTTTGCCATCTAAGACCATTCCTTTCATTATTGAGCCTGAACATCTCAATTTTATTGGAATGGTCTTGTTGGTCAAACCCTAGATCCCTCCACCCGCATAGCGGGTGGTTTTTTGTTTCGCACGCTTCGCGAGCTCAACTGGCTAAAGCCGTAACAAAAAACGTCCGAATTTCTTCGGACGTTTTTATTTCGTATGGCCTTAGATGAGGCCTCAGGGCTTGCTGTGCGGACGCTTTTACCACGATTATCCCGTTCGCTCAGTTCCGGGAGTAACCGACCCGCATGACTTGTTATATCTTCCGTTCGGGTCCCCTGACACACCAACACATCTACTACTCGCCCTGCACTCTCTTGAACCCTTCGCCTAATACTTCATGCGCATTCGTAATGATCACAAAAGCGTTCGGATCCAGCGTTTGCACCAACGTCTTCAGCCGCGTCACTTCGCTTTGCCCTACGACGACCATCAGCACGGTCCGCGCATCGCCGGTGTAACCGCCGCGGCCGTCCAGCTTGGTCAGCCCCCGATCCAGGTGATGGAGCACCGCCTGCGAGATCTCCTCCGTCCGCTCGGCAATAATGTAAGCCACCTTCGTATAATTGAAGCCAAGCTCGATGGCATCGATGATCTTGCCGGTGATGTATAAGCCGATCAAGGCGTACAGCGCTTTTTCCGGGGACAGCAAAAACCCTGCCAATGCAATCACGATCCCGTCCATCATGACCACACAGACGGAGAGGCTCAGGCCGCTGTATTTCTGGATAATTTGCGCCAAGTTGGACAATCCCCCGGTTGAGCCCCGGCCCCGAAACACGATGCCCAACCCAACCCCTACGCCGATGCCTCCATATAAGGAAGCCAACAGCGGGTCCGTCGTTGGGACGGGCATGTCCCGCGTCAAGAAGACGAAGAACGGCAGCACCACGGTGCCGAGCAGCGAACGGATGGAATAATCGCGTCCAAGCAGCAGGTAACCTGCGATAAACAGCGGAATATTTAGGGCCCATTGGGTGTAAGCCGGCTCGATCCCGATTAGCGACTGGACGATAATCGAGATCCCCGACACTCCGCCCGAAGCGATATTGCTGGGAACCAGAAACAAGTTGAACGCCAAAGCGGTGATCAACGAACCTATAATAATCATGACCGTGTCCAGGGTGTGGCGAACCGGCCCGGTGACCGGGATATAATCTTGGAATCTGCGTTTGCGGACCTTCGGCGGCATTCCTGCCCCTCCTTATTTGCATTTCAATATGTAAAAAAGAAAAACCCACCCGTACCAAGCGTGGCCAAGGTGGGTTATATGAACAAAGGCTCGGTCAGGCGGGATGCGCCAGGCGCTCCCGCCGATCAGCTCTCCGTCTTAATCTGGCTGCGCAGATACCCGTCGATAAAGGCGTCCAGATCCCCGTCCATCACCGCGCCGACGTTGCCCGTCTCCACGGAAGTCCGGTGATCCTTCACCATGCTGTACGGGTGGAACACGTACGAGCGGATCTGGCTGCCCCAGGCGATATCCGATTGCTCTCCGCGGATTTCGTCCAGCTCGCGTTGCTGCTCCTCGATCTTGCGCTCATACAGCTTGGAGCGGAGCATCGTCATCGCCCGTTCGCGGTTCTTGATCTGCGAGCGTTCGTTCTGGCACGTCACCACGATCCCGGTCGGGATGTGGGTGATCCGCACCGCCGAATCGGTCGTATTGATGTGCTGACCGCCGGCACCGCTGGCGCGGTACGTATCGATTTTCAAATCCTCGGTACGGACTTCGATCTCCACGTCATCGCTGATTTCCGGCACGACGTCGCAGGAGACGAAGGACGTATGCCGGCGTCCGGAAGCGTCGAACGGCGAGATCCGCACCAACCGGTGCACGCCTTTCTCCGCCTTCAGGTAGCCGTAGGCGTTGTAGCCCTTGATCAATAGCGTGACGCTCTTGATCCCGGCTTCGTCGCCCGGGAGATAGTCCAGCGTCTCGACCTTGAAGCCGCGCTTCTCCGCCCAGCGGGTGTACATCCGCAGCAGCATTTGGCCCCAGTCCTGGGACTCGGTGCCGCCGGCGCCGGGATGCAGTTCGAGAATCGCGTTCATTTTGTCGTACGGCTGGTTGAGCAGCAGCTGAAGCTCGAACTCCTCCAGCTTCTTCACAAGCGAGGCGACGGAATCGGCAACCTCTCCGGCCAAGGACTCGTCGCCTTCCTCCTCGGCGAGCTCGGCCATCATTTCCAGCTCGTCATATTCGTTCTGCAGTGCCGTGTACTGGTCCACGGAGGACTTCACCGCGTTCATCTCGGCGATGATCCCCTGGGCTTTCTCGTTGTCGTCCCAGAAATCCGGCGCCGCCATTTTTTCCTCATAGTTGGCGATCATCTCTTGCTTCAGATCTAAGTCAAAGAGACCCCCTAAGGTTGGTTAATTTCTTCGCGATTTCGCGCATGTCTTGTTTCACGTTCGCATCGATCATACGTTGAATCACCTTTCTTTCTCCTTATTTGCTGCCCCACGGGCAAAAACGGGCGGCCCGGGGATTCCCAGGCCACCCGTTGAATCTTGCTTCCTTCATTCCATGACTTGCTAACTTGTCAGGTTTTGAGCACCGAGAAGGTTGGATGAAGCTAGGGACTGAGTAGCGCAGCGTAGCTGGAGGCTACGTGAGCAACGGAAGGCCCGGCTGAATTCAAGATTCGATGTCGAATCCCCTTCTTGAATTTACTTCGTGATCAAAAGATGACATGACCTTTAAGCGTTTTGGCCGTGGCAGTGTTTATATTTCTTCCCGCTTCCGCAAGGACACAGGTCGTTGCGTCCGACGGTATCGCCGCGCTTCACCGGGCGTTTCTCGGCCGGCTCGCCGCTGGTGGAGATTTTGTCCTCGTCCACAACCGCTTGACGTTCCTGGTTCGATTCGACCTGTGCCTTCATGATGTAGGTCGCAACCTCTTCCTGGATGCTGGCGATCATCGCGTTAAACATCTCGTAGCCTTCGAATTGATATTCGCGCAGCGGATCGGTACCGCCGTAAGCCCGCAGATGAATCCCTTGACGCAGCTGATCCATCGCGTCGATATGGTCCATCCACTTGCTGTCTACGGAGCGAAGGGCGATGACCTTCTCGAACTCGCGGACCATTTCCGGACCGATTGCTTCTTCGCGCGCATCGTATTTCGTCAGGACGCGTTCGAAAATATATTCGACCATCTCGCTTGGCTCTTTGCCCCACAGGTCGTCTTTGGATACGGCGTCTTCGTCCAGCAGCTTGCTGTTGATGTAATCAGCAACCTCCTGCAGCTCCCAGTTCTCCGGCAGCTCGTCGGCGGTATGGGCTTCAACGACCCGTTCGATGACCGGTTTGATCATATCGAGAATGATCTGCTTAATATTCTCCGATTCCAGCAGCTCGCGGCGTTGTTTGTAGATGATCTCGCGCTGTTGGTTCATCACGTCGTCATATTGCAGGACGACTTTGCGCACGTCGAAGTTGTTGCCTTCGACGCGTTTTTGTGCGGACTCGATGGCACGGGTGATCATCTTGCTCTCGATCGGCTGGTCTTCCTCGAAGCCGAGGCGATCCATCATGTTCAGCACGTTATCCGCACCGAACCGCTTCATCAACTCGTCGCCCAGCGACAGGTAGAACTGCGTGGAGCCCGGGTCGCCCTGACGACCGGCACGGCCGCGCAGCTGGTTATCGATCCGGCGCGATTCATGGCGCTCGGTACCTATGATATGCAGGCCGCCTAAATCGGCCACGCCTTCGCCAAGCAAAATGTCGGTACCGCGGCCCGCCATGTTAGTGGCGATCGTCACGGAGCCTGGTTCCCCGGCGCGGGAGATGATTTCCGCTTCCTCCGCATGGTATTTCGCGTTCAGCACCTTATGCGGTACGCCTTTACGCTTCAGCATCTCGGATACGCGTTCGGAGTTCTCGATCGAGATCGTGCCGACGAGCACCGGTTGATTTTTCTTATGACGTTCAACGATTTCATCCACAACCGCCTTGAACTTGCCGTCGACGCTCTTATAAACGACGTCCGGCATATCCTGGCGCTGGTTCGGACGGTTGGTCGGCACCTGCAGCACTTCGAGGCCGTAGATTTTCTTGAACTCCTCTTCCTCCGTCTTCGCCGTACCGGTCATCCCGGCCAGCTTGCGGTACATCCGGAAGTAATTCTGGAACGTGATCGTCGCCAGCGTCATGCTTTCGTTCTGAACCTCGATGCCTTCTTTGGCTTCGATCGCCTGGTGCAGTCCATCGCTGTAACGGCGGCCTTGCATGATCCGGCCTGTGAATTCGTCGACGATCAGCACTTCGTCCTCGGTCACGACGTAATCCACGTCGCGGCGCATGATGACGTTCGCTTTGAGCGCCTGCACCACGTGGTGGTTCAGCGTAACGTGTTTATGATCGTACAAGTTATCAATGCCGAAGAGGCGCTCCGCTTTGGCGACCCCTTTTTCGGTCAGCGAAACGGCCTTGACTTTAATGTCTACCGTATAGTCTTCTTCCGGCGTCAGCGTCTTCACAAACCGGTCCGCTGCATAATACAGCTCGGTCGATTTCTGAGCTTGACCGGAAATAATGAGCGGGGTCCGCGCTTCATCGATGAGAATGGAGTCCACTTCGTCAATGATACAAAAATACAGCGGCCGCTGTACCATCTGTTCTTTATAAAGCACCATATTGTCGCGCAGGTAATCGAACCCGAATTCGTTGTTCGTTCCGTACGTAATATCGCAAGCATACGCTTCCTGTTTCTGCTCATGCTCCATGCCGTTCAGGTTCACCCCAACCGTCATGCCGAGGAAGTTGTAAATCTGCCCCATCTGCTGGCTGTCGCGTTGTGCCAAATAGTCGTTGACGGTAACGACGTGCACGCCTTTCCCCAGAAGCGCATTCAAATAAACCGGCAGGGTTCCGACCAGCGTTTTCCCTTCACCGGTTTTCATCTCCGCGATTCTACCTTCGTGAAGCGCCATGCCGCCGACCAATTGCACGTCGAAGTGACGCATGCCCAGCGTACGCTTGGAAGCTTCCCGTACCGTGGCAAAAGCTTCCGGAAGCAGTTCGTCCAGCGTTTCGCCTTTTTCGATCCGTTCCCGGAACTCGGCGGTTTTCGCCTGCAACTGCTCGTCCGAAAGTGCCTCAAATTGCGGCTCCAATGAATTAATATGATCTACCGTCTTCATCAGACGTTTGACATCACGTTCGTTCGTGTCGCCAAAAATCTTCTTTACTAATCCCAGCATGATTTACCCCTTTCACGCATAAACAGATGATTTGCCTAAATTGTAACAGTTTGTAAGGCACGCCGCAACACGCCCCGTCACGTCTGCACTGCGGTAAAGCGCCTTTGTATACGAATAAAGAGCCCTATCCGCGGGCGGATAAGGCTCGTTTCCTTTGCGTTAGGATCACAGGAATTACCATCTGGTTCAACCAATCGTCATAAATGCACGATCCGTTGGGAGTTAGTCCTGCTCGATCAAACCGTATTTGCCGTCATTGCGTTTGTAGACGACGTTGACTTCCTTGGTGTCGATGTTCGAGAAAACGAAGAAGTTGTGTCCTACCATATTCATTTGCAAAATCGCTTCCTCTACGTCCATCGGCTTCAAGGTGAAGCGTTTCGTGCGGACCACTTCCAGCTCTTCATCGCTTTCATCCAGCGCCACGGAGCCTGCGGTTGCGCCCTCTACAAAGAGGCTGTTCTTCGCGCCTTTCTGGCGCAGCTTACGGTTGATTTTCGTTTTGTGCTTGCGGATTTGACGCTCAAGCTTGTCCACAACCGCATCAATGGATGCGTACATGTCGTCGCTGCGGTCTTCCGCGCGAAGCACAACGCCGATCAGAGGAATCGTTACCTCGACCGCGTGCAAACCTCGTACCACACTTAACGTGACAGTACCGTCTGAGGTGGGGGGTGCATCAAAGTACTTGTCAAGCCGGCTGAGTTTCTTGTCTACGTAGTCACGCAAGGCCTCAGTCACTTCAATCTGCTGTCCTCGAATACTAAAATTCATAGGGCACTCCTCCTTTGCTTTGCACCTTCATTATACCATGGCGTAAAGGCAAAGTAAAAAGTGTTAAAGGGCCGTAAAACATGCCGTCACCGATAAAAAGAGGCTTCGAGTCCGGCAAATCTCCCGTCCTATATGGGACGACGTTGTTTCCCGCCTCCTCGCCAGCGATTCAACAAAATCGTGAACGCCGCGCCGCAGGTTGCTCCGATCGTATCCAGCACCACGTCCTGTACCAAGGCCGTCCGCCCCGGGGTAAGGCTCTGGTGCACCTCGTCCGAGCAAGCATAGAGGAACGCGCCCAGGATCGCGAAGAGGAGACGCCGACGGTTGGATCGTCCTCGTCCACCTAAAGCGTATACGAGGAAAGCCGCCAACAAGGCATAACTTCCGAAATGCGCCGCCTTACGGATGAAGAACTCGATAAAGCTCGCCCCGCCCACGCTCTCCACGCTGATCTCATGCCCGCCGTAGCTGAACCGGATCCCGCCGAACCAGTCGGTGATCGATTGGTCCGAGGTATTTTTTTCGATATCCGGTACCAGAGACTGCTCCTGATACGATTGCGAAGAGAACCCGAACAGGATCGCCATCATCGCGATCGCCGGCAGCCAGCGAAGCCAAGGCCGAAGGTTGTGCATAGGAGGTCACCTCGATTGTTTATTAAGTGATAACATAAGAAAACCCCGGGTTTCCCCGGGGGTTGCTAGCGAATCTTCAATTGTTAACCATCGTACCGTTCATATGTAGGTCGGCTGTGCCGGGATGATTACAGTTTGATTACGTTAGCGGCTTGTGGACCACGAGCGCCTTCAACGATTTCGAACTCGACGGATTGGCCTTCTTCCAGCGTTTTGAAGCCTTCGGATTGGATCGCGGAGAAGTGTACGAATACGTCGCCGCCTTCTTCAGTTTCGATGAAACCGTAGCCTTTTTCTGCGTTGAACCATTTTACTTTACCTTGCATGCACTAACATTCCCTTCGTTATCAAATAAGAGTGTGATCCTTGTAACCAAGCCCCACATGTCTGACTATACCACCCGAACTTATCCAGTGTCAATTACCAAGGAAAAGGTTTTATTGTAAGGAATTTGTAGAAATTTGGAGATTAGTGATCATCAACATTATATGCAACCCATGAAATATCATCTAACCTCAATCAGTAATCATGAATCAAATTTAGAAAACACTTATAAACAGCGCCTTCTAAGATGCATTAATTTCTTAGATTTCTATGGACAATAACAGTTTCAAGTACTTTAGCCGCTCTGTGAACCCACAGATGTTCTTTTAGAATTTTGGATCGGCTTTCAGTAGCTATCAAATTTAGTTTATCCTCGTTCAGAAGTGCATTCGCCATAATCTCCGAAATATCAGGCTTATTGCCCTCAAAGAAAATAATATCTTTTCCGTTCGTGAAATTTTCACTCAAGTATTGGTTTGAATCCGTAACTGGTACAGCCCCCATTCTTGCGGCATCAAACACTCTTTCATGTGATCCATTAAAGAATAACGGAAGTACCGTCACGACCAATTTGGATTGCTCCATTTTGTCGATTACTGCTGGATAAGGTATATTCGCGTCGATTCTAATTGCCTCTGGCAAGTTCTTGATGCGCCCCCATCCGTTACCGCATAAATGTAAATTGAAATCTTTGAGTGACAAAACAAGATCTCTTCTTCGACGTTGTCTTAGATACTTATCAATTAATTGCAAAAAGTAAAATAGTCGAGCTCCGTAATTACTATACTCCATGCCTTTATCGCTTAATATTTTTTGAAAAGCTTGGTGCAGTGGTATCCCCCAATAACTGTATGCATACTCCATAATATCATCCATCAAACTAGAAATAACTGGACCACATTGTTTCCATTGACTCCGATACACTTCGGGGTCGGCGTATGAACCCGGTAAAAAAATATCCACTTTCCTATCGCGGATAGGTAAGACCTGCTGTCGTTCATCCATATTTGTGGCATGAGGTATGAAAACTTTAGTATTTTTTTTAGATAATTGAGTTGTTGTAAAATCCATGTGATTTCGATCAACAAAGGAAAAAATCACATTTTCGGCTTTATGGTTAATCCTATCTATATGATAAATAGGGTCATCCACAAAAAAGGTCACAAGAGGCACTTGAAGCTGATCATATAGTGATTTTCCTTGCACTGCGATATCAATGCCAATGCCGTTAAAAGAGAAGAAAAAAAAGATTTCCTGTTTTTGTATTGTCGCATTTAAATGGTTCACTGCATCATTCTCTAAAAAATCAATGATTTTGACAGGATAGCCGTACTGTTCAAATGCAGCAGCGATGTAATCAGCAAAGTATCGCATTACATCATATTGACTTTGGCCTTTGAAGATAACAATGATCGGCTGTTCCATAAGTAGTCTCCTCTTTTCTGCAATCTATAGATGCGAAATCTTTACAAGAATTTTTTATGTACTAGCCTTTTTCAAGTACTTGTCATACACTTTTTTGACAGCAGTCTGTACATCGGATATATCCTCATTTGTCATTTTCGGAAATAGCGGCAAGGTAATGGCGGTATGGTAATAACTTTCTGCATTAGGGCACAAGCCGGGACGGTAACCCAATGATTGATAGTACGGCTGCAAATATACCGGGATATAGTGAACGTTGACACCGATATTCTCCGCGCGAAGTGCTTCAAAGATCTCTTTCCGGCTTGCAGTAAAATATTCAGGCAACCAACGAATGACGTAAAGGTGCCAGGATGATTCGGCCATCGGATGCTGCTTCGGAACGACCAAACCAGGCAACGTGGAGAAACACTCATTGTACACTGAAGCGATCTCCCGTCTTCTCGCGACAAAATCGTGAAGCTTGTCCATTTGGCTCGCTCCCAGTGCCGCTTGCATATCAGTCATTCTGTAATTGTAGCCAAGCTCCTGCATTTCGTAATACCATGGCCCGTCATTTTGGATGAGACGATTCGGATTTCGCGTCATCCCATGATTGCGGAACAACAGCAACCGCTCGTAGTAACGCTCATCGTTCGTCGTAATGACCCCGCCTTCACCGGTTGTAACATGCTTAACCGGGTGAAAGCTGAACATCGTCATATCGGCCCAAGAGCCTATTTTCTGCCCAGCATAGGAAGCTCCCAGCGAATGCGCTGCATCTTGGATCAAAACGAGGTTTCGATCCCGCGCCAGCATCGAGATTCGGTCCACTTCCACAGGCTGTCCTGTAAAGTCCACCGCGATGATCGCTTTGGTTCTTTCGGTGATTTTCGACTCAATCTCTGAAGGAGCGACATTGTAGGTATCCATGTCGATATCCGCAAAAACCGGCGTTCCCCCTTGGTAAAGGACGCAGTTGCTGCTGGCCAGAAAAGTGATCGGTGTCGTTATCACTTCATCGCCTTGACCGATCTCTGCCGCGAAGCAAGCTCCATGAAGTGCAGCTGTACCATTCGCAAAAGCCACGGCATATTTGGCACCTACAGCATCAGCGACTTTGCGTTCAAACTGTTCGATCGCCGGCCCTTGGGTGATGAACGCCCCCCGCAACACCTTCACGACAGCTTCAATATCTTGCTCATCCAGCCATTGTTGACCGTAAGGCAGCAGCGTTTCACGAACCGGGCGGTCGGATTCATGTTCCTTAGTCATTTCTAAAGTTCCCTTCTTCCTTCATGGTTGCTTCACCTATTCCAAGCCCCCGGCCTGAATCCATTCACAAGTTCGGGCGATACCTTCCTCCAATGTTACACGCGGCTCCCAACCTAGCAATCGTTTCGCTTTCTCCGAATTGCACAACAGCTTCTGAATTTCACTCTGCGGATGAATATGCTCTACATGCCGGATCCGTGAAGGGTCTCTCGTAATCAGCAATGCCAAATCGTTGATGGCAATATCTCGCCCCAATCCTGCGTTTACAATCTCGCCGTTAACGGCATCGGAATAACCGGCAGACACAACAAAGTTGGCGCAATCTTCAACATAGAGCAAGTCGCGAGTTTGGGTGCCCTCTCCATAAATGCGGAGCTCTTTTCCATCCAAATCATTTTTAAGGAAAATCGCAACGACTCCGCCCTCACCGCCAGTCTTCTGAAATGGACCATAGGTATTAAACGGGCGAATGACCACAGTAGGCAACCCGTAGGCATAGTAGTAGGATAGGACCATATTTTCCGCTGCCACTTTGGCTCCGGCATAAGGGGAAGCAGGTTTTGTCGGATGCAGTTCCGTGATTCCAGTCTCATCCGTGCAGCGGTCATAGACCATGCAGGTGCTCATAAACACCACTTTTGTATTGTATCTGCGACACTGCTCTAAGATATAAAAAGTCCCGACCGTATCATTATTAAACGTAGTTAGTGGATCGTCGATAGAGTCTTGAACATTAATTGAAGCGCCAAGATGATAACAGATGTCGAAACGATGGGCAGCGAACAGCTCCTCTAAAAGAGGCTCGTCCAGAATCGTTCCCTTTATAAACTGTTTAAACCCCGGATGGCCCTGAAACTCTTGGAGATTGGCCTCCCGTCCGTTTGACAGATCGTCCAAAATCCATAATTGATGCCCATCTTCTAACAGCTTCTTGGCAACCCATCGGCCGATAAATCCGGCCCCGCCGGTAAGTAAAATCTTCAAGGGAATGCAGCTCCTTCTATAAATATCTTCTATTATATTAAAACAATTCCCAAGTGATAGGAGTTCCCTTTGACGCATCTTTGCGAATCTTTCGGCCAAGCAGTTGGTCTAGATATTTGGTCGGAAGACCTAACCCGGGACGGATGGCTTTTATATTTTCACGGGTAAATACATCGCCCTGCTTCATATCCTGTGAAATATATAAAGAGCGCCGATGTTTCATAGACTCTTTTTCCCGATCTGTAGGACCATACGACACTTTACCTAGTGACTGCCAGGCGCGTTCTGTCTCGACCACAAGCGCCGACAACTCTTCAGGTTCCAGCGAAAAAGCGGAATCCACGCCGCCATCTGCACGCCGCAGGGTAAAATGCTTCTCAATTACCGTCGCTCCTAATGCGACGCTCGCCACAGAAACACCAACTCCCATTGTATGGTCGGAAATTCCAACCTGACATTGGAACAACTGCTCCATATGAGGAATCGTTACGATATTGGTATTCTCCGGTGAAGCCGGATAAGTGCTTGTACATTTTAGCAATACGATGTTCTTAGCCCCCGCTTCTCGGGCCGCTCGCACAGTTTCATCCAGCTCAGCGATCGAGGCCATCCCCGTCGAAATAATTAACGGTTTCCCCGTTGCTGCCGCTTTACGAATCAATTGGATGTCTGTGTTTTCGAATGAAGCAATCTTGTAAGCCGGGACATCGAGCGATTCAAGGAAATCAACGGCGGTTTCGTCGAAGGGAGTACTGAAGGCAATTAGTCCAAGCTCCTTACAACGCTTAAAGATTGGCTCATGCCACTCCCAAGGCGTATACGCCTCCTGATACAAATTGTATAGAGAGCTGCCTTTCCACAAGCTATTAGGATCCTCGATAAAAAATTCACCATCGTGTATGTCCAGTGTCATTGTATCTGCGGTATATGTCTGCAGCTTCAAGGCATCGGCTCCCGCTTTGGCTGCAGCCTCAACAATGGCCAATGCACGATCCAGGGATTGATTGTGGTTTCCCGACATTTCTGCGATAATAAACGGCTTGTGATTTTTGCCAATCCAGCGATGAGCAATTTGAAAATCCATTGATACGTCCTCATTTCTGCTGAAGTCATGAAAACTACTCTTTTTGAGCAAATATAACAATTGAACGGCCGAACCCTAGTTCAGCCAGGGATTCATGGAACTGGTCGAGCAGTTCTTTACGCCCCGTCTTGATGAAAGAGTTCTGGAAGTTACTAATAAAAGGTTGGACCTTTTTCCGGTCTTCCTCATCTCTATAATAGTTTATTCCGTGTAATAAAAGGAAATCTACTGGAAAAGTGGCTGTCTTGTATACCACCCGAAACCCGGTACGTGACAAGAGTTCACTTAAATCTGAAAAGGTAAAATAGTTGATATGATCAGGATACTGGATCCAGTGCATCTCCTCATTATAAAACTCCTTGTATGCTAGTTGAATTTCACTGAAGTCATTGGGCACTAAAACTCGGAGTATCGCCCCAGAGTGCATCGAAGAACCAATCTTCTTCAACACCTCGTTAGGAGTGCGAACATGCTCTAAAACATGCTGCAGATTCACGAAAGAAACGTCTTTGATCGGTAGTGAAAGCTTCTCATCTATAAAAGAGTTATATACAGGGACTCCAAACTTTTGAAGCATTTGTGAAGCGGAGAAGCTTGGCTCCACTGCATACGATTCCCAGCCTTTGATTTGAAAAAACTTGGAAAGAAGATCATTTCCACAGCCGATATCTAGCATACGCTTTGAAGTTTGATTGTGTAGAGGTCGAATCAGTTCATTGACCTTTTGTAATATATCGGAATATTTTTGGTTATTAGAAATGCTCTCAGTTTTAGCATTAATGTACTCATCATTTACTTGATCATAATTAAAGGGGAACGTCTTCTTATAGTAGTCTCTTTGATAGAATTCTGCGATCTCCTGATCTGTAGGAATAGGATCCAAATGTTTGAATCCACAGCTACGGCAATTGATAACTCGTATCGTCCCCTTTTCCCAGCACTGATCATAATCGTGAACTTTATTATTCAACGAGGATGCCCCTTCCTTATAAGTCTTTTCTTCCAAGCTTCTCGACATCCTTACTTATTACTTCTTAAGTCAATATATTGAATTGCCTGTTCCAGCGTAACCTCAATCTTCTGATTTTCCAAGTGGTAAAACAGCTTGTACATTTTCACGTAATCTTCCATCGTATCGATTGTTAGACGTACGTCTTCACGGCGCAAATGCTTAAGCTCGGGCTGGAGTTTGATCATGTTGAATTTCTCAGGGTGATTCAGGATATACGGTGTCACGTGTTCCCGCTCGTAATCCGATATGGCATCCTGAGCTGCTTGTATCAAGGCTTGGCGGGTAAACACTTCAATTCCCGTCCCGTACGGAACGTGTTCCATGCCGACGTAATCCAACACATGGGTTCGTAATGCAGCTATCCCTTGATCCACAAAACTCGGTTCAACTAAAGGATTGTCCGCAGTAATTCTTACAAGGATGTCTGCGTTTGACTGTTCAGCTGTCTCGTAAAATCGTTGAAGGACGTTGTCTAACGGGCCCCGGTAAACAGAAACTCCTAATCTACGTCCAGCAATCTCCAGCAAGTCATCCTCGGGTTCAGCAGACGTGGCCAACCAGATTTCATCCACGCTCGATGACTTTTGGGCTTGTCCGATGACCCGTTCAAGCAAAGTTTTCCCATGAAGATCTTTTAGCACTTTCCCCGGCAATCGTTGCGATGACAATCGGGCTTGAATGATAGCTGCAACTTTTACCATGCCGTCCACCCGCCGTCCACAGCGAGATTTTGTCCTGTAATATAAGAGCCGGCAGAAGATACAAGAAGAAGGACTGCCCCTTTGAGCTCATCGGGAAGGCCGATTCTCCCCAGTGCAGTTTTGTTACTTAATTGAGCGATAAACTCCTTGTTCAGCTGTGTTTGATCATTTGGAAAAGGGCCTGGAGAAATCGAATTCGCCCGGATCCCTTTTCGGCCATAGTGGCAAGCTAGGTATCGGGTAAATTGGATGATCGCCGCTTTACCTGCGCCATAATTGGCCGGGTTGTTCTGGCCGGAAGTCCCGTAGATTTCAGGATTAGGCGAGACGACACCGTACATGGAAGCGATATTGAGAATGGTACCCTTCCTCTTTTCCAGCATATAAGGAAGAACTGCTCTTGTACAACGGAACACAGCGTTGATGGTTCCGTCGATCCCCTTTTCCCACTGTTCCTCCGTGAAACTCTCGACGAAGCCCGGCGAGCTTACATTCGCATTATTGATTAAGGCGTCAATACGGCCATACTGCTGAATCGCCCGCTCTACTCCAGCTGTTACCGATTGGCCACCCAATACGTCTAGTTGTATGGCAGAATGCTTGCCGGAGTAAGTTTGTGTTAGCGTTTCGGCCAAGGAAGTGCATTTATCAAGATTTCGGCTGGCGATCACAACATTGGCACCATATTCGGCCAAAGCATGACACATCGCCGTCCCCAGATAACTGGTACCGCCTGTCACCAGTATGGCTTGGCCGCTCAAATCGAATAGATCGCTCACTTTGGTTTCCTCCAACTGCTCGGATTTAGGATATCGTCAGAAATCTGGCTGAACATGCGCTGAATGTCATCTCTTACTCCCTGCGGAAGCTTGGGCAGACGCATCGCTTCGATATGTTCACGAAGCTGATTTTCGGTTTCACAACCAACAACGATCCTCCCAACTTCCTTCAGATCCCGAACATAGACCAAACATAATTCGGCATATGTAAGTTGAAGCTCGGATGCTAAAGCATGCAGTTGTTTGATATAAGGTACTGCCTTCTGCAAATAAGCTGGAATCTCATCAGGCGACATCAGCAGCAACCCCTGCAAAAAAACACTTCTGACATGGATCTCAATCTTCCGGGCACCTAGTTCCGTTAGCAAGCCACTTCGAAGCAGTCGGGTATCCATGATGTTTAGCGGAACCTGAATGACGTCTAACCCATCTAGTTCCAAATAACGCTCCACATCCTCAGGCGTATATACCGAAATCCCCACTTTGCCAATCAGCCCATTTTGCTTGAACTCCCTTAACCACTCCACTGCGAGTCCATCATGCGAAAACATGCTTTTAGAGGAATGAAGCAAACAGTAATCTAGACGAGAAAGGCTTAATCGTTCCATGGACAGCAGGACTTGCTCTCTCATCCTCGTTCTCGCATCAGCAGCGGACTGAACCTCTCCTTCGAAAGGATCCGGTATTTTTGTCACGATCTGAAACGGCTGATTTTGTCCTGCTTCCCTAAATGTTCTTATATACTGGCCGATAATCGTTTCGCTTTCCCCATAGCCGGAGGCCGTATCGAGCATTTCTACACCGCTTTGGTTCGCCAGTTCAAGGATGCGCCTTGCTGAACTAGGGGAAGGTTGGCCCGTTTTGTTGGCAATACCGTAGTTCATTCCTAGTTGTGCTGTGCCGAGCGCCAATTTCATATTTTAAGACTTCCCTTCTATTCTACCTGTGCAGCATGGTCCATAACTCATCAAAGTGATGGATTCGACATTCCGCTTCGTAATTGTCAGGAAGGTTGATAGCAGCGAAGTTCCCGCGCATGATTCTGACTGTTCGGAAACCTAATGGCTTAATTCCAACAAAGTCCTTGTTGGGATTGTCGCCTACGTAAACAATCTCATTTGGCTGCAATTTCTCCCGCCGACAAATATGCATAAAACAAAGAGGGGATGGCTTCTCATTAGCGATGCCATACCGCCTTGTAATGTAACACTTCCGTATATTCGGGTGATCATAAAGCCCTAAAGCTTGCAGCTTGCGTAGCTGAACAAGTTTATTTCCGTCAGTCACGATGTAAATGGGGAAGCTGTTCCCTGCCTTGTCCAATAGTCTGCGTGCATCCTCATATAGTTCAATTCGCGGCGCATGGCTCCGGTATACTCCCAGACATGTTTTGACGGCCTTTTCTGTTCGTTTCCCTAAGTAATCAAGCAGGACATCAAAAACTCGCCCGCGTCCGTTCTGTTCAAGTTCACGAAGCATGATTGTCATCGCTTGCTCAGCCGGATATTGAAACTGTTGTTCTACATAATCCGCCACAGCGCGAAATCCGCTGTTCACATAGGTGAGTTCTTCGTAAAGCGTATCGTCCAGGTCAAAAACAAGTGCCTTTACTTTCACTGAATCAGATCCTCCGCATAACGCACCAACCGTTTTTCATGTTTACTGCGAATAAACGGATATTCGTCTACATTGGCTCCTTCCGACTCAAGCAAGAACCAGTAAAACGTATCTAAACCGGCAGCCACGCTGAGTCTGGAAGCTCCTCCAAACCGGCTGTTACATTCAATAAAATGAATTTCGCCTTGCTCGTCAATAATCGCTTGGAATACCGCATGTCCGTACAAACCTAGCTTTTCGGCGAACGCTGCACACATTTGTTCCAGCTCCTCATGCCGGAAAGTGGTAGTGATCTGCGATTCACCGTCGATGACAAGCTCTCGCTTGCGTGCTACAACTCCCTTGCACTTCCCGTTTTGTTGCACATAAACATCGACACTAACTTCAAAGCCGGAAACATAAGGTTGAAAGATGGGCTGTTCTAAACCTTGGGCATGCTTCATAGCGTCATCCAAGGAAAGCTGAATTCCGATCGATTGCGAACCCGCCCCAAACCGTTCTTTGACGACATACGTCGAATTTGCCGACTGTAGTTTTTCAATTTGCTCGTCGGTGGCGATAACTGGGAACCCCCACTCGGCTCCCTTTTGATAGAACAGTTTTTTATCTAAGCAAATCTGAACAGCTTCCGAATCAGATACCATCACATGCACGCCGTGACGTGCCAGATCTTGCTTCGCCTCGGCGAAATAAAACAGTTCACCGTCCCGGGTAGGAATAATATAACGAATGCCTTGTTGTTGGCACTCTTTAAGCAACTGTTCCGTAGATAGATTTTTCAGATAAGGCATGGTCCAAAAGCGATCTACAAAATAACGTCCGATAGCCTGCTCATTCACATCTCCGCCAATGAGTTGCAGAGGTTTCCCCAGTTTGGTAATACCGCTGGAAACACACTTAAGCAGCGGAACCTTCCGAGCCACGCTTGTAACCAGAACGGCGTTCCTGCGATCGGCTTGTTCCGGTCCTACAGAGCTGGAAGACATGAGCGCTTTATAATGGCTGATGAGTTCAGGAATCGTGTCTTCCAACTGCCGGTTCGGATGCCATCCTGTCCAAGCCTTAAAGGAAGACATATCGGCTTCCGAGGCCTCGAAGGGAATATCGCTGTCCATCTCAACATGTTGCATATCCGGAAAATGACGCTTCAAAATATTTAGCACATCTTCTACCCGTCGCGAACGCCCATTACCTAGATTCACAATCCCGGTAGCGTCGCTTAGGGCGAGGCGCAACAGTCCTTCAGCCACATCCCCGGCATAAATGTAATCAAACATGCCTTCCTTACGATAGACTTGAATCGTCTCCTGATTCAGCAGAGCACGGATCCAACGGGAGACGATATCGCGGGAGTTCTTCCCATAGACACGGTAAATCCGAGCGGAGACTGTCTTTAGCCGCTCCCCGGCAAAATGTTGCAGGAATCTCAGCTCAATTTCATGCATCAGTTTGGCCGCTCCGCACAAATTGCGCGGGTGAATGGGTGAGCTTTCCGTAAGTGGAGTAGCTTCCTTCGCCGGCTGTTCGAATTGATACTGATCCGGGTTATAAATTAAGTAACTGGATGCAAAAACAACCCTTTGCAAAGAGCTGATATCCTTCAACAAGTCCATCAGGTGATGGCTTAGCTTAAGGTTGTGGCGATAATTTTCTTCCCAAAACTCATACGTTTCCTCCGAGCGCTCAAAGGTAGCCGCTAAATGAAAAAAATATTCCGGGGAGAACTCCGCCAACTCCTCTTTCGAGATTTCGTTCAAATCTCCTTGGCGATAACGAACCGAAGCCGGCAAATGCGGAGGTCTTGGTTTCAAATCGCCGATGAATACATCGGCTCCCGCATTGACGAGCTTATGAACCAATTCCGTTCCGATTACACCGGCACCACCGCTAACAAACACTTTTTTTCCTTTTAGCATCGTAAAGCTCCTTTTATGCACCGTAGTTAACTTCCTGTCACTAAATCCTCATTTTCTTCAATATTGGTCATTTTCGTTACTCATCTCACAGGTGTCAAACAACCGTGTAGTAACGAATCTACGTAGCGATCATCTATTCTGACATGTTCCTTCATACGCCCTTCGAACTGGAAGCCACTCGACTCCAATATCTGAATGTGGAGAGGACGAATGTCAAAGGTTTCCGTAAACAAACGATGGAGATCTAACTCCTCGAACGCGATATGCTTCATCAGGTTAAGAAAGGTTGAAAAATCGCTGGTGTACTGCGCCACATCTTCCTCGCTGCTCCGCTCCGTTTCCACCAAATACGAAATTTCCGCCCGTCGATTCACCCAATCTAGATTGGTTAAACCGCCATAGCCAATGTGCCTGCCATCATAATAATAACTGAAGAGCATCAATTTTGGGTGTTCTACGTTATAGGACGGGAGCACGATTTCGTGATAATAACTGCGCTGATCCTCATCGGTCAAGATCCGAGATTGCCGCAGCACCGCCATCTGTTCATTCCGCCACTGCTTGATAGCTTGCATCTCGTGTTCGCGGAGGGAACGAATTTCGTATTCGAGCAGACTGTAGCAATCTTGCTGTAATTGTAAGTATTTCATGATCAAACCACCTTGACACCTTCGTTTACTAGATTTCGATGTACTGGTTGTTGACCTACTGGATAATAAACCAATCCGGCAGCAACAGCTTCCTCGATATTATATAGATTCCTTCCATCTATAAGTATAGGAGAATTCATTACTTCCCTTAGCCTTGATAATTTGATCTGTTTAAACTGCTCCCAATCGGTTAATAAACATAGGGCATCACTATCTGCTACAGCATCCCACTCATTATTAAAGTAGGTAATATGATGATTCTCTTGAATATGCTTACGGAAATTATCCGAAGCCACAGGATCATAAACTCGCAGTTCAGCACCAAGCTCTAGTAATTCATTAGCAATGACAATAGCCGGAGACTCTCGAACGTCATCTGTGCCTGGTTTGAAGGATAACCCCCATAGAGCAATTCTTCTCCCGGAAAGTTCGCCTAAAGCGTCATGCAACTTATGGATTACACTATAACGTTGCATCTGATTTACCTCGACGACGGATTTGAGTAACTTGAAGTCATAATCGGCATTTCCTGCAATTTGAATTAATGCACGGGTGTCCTTCGGAAAACAGGATCCTCCATAACCAATGCCTGCCTTTAAAAACTCCTGTCCAATTCGATGATCTAATCCCATTCCCTGGGCGACTTCTTTAACATTAGCCCCTACCTTTTCGCAAATATTGGCAATTTCATTGATGAATGAGATCTTGGTGGCCAAGAAAGCATTTGATGCGTACTTAATCATTTCTGCACTTCTTAAATCAGTGATAATAATCGGGGCTCCGAGCGGTTCGTGAAGTTTAGCCAATACATCAGCAGCCCGTTTATTTTCAGCCCCTATCACGATCCGATCAGGATGAAGTGTATCTTTTATGGCTGTCCCTTCTCTAAGAAACTCAGGTACAGAAGCAATATCGAAATCAGCGGAGGTTATACCTTTGATAATTTGCATCATTTTATGGTTGGTCCCCACGGGAACCGTACTTTTAATGACCACAATTGTATATTCTTTAATCTTATGAGCTATTTCACGTACCGCCTGCTCAATATATCGCAAATCCGCTTCTCCATTAGGTAGAGATGGGGTACCAACAGCTATAATTACGATGTCTCCATCGGTAGTGTAATGATTGAACCTGTCGGAAAAAGTAAGACGACCATTTTGTAAGTTCTTCTTCACCAATACGTCAAGACCAGGTTCGTAAATAGGAATTCTGCCATTTTGCAACATCTCGATTTTGTCTATATCATTATCAATACAAGTCACATCATGACCAAGCTCTGCATAACACACTCCAGAGACGAGTCCAACGTAGCCGGTACCCAGCACCGTTATCTTCATAGGCTTCTCCCTTTGTTGAAGTATTCTATTGTATTTTTCGGTCAAAGATATAATAAGTTTAGTTATTTTCGCCTATGCTCACTACCTTTTTCTTCCATACTCAATTCACCTGGTAGTTGATGGTATGGACAAGTTGGTCCCTTAATGGTCTTTCTGTTAATTTCAGCATCTTGATGTTGCCACTGCCCAAATTAGACAAATTTCTTTGAGCATCAATATAGCCCTTTTGTAATTCTAGTGCTTGCATCAAATAACACTCTGCGTCTTCCCCTTTTCCATATAGAATATACCGGAGTACACCAATATTATTTAAAACTGCTGCGTTTTGAACCTTGTCTTTCATATTTTCAAACACATTCAAACTTTTTTTATATTCCCCCAATTTATAGTAGCTCACTGCCAAAGCAAAAAAGCCATCAATTGAAAAAGGTTTCCCTTCAAGCAGTTGTATCGCTTCTTGCACCTCATCTCTCCATAAATAAGCTGCAGCAACTGAAATGCTGGCTTGAAGATCTCCATGCCGATCTTTAAGCATTTGATAGATGTCTGGAAGAGGCAACCTACTCAATACGGTTCTCACAGATTGATTGGATAAGACTCCGTCATTCGAAATGTTGTTCACATGAATACGGTATTTCGTTAATGGATCTCTAATAATTTGGAACGAATAACCTTTTAAAACAAGTCTCAGAAACAATTCAAAATCTTCTGCATTTGGAAGTGACTCGTCTAAGATGAGATCTTGATTTTTACGAATTAAAACCAAACTCGTCCAAAAATGATTTCGCTTTAGAAGATGAAGCACTCCATTCTCATTTGATAAATCGTCGGGGTACCCCTTTCTTCTGTGCAGCGATTCACCATTTGAATCTATCATCTCGCAATCATGAAATACCATGTCGACACCCGTTTCCAACATCGTTTGTAGAGTAGTTTCGAGCCTTTGCGGGTGTTGAATATCATCTGCATCACAAAACATTAATATCTCAGCCTTCGATTTTCGAATTGCAGTGTTTCTGGCTGCGGCTGCTCCCTTGTTATGCTCATGAGAAAGGAAAATAATTTTAGCCGGATGCTCGTTTGCAATCCGGCTAACTATCGTTTTTGTATCATCCGCACTGCCATCATCTACAATAATCAGTTCAAAGTCCTGATACGTCTGATTTAATACACTCTCAATGCCTTGTGTCACAAAGTCTTGACAATTAAAAACTGGCATTATTACGGATACTTGGGGCATCTGAATCCCTCACTATTTCATAATGATAAAATCTCTATTCTTATGAAGCCCTTTATTCTGAAGTTGCTCTGCTATTTCATAGGAATAGATGGAGGCAATAATAATAAAATCATTGGTTGTCAGAGAGTCCGGGGATTGAACTTCTAACCCCACAAAGCGAGTCCCCCATTTCTTCGAATCATTGTCCAAAAAACATACAGGTTCAATACCGTGTTTACGCAATGTTTTTATGATATGCTCTCCCAAAAAACCTGCACCGAATACTTTACACTTCTTCCCAACTATAAGCTCATTGACTGTTTGCTTTAACAAATCGTCATCGTAAGAAGGAATAAACAGTCGGTTCATCATATTTACTTTTTCCTGATTTCTATTGGCTATACGAGCTTGCAGCTGCAGCATAGCATTTCTTTGTTCTTCTGTCCCCTTGGGTAAAAGAGCACCTTCCTCTAAAAACAAAGCTTGCCATTCCTCACGATGCTGTTCAACATTGGGGTGTTTATTCTTTAAATATTCAAAGGCTATGACATGTTGTTTCCGTTTTTTCAAGAACTGTTCTTCATTATCAACTAAATCGTGATAAATTACAGGTAACGGGGAGTAGATTTGTTTTCTTTTATCTGGTTCGATATCTAGAAGCCGTATTGCAAGCTCTAACCCACCGTGCCCATAAACGATCTTATCATCCCAACCGCCAACTTGATAAAATAAATCAGCTTTATATGAAGCATTACCTTCTAAATTTGCAAAAGCAGGGAAAGAGCGTTGGCCCCAATAGTACACGGTTTGGCGCTCATTAAGCGGGTTATCTGTTTTACATAAGTATACCCCGCGTACAGAAATTGCTTCATAATTTTCATGTACCGTTAGATGAGCCCGAACTATATCAATATCCGGTATTCCGTCATCTTCTAAAAATAATAATACAGGCGCATTTGCAAAAGCAGCACCAATATTTCTAGCAAGGTATGCCCCAGTATTTTGACTTAATCTAATATAAGTATTTACATAGGACTTAAAACTCTCAAATTCACCAGGAGTTCCACCATTATCGACAAAAATAATTTCCAAAGATTGTTCTAAACGGAGTTGCTCTAATATCTTTAAATTCACAAGAGTATCTGGATGTTTACGCCATGAAATGATAATAATTGAAATACTTGGGTTCCTCTCAATATTTACAACTTCAGAATAATCATAATAGCTTTCGTATAAAGAAGATTTATAATCCCAATTTATTTTCATTAACTTATCGTATAGTCCTGAAAATGTATCCATTTAGCAACCCTCTTTAATTAAATGATAATCTTGAAATTTACGTCTTCTCTCAGGCCCATCTCCAATAGTTGTTTTTTTATTTCATAGTGCCAATTTGAAGCTACGAAAAGGAAGGTATCTGAAGATATCTTTTGAGGAGGAATTACCGGTAATCCCTCAATTGTCGTTCCCCATATTGAAGGGTTATTATCTACAAAACTATCTATTCTTATTCCATAGTCTTGCAGTTTATGCATAACAACACTACCATAAGATCCTGCTCCAAAAATAGTATACTTAATCTCAGAATGATGATTTATAGCTAAGTTCAAAAAAGCTTTACTATCTGTAAGAAATATTTTCCCTCTCATGTACTTCTTTATATCCATCTCATTTCTCTCTTTTACCCGAGTTTGAATTTCCATAAACTGGTTTTGTATGTTGTTTGAATTATCTTTCCACTGTTCGGACTCAATTAAAAAATTTTCCCTCCCCCAAAACGGAATCCACTGGTCTCTAAATGAGGACCATTCTCGATATTTTTTCTCTAATCGCGCATATGATCTCTTTTGTTTCTCATTTTTCTTTTTTAGGTGTTCCTCGTTCAAAGCATAATCATGGTATATAATGCTTAATGGTGAATATACCTGCTTTGAAAAATCCCTTGAAAACCAGTAAAGTCTAATTGCGAGCTCCTTTCCACCACCACCAAAATTAATTTCATCGTCCCAGCCTCCCACAGAAAAAAACACTTCAGATGAGTATGAGGTATTTCCTTCCAACTCAGAAAAACAAGGATAAAACTCTTCACCCCTATAGTAATGTTTCTGGCGTTCATTTAGGGGATTTTCTGTTTTGAATAAACATACTCCGGTCACTGCATGTGTTACGTATCTCCGATGCGCCAAGATATGCGAAATAATCAAATCATCATCTGGAATTCCATCATCTTCTAGAAACAAGACTATTGGTGCTTTTGAAAAGACTGCTCCAATATTTCTAGCTATATATGCACCAGTATTTTCATTAAGTTTAATATAGCTATTGATATAGGGCTTTAATATTTCAAATTCACCGTCCGCCCCACCATTATCGACAAAGATAATTTCAAAATTACTATACTGCCGCTGTTTTTCCAATGAAATAAAGTTTAAAATTGTATCCTCGTGGAGCCTCCATGATATTACTACAATTGATATGTCCGGTTTCTCACACGGTCTGGTGAATTCAATAGAATGAAACACTTGACTATATAAATCTTTTTTATAACTCCATTTCTTTTTATTTAGAGCATCTTCTAGAATATTGTGCATTTCAAAAACCCCTTTAAAGCCTTTAGGCTGATCTATCAATTATTAACTTGTGCCCCCAATTTATTAATTATTGCTTTTGAATCAATGACTTCTTTAAATCCATTTCTTGTATCATAGATTAATGTAGAATAATCATATATTAGTTGATAGTTGTAACACGAATGATTTGTCAATAAAACAACACAATCATATTGGCCCAACGTTTCATATTCCAATGTAACTGAGCTAACAATATTGTTGTCCTTATCAAAAAAACAACTTGTATAAGGATCGTTAAAGAACACCTCCGCTCCATGATTTCGTAGCAACTCATATAATTCTAAATTAGGTGATTCTCTAAGATCATCAACATCTGGCTTGTATGACATCCCTAGCAATAATACTTTACTTCCTTTAAGAGGTTTTCCACTTTTGTTCAGTGTATGCATGATTCTATTCAAAACATATGAAGGCATACTTTTATTAATCTCTTGAGCAAGTTCTATAAATCTGCTATAAAAGTTGATACCTTTAGCTTTCCAAGACAAATACACTGGATCCAGAGGGATACAATGTCCTCCGACTCCAGGACCCGGATAAAACGGCATAAATCCAAAAGGTTTGGACTTCGCAGCTTCTATCACTTCCCAAAGATCGATGTTTAATTTGTCACATAGTATCGCCATTTCATTAATAAATGAAATATTTATGCTACGAAATGTATTTTCTATTAGCTTCGTCATCTCTGCGACACGAGGACTGGAAACAGGAATGACTTCCTCTACAACACTCATGTAAAACGCTTTTGCTAACTCACAGCATTCTCTAGTTATTCCTCCAACAATTCTAGGGGTGTTGGAAGTTTTATAATGTTTATTCCCTGGATCCACTCTTTCTGGGGAGAAGCAAAGAAAAATATTTTCACCAACTAAATATCCGGCTGAGCTAAACCTACTCAATAGAATCTCCTCTGTGGTGCCTGGGTAGGTTGTACTTTCTAAAATTATTAATTTACCAGGGGTAAGGTTATTTACAATATCCTCTAATGCAGATTCAATATAGGAAATATCAGGTTGTTGATTAAGGGTAAGAGGGGTCGGTACACAAATAACAATGATATCCGAGTCTCTAATAGACCCAGGGTCCGAAACAGGGGTTAGATATCCACTTTCAACTATTTCATTTATTGTGGAAGAATCGACATCTATTATGTAACTATTACCTTTTATAAGTTTTGATATTTTTTCACTTTGTTTATCGTACCCATAAACTTTAATATTCTGCTTAGCAAGCTCTACGGCCAGCGGGAGCCCAACATACCCCATGCCAATTATCGTGACCTTAATTTCTTTGTTCAATATATTGTCCATTAATTTTTGAAAATAAGAAACTTCCATTTTAATCACTCACTTTAGTGTCAGGTTTAATGGAGCTATATAGTTCTATGAAAGACTTTCCTATGATTGGTTCCCATACACTTTTAAAATTTATCTTTCTTCCGTTTTTAGGTAGATCTCCATTAAAGTCTTCGGGTACCCCAACTACATCATAAGATTCAAAAATTGTTGCTGGCTTCTCATCATATTTATATAGAAATTCAAAATCAATGAGGATATTATTACCGTCACTTGTCCAAAGTAAATTATTCGGATTAAAATCTATAAGGGCATATCCTTTATTATAGAAAAAACATATAATCTGTATGATTATTTCTGGTTTTTGTTTTATAAAATGATTTACTTCGTCTGTGTGCCTAATTACATTACTATACCAAGGAATCGTCAAATAATTAGACCCAGATTCTATTAGTGGCGGAATAATATTATATTCTTTCGAAAAATTCTGATAGGCCGTTATCTCTCTACTTAAATAGGATTCATACCCTTGCTTAAATGTCTTTCTAACTACAAAGCTATCGTTGACTTCAAATAACTCAACTTTCGCTCTATTCCCATGACCACCAATTATTAACCCTCTAAAGTCACTATGATCTTCTTGCTTACTGAAATATTTAAGGATGTTGCTGTTACTAATAAAAGATTCCGTACTTGGCTCCCAACCCATGGCTTTCAGATAGGTATATAGGGAATAAAGGTTTACCTTGATAGTCAGTTTTAATTCTTTTGCAAGTCGCTTTAAGACCTTTCTGTAATCTAAATCTGTAGCATATATCCCAAAAATTAAGTTACTCCGATCAATTGGAAGATTAGACAACTCAGTCAAATGATATACTACATGATAAGATAAGCTTAAGAATATTTTATAAGTGTCGTTAACCGAATATTTATCTCCGATAAGCAATCTATTTTCTAGAAGGTCCTCCGCTATTACAGTTGGAAAAAAAGAAGACCCCTTGTATGAGGAACCTTTTTTTCCGGTTACTGAATACACAAAGCACATTCGAGCTCCATTCGTTTCATAACTATCCAAAAGCTCATTAAATGTGTATAGATCATCATCATGAACTAGTAGGTGAACAGAGTCCCCCGACATTTCCTCAAAAATCTCTTTACTTTTCAAAATAATATATCTAATATTTCTCTCGAGTAAAATATCAAAAAAATTAGGAACAAATTTTTCAGGTATGAACCTTCTGCTATCAAATATTTTCAATTCACCTTCAGAAGTGATGTATACTTCATTGTATAAATGATTATATGGCAGAAAATTTATATTTTCTTTTAGTCCCTTTTCTTCTAAAAACTTTTTTGGTCCTAGATAGTCTCCTGCAGTAACAATTATAATGAAATCTTCAATATTAATCGTGCTTATAATATCGGGTGAAATAATCGGTATTCCATTCAAGGAAGCACCCCATAACTCTTGATTCCGATCAACTATAAAATCAATAGAGAGAAATTTGTAGGTAGATATTAGCTCCTTCGTACTCGTACCTGCACCATAAAGTATTATCTTTTTCATAATTGCCCTCTATAATTATTTAATAGCCTTAATTAGAGGCCTGTTGTTATTTACCGACAAAGCATCATCATCACAATATCCTATATATTGTACTGTCTTAAATCCCACCTTTTTCAGATTATCTATTGCTTCATTCACATCCATGTTACTATTACCTTCAAACAACAACATTCCTTTGGTTACTCTCCCTAATAAATCAAATAACTTATTTTTATTTTTAACATGCTTCTCAATAGCTAAGCATAAAACAACATCATATTCGGTTACATTCCAATTATCGATTTTTATTTCATCGATATCTTCTTGAATAAACTCAACGTTATATAATCCTTCAAAAGCACTGATTTTTTTAGCTAAGTTAACTTTGTCAATATCATATTCAATTCCCTTGCAATAGCCCGGATCGAATTTCTGTAATTCAAAGATCATTCCGCCCGCATTACAGCCTAAATCTAGTATCGATTTTGTATTAATATCTTGCTTAGTAATTTGAAACTTATTAAGTCTTTTGCCATTATCTCTTTGAGTAATTCTAGGATCAATAGATATGTTATTGAGACTAAAAGAACTATAAATGCGCCCAAGTCTAGTAAAATGGCGTTTATCACCAGACTGGAAAGATAGTGTAACCTTTAACAACTCATCTTCGATAATTTTCTTTAATCCTGTGATAGCCTCTGTACTATCGATCCCGAGCACGGTACAGATTGATAACTCCGAGGACGAACAATAATTAACAAAGTCTATGCACTGCAAAAAGGTTATATCATGGGTCTCATTTTTTTGAAATCTACTGAAATCCACTAGCTTCACTTCATTATCAACAACATAAACATTGTTCGCATAGATATTATTATGAGAATATCCTAAACTGAAGATTTCAAGAATTATATTGAGAATTTCTATCGCTAATTTATTTCTCTCTGTCTTATTTAAGCCACTAGAATAAACATCTAGTCTAGAGCTTTTAGGAAATAATTGCCCCGTTAGGTAGTCTCCATACCAAGGTTTATTTTTTATTAGTTCATAAACTAAGGTCTCCATTATTTTCCCCCTCGTATTTTCACATCGATCTCTAATGATTTTAATTTATCCGAGACTTTCAGTGCCCCACTATTATTCAAATGAGATGAATCCCAAAAATCGGAATCAGTGAATGTATAATCTCCAGTAAAATCATAAAATTTGATGCTTCCCGTCTTTGTGAATTCCTCAATAATGTTTAGAAAGTTAAGTTTCATTTCTTCTGAAAGATGTTCATAGTAGTACTTACTTGTTGGAAATACTATACATATCGGGGTAACTCCTCGTTTATTACACAGTTTAATGATTTCTTTAAAGTAGAAGATATTCTCTTTTTGAGTGATAGGATAAGCTTTCTTAGAATGTCTTTGTGCAGTTTTTTTACCTTCTACTTTGTCTTCGTAGCTCATTACTAAACTTTTATTTTTTTTAAATTTGTTATCCTCATTAATTTGATACTTTGCAAATGCTTCTTGACTATAGCATGTTAGAATGAATTTTCTAAAATCATGGTAATAGCCTTCTTGATCATAAGAACGATAAGTATTAGTTATACTATAATATCGTGGTGTTAAATAAGCATTTATAGACTTACTCATATCATATTGAAAACTGAAATAGCCCATTCCTATAATTATTTTTTTTAAATTTTCCAAGCTATAGTTCTCAAACACATGTTTGATTATGGAGTAATCCCCAAAAAGGTCCTGGCTAGAATGCGCAAAATTAAAAGTTTCTAACTCTAAATAATTCGGATCAATAGCATCTCTAGCATAAGAAAGGCCTGTAGCTATTACTTGAATTTCACTTTGTTTCATAGAGAATTGATCAGTTTTTTTGCAAAAGAGATGCTCCTGAAAAAAACTGTGATAAAATTCATTTTTGAAAATTATTGTTTTATAAGTACTGATTTCATTTTCGTGTAGCTCTTTCAAGATTTCCTCATAATAACTACTTGCCACTATTAATTTGTCATAATTAATATTTTTAATTTCTTTTGGAAGTAAAACCCTTTTGTTCTTATAGAATGAAATTAAATCTCCCTTACCGCTATCAACAAATCCGATAGTATTTACTTTATGATGATCTAGCATTGACCAAAGTAGTTCTGCTGTCCCACCTATTCCATAGATTAAAATGTTCAAAATATACCCCACTTTATCGATTTCAGTTTTACCTTACTTTAAATTCTGATATACATTCAACAATCCAATCTCTTAAAATTTCCTTAGGTGTTATGTTAGGATTGTCGCGAAGTGTCGTGTAGGTTGAGACATTTAATAATTTCTCTTCTCCGAAATTACTCTTCTTAAAATGAGAAGGTAATACATACATACCATCAAGTTCATAAGCCTTGGATAGTTCATATTCTGTTAATAATTCCTCATACATCTTCTCCCCTGGACGCAAACCAATCTGTTCAATAGCAATATCTCCATTGAGATTGAACTGTTCTTTCACTTGGGAAATAACAATATCAACAAGGTCTTTTAACTTAATGAGTGGCATCTTCAATACAAATACCTCTCCGCCCTTTGCAAGCTCGTTTGCCCTCAAGATGAGTTCAATCGCTTGACTTGGGGTCATCATATATCGGAGCATCTCAGGGTCTGTCAGCGTAACTTTGCGTTGTTCCAGAATTTGCTTCACAAAAAGTGGAATCACCGATCCCCTGGAGCCCATCACATTCCCAAATCGAACCGAAGAGAAAATCGTAGATTTCGCCCCCTTATGGAACTCGGCAGCGGAGATTAGACGTTCTGCTGTCAATTTGGTAGCTCCATAAGCATTGGTTGGCGAGATGGCTTTATCCGTACTTGTGAATAACACTTTCTTCACTTTATTATCTAATGCGGCCTGAATCACATTTTGGGTGCCGATCACATTGGTTTGAACAGCTTCGAACGGGTTATATTCACAAGCAGGGACATGCTTCATTGCTGCACAGTGAAATACATAGTCGATTCCTTCCATCGCTCGGCTTAACCGTTGTTGGTCCCGTACATCTCCAATTAAGAAGCGCAGTTGCCCCGCATATTCCTGCAATTCCTGTCCCATCTCAAACTGCTTGTATTCGTCACGGCTAAAAATACGAATAACCGCCGGATTTTCTGCCAGTAATCGTCTTGTGAGATGGGATCCAATCGTTCCAGTGCCGCCAGTGATAAGTATTTTCTTTCCTTCATACATCTTACTCATTCGTTCCTCCCAGTGATGACGTTCAAGTCTTCTGCCAGCGTCTCCAGTCGTTCGAGAGAGTTGCTTAGCAAGCTCTTCAGTTCAGGTCCAAAAGCTATAAGTTGATCCACCAGGCTCCCCAAATGAGCAACAATCAATTCTGCCTTCACCAAGGGGTTATGGGCCTCGACAATCGCTGGAACATGCTTTAAATAGCCGTTTATGAAATGAGACGTGCCAAATGAATAAAATAAGAAACTCTCATTGGCGGTAATGACTTGCCAACGCTCATTTACTCTGACTAGCCCCCGACCGACGGTATTAAGATTTCGATAGTTGTGCTCTCTTTCCAGCTTTCGAATCTCTTTGCGAAGTTCCTGAAGCAGTTTTTCCGATTCCTCAGCTTGCTGTAATATTCGTCCGAGCTTAGTCATCATTGACTGTAGAAGTACCCCTTGTTCCGATTCCGATCTGGTTTGCATCAGCTGATGAATATCCAATTCTAAGTCCGGCAATCCCATCATTTCTTGGGATACAACATCCATTGGAATCCATTCTGCTCCTTCGATAGCCGCTCCGCCACGCGAAGAATTAATGACCTTGATGCCCTTCAATTCCAGTACTTTAATGTTCGTCTCAATATTCTTTCTTGTCAGGGTCATCACTGGGGTACTGCGGTTCTTCCCGCCAAGTACGTTATCAACCCAGTCAGTCGCTCCCTTGAGCACGTTACTTTTTGTTGTTTCTGACAGATGCCCCACTCCGGAACTATAAAACTTATCCCCAGGATAAGATAAATCCTGACCAAGCATGATAATCTGCTTCGCCCCCATATAATCAGCCAGCTGCAATGCCGTACCGGTTACCGAGGCTGTCGCTCTAAATCTTGGCACCTCTTGATCTCTGTAAAGATACTCACTTACCTGATCTTCTTCAAAAGTGGCAAAAGCCAGATTATTGTAATAGTTATCAAGTACTTCATAATAGGTTTGTGTAATAAACACAAGCGGAGATCTCTTACTATCGACCCTGCGAAAAGCTAACGAGTTCGCACGTCCCCCATCCATCGTCACGACCAGACCCGGATCAATTTCAAAATGTTGCAGCGCTTGAATGCTGGATCCCGCTGCTATAATAAAGCACTTATTTTTGATATCCCTCAAATACTGGACATCGATTTCAAGCGAAGGTCCCGAACCAACAATAACAACATTTCCGCCTTTCAAGACATCCTTAAGCGATAAAACAGATAGGTACTTTATAGTAAACGGAATATTTCGCAATATATTTTCAAGCCAGGTTTTCTGGAATTTCTCAAATGTTCTGAAATTCGATAAATCATTTATTACAGATTCCTGGACTTTTTCTCTTAACCATTTCAACTTAGCTGGATACAGCCGCTGGTACACGGGTGGGGCAACAATAGAAAGTTCCCCCGTCATCGTTTTGGTGATTGTCTCTGCGAGTTCTGCCAGGTTCAGATCATGGTCACCTACGGCCATCAATTTGATTTTGTCATCAGAGAGAAACGTATGGAGATTTCGATGACGAAGCAATGCATTAAATGCTTGGACATCCGGTTCAAGGACCGCAACCCGATTGACCTCAGGACTTTTAAGCAATGCCTCAAGAAAATATCCCATGCCAATCCCAAACAGTAGAACTTGATCCGTAAGGTTACCGTTGTTCGACAAGTTCGCCACCCACTTTTCTGCTTCAGCCCCCGGATCATACTTACTGTGTAAGTAATATAATGTCTCATTCGTTTGCAAATTTATGTTGGGCATTCCATTAGCAGATGGGATTACTTCATATGAGGCATCTAATGTGTCGTTTAAAACGACATTTAATAGATTGGGGTACATTTCCTTAATATAAATCAGATTCTGTTCAAACATATTCATGATAATTCACTCATTTTATTGCGGTTATGGAATTGTTGCAGCGCAGGTACCACTTCATATTGCAGTAAATCGCTTACGCCGGTGAAGTCATTGTTTTCAATGGCTTGCATAATTTCTTGCAGAAGCTTCTCTAATGAGCTTAAGGTAGAAGTAAGGAAATTCGGACTCACATGATGATCAACCATCGCATACAGCTCACGATCAAACTGCATGGACTTCACAATCCAATGAAACCCTTCCAGTAACTGTGCAAAAAGAGGTTGATTTTCGAGTGTCAGACCGCCATACAATTGATCAGCTACATCTGACGCCCCCGGTATAAATCTTTCCAAATATTCGTCTAGAGCTTGTTCGGTATTTTGAATACTCTCCAACGCCGAAAGCGTACGGATGTTTACCTCTCTGACTTCTTGAATATTTTGGACAATATATAATTCATAGGCCTCATAAATTGCCTTACCATTCACTTCAACAAAGTGAATTAATCTACGATCCTGATAGATCTGACTAGTAGAGCCTTTCCACCATTGCTCAATTCCTTCAAGGGTATCCTCAATCCACTCTACCTGTTGCCCATCTACAGCCACCTTCATTTTGCCACGTCCCCATCTGTAATCTAATATACCTAGTATATCGGATAAAAGCCGGAGGGAATGTATAGAGAATAAACGGCAAAAGGCTCCCAAATAATGGGAGCCTTTTGTGATTCTCTGATAATTAGCCCAACAGACGTAAAACTGCTTGCGGTGCAGAATTGGCTTGGGCCAGCATCGCAGTACCAGCTTGTACAAGAATTTGGTTCTTCGTGAACGCCGTCATTTCGGTCGCCATATCAGCGTCACGAATCCGGGATTCGGAAGCAGACAGGTTCTCAACCATTACGCCCAGGTTGTTAACTGTATGTTCCAAACGGTTTTGCACGGCACCAAACGTTGCACGTTGTGTGGACACTGTGCTAATTGCACTCTTAATTGCAGCAATCGTCGTATTCGCAGCAGATGCTGAATCTACGCTCAAACCGGAAAGACCCAAATCGCTAGGTTTCATGCCAGCCAAGCTTACGGAAATCGAAGTATTGGCATCAGAACCAATTTGGAAAGTTACGCTACCAGAAGTCTTCAACAGGTCGGTACCGTTGAAGTTAACTGTTGCAGCAATATTGCTGATTTCTCCGATCAATTCATCAACTTCCAATTGGATCTTCGCGCGGTCAGTAGAGTCATAAGTACCATTTGCTGCTTGGTTTGCCAGCGTGTTGATCCGTTGCAGCATAGAGTGTACTTCCGTCAAAGCACCTTCTGCAGTTTGAATCAAGGAGATGCCGTCTTGGGCGTTACGTTGCGCTTGGTTCAAGCCGTTAATTTGGAAGCGCATTTTTTCGGAAATCGCCAACCCTGCAGCGTCATCCGCAGCACGGTTAATCCGATAACCGGAAGACAATTTTTCCATTGTCTTGCCCATTTGCGTGTTGTTGAAGTTCAGGTTGCGGTTAGCGTTCAACGCGCCAACGTTGGTGTTAATAAACATTCCCATCTTAAATCATCCTCCATGATTGGTTTGTATTGGCTACATCCTTGTGGCCTAATCATTATATCGGCAGGTAAGAAATACAACTTTATACCTAAAAAAAATTATTTTTTCTCATCGAAATAGAGGGCATGATTCCCCCTGCGGTCCATGCCGTAGTACGCATTCATCAGCTTCTTCTGATCCTTGACCGTCTTCAAGCCAGTTCCCGCTTCACCAACGCTGTGCTGCAGCTTGTGATCAACCTCTTTTAAGCCAGCAGCGATTCTCCTAATCAAATCTTGAAGGTAGCCGTCCGAATCCTTTAACTCCTCGGGCTCCGGTTGTTTCAAGCGATCAATTTGAGCACGAATTTCATCCCACCGGGCGGACAATTGCAAAAAAGAGTCAGCGATATGCTCCCATGAATCGCCCGATGACAGCAAATCGCACTGCGCATTGGTGCAAGCAAGCAGTTCCTCGTACAATTCCCGTCTTCCCGCCTGATCTGAAACTCCGTTCCTACCCAAGGCTGACCTCCTTACCGATTTGCTCCCATGCCGACTTCAACTCGTTTAAATGTCCAATGATTTCTTCGATGTAATCCGGATTTTTTTTGATATTCGCTTGAATCAGGCGATCGATAATATATAAATAGAGATTTTTTAAGTTACGAGCCAGTTCTCCTCCTTCTTTCTCGTTCAGAGAGCTGATTAACTCGTATAGAATGGCTTGGGTTTTCTGAATATATTGGTTAGTCTCTTTAACGTCGCCACTTTGAATCGCCCTCTGAGCACGCATTGCATATTGCACGGCCCCATTGTAGAGCATGAGAATCAGACGGTGCGGGGAGGCTGTCTCATATTTGTTTTTCTGATAACTCTGATAGGCGGAAATATTTTGAGAAGCCATAAAGCATTCATCTCCTATAGGAAGCTTAATATGAAGAAGACATGAGCGAATTTAGTTGCCCCGCTAACCAGCTTTGCTGGTTTTGTAAATTGGACAGAGCTACCTCAAGCTGCGAGAATTGCTTATTCAGAGCTTCCTCTTTAAGCTTGAGTCTCTCATTCATGCTTTCCATCTGATCGGTAATAAAATCGATATCGCTCTGCAATCCCTGGATTCGCATCGCAATAAGGCCATTCGTACTCGTCCAACCATACAGACGATCCTTGGCCAGAGTCCCCAATCCATTCTCACGTTGAAACAACTCGGCGACAGCTTCAGGGTTTTCAGCCAGCTTTTTCTTGAATTTATCCTTATCAAAGCTAAGTTCGCCAGTCATTAAGGAGGCGGAAGTGACCCCTTTATCGATTTCCAAGCCAATATCGCTTAATAGCTTTAAATTGTCGCTGCTCCCTACTACACTGTTCACGATATCATACAATTCACTTTGAAGATCTCGAAGGGTCGAATCTCCTTGCAAATTCGTTTTGAAATTGGTATAGGAGCCATCCGAGCCTTTCGTATTTTCAATTTTCTTCGTATTTTCGCGAATCAATTTCACTACATCGTTGTACGCTTTAACAAAATCGTCAACCTTCGATGCCAACTTATCCGTGTCTTGCTTCACTTCGACATTTACGGTGCTGTTCTCTGCCAGTAATTGCAAGGTTACACCGGGAATGGCGTTGGCTACTGTATTACTCGTACTCGTTACACTTAGGTTATTGACTTCCAAAATGGCCGGTTGGGCAGCAACTTTCTCCCACATTTTAAAGCTTCCAGTACCGCTGATATCGACCGTTTTACCGGTTTCTTTAGCGGTAATCACCAGGCTCTTGACTCCTTCTGATCTTTGAACAACCGAAGCTTGAACATCCCCGAATTGCTTATTAATTTGACTAGCAATGAGGGACAGCGCTTCGCTGTATGTCTTGCCTGTGAAGTCGTCATCATTTAACGTAATCGATTGACCGCCAATCTTGATCGACTTAGCCTCCGCTAAAGCAGCCGAAGTGAATTCAATATCTTCTCCATTGGCATCTGTAACCTGCATCCCGGCGGTTGCGTTCACCTGTTGCTTCGCCAGTTGGATGACCTTTACGGAATAACTCCCGTTAATGGCATTTTCACCACCGGTCGCCGTCAACTTGGTCGAATCGGAGCTCGTCGCGCTGCTGACATTAAATGCACCAATGTCGGAGAGTGCTGTGGCTGCGTCCCGCAAAGTTTTGAGTTTTAAATTAATGTTGTTAAAAATGGATTTATTGTTGGTTATCGCTGTTTTCTTAGATTCCAAATTGGTATAGGGAACTTTCTCCAGATTCATCAACTGGGTAATCAACGAAGCTGTATCCATTCCTGACGCCAAACCCGTTAAACTTACTCCCATGATAATCTCTCCTTTCCACTACTTATATTTTCTCGTCCATAAACATGCCGATCATTTCCTTCATTTTAATCGACAAGTCAATGAGAAACTCCGGCGGTAAGCTTGTAACAACCTCTTTCGTTCGAGCATCCAACACCTCAACATACAGCTGTTCGGCCTCTTCGTTATACTTAAATTTAAGTTCTTTGCCGGAAGAAGCAATGGACTGGTTAAGCTTTTTGACTTGTTCCATCATTTTTTCCTGTTGTTCTTCTGATATCGATTTTGCTCGTTGATCTTGAATATTGACACTATTTTGGGCCAAAGAAGGGGAAGTTTTGGGTATCCCCGTATCGCTAAATCTCTTGGAGTCTTGTACATTATACTCAGTTCGGTTGATATTCATAGAGCTCACCTGCTTTCAAAATGTTGAATCTACATTCTAAATTTTTTCAGCAGGTTCAGGATTTGCTCTTGCTGAAGATGACTGGTTTGCTCCTTCGCTGCCAAATTTTCAGCGACGATCCCCTGGTAGAGTTCCTTCCTTAGGATCGATACCTCTTTAGGGGCTAAAAAGCCCAATTTGATTTGATCCCCTTCGATGCCTAGAATTTGGATTTGGATTTCATCCCCGATCATAACCGTTTCTCCAACTTTTCTTCTGAGAACCAGCATTACTTCCCCTCCTTAACTTGAAGAGGATGACGAATCGGGAAATCTTGATCTTTAATCACATACTGGCATCCCTTTCTGGAGTGAGGAGCCAACAGAACAGGGGCCATCAAGTTGACATACAGATTCTCCTCTTGAATGTTGACAATCAACATCACACCAACATCTTCAGGCGACGAAATTTCCATTAAGCTGATGATATCCTCCGGGATGCGGAAACTATAGTTCTCAACAACTTCTTGGGAAGGAAGCAGAATAAAGCTTACTTGATCGTGCAAAGCATGCAATACATAGAAAGGGGTATCCTTCATTGGAATTAAAGCGTACTGCTTAATTTCCGTCATCCCCAATATGCCTGGTTCGAATGAATATATCTGCTCTTCTTCGACTTCAAGCAATCCGTATGCTTGGCTTTGGATTTGCATCATTTAGGAAGAGCTCCTCTCGGATTAACTTGGATTTCGGGGGGATAAATTCGAAAGTCGATCACTACACCGTGCTTGGGTAGAGCGTCAACCGTGAGTTCCTTCTGACCGTTTCGCATATACCGTTCAAAGGCGATTTGTCCAAATACATTTTCCTCTCCCGACTGAATCCGCGCAATTCGGTCGCCTTCCTTCGCTCTTAATGAAATATTCTCCATGACAACACGTTGACTTTTTTGATTTAATTCCTTTAATAATGAACTGGGTCGTTTCAGCCCCAAATCATCGTATACGCCCGTCCAGTCTGTTTCCATTAAAGGCGGGGTTAGGCGAATCGTAAGTTCGGCCGGTCTGTACTTTCCCCAATCCATTGGTAAATCAGAACCGATCGCACGCATGTTTGCTCCCCCTAAACGTTTAATATTATCTCAAGAAATCAACCAACGAGATTTGCATAATTCTCGCACCCGTAGATAAAGCTGCCTGAAGCACATTTTCCTTCATTTTCAGGTCCGTAATTGCTTCCGCAAAATCAACATCGGCTACGTTAGATCGTTGTTCCTTAAGACTTACTTGATCATCCTGAATTCGATTGATCATCAGATCAAAGCGGTTCATTCGTGCCCCTGCTTCGGCCCAACTCACATTCAGACGATCAACGGCAACATCAATTAGATTCACGCTCTCCTGAATGCCATCGACACTGTTGTCTTCGAGAGCTTCCGCCAAATCATCGAGTACCTTGAAGACATTTTCATCACTGTTAGCCTCCCCAAAAACAACTTCACCGGTTATACTTACAGGTACTTTGACGGCAGGACTAACGTTTAGATAAAACAGACCGGGATCCGTGATTTGTTCAGCAGCACCATCCACAGTATAAGGAGCCAGATCGGTTTTCTGCCCGTTAAATAAATATCTCCCATTAAAAGTGCTGTTACCTATTGTAACCATTTGTTCTTTTAATTGCTTGATTTCCGAAGCGATGGTCTGACGTTGTTTGTCGTCAACCGTTCCGTTTGCTCCTTGAAGCGCCAAAGTTCTCGCACGTTTTAACACATCAGACGCCTGTTGAAATAAGGAATCCATAGTTTTGAGAATTTCCGTCCCCGTCTCCGCATTCATCAAAAACTCTTCACTCCGTGCGAGATCTGTATCATACCGCATCTGATAACCCGTTCCTATTGGGTCGTCACTCGGTTTGCTGATTTTTTGACCGGTGGCGAGCTGCTGTTGGCCGGTCGTTAATGATGAATTAATATTTCGTAAATTCTTTAATAACTGTATATTTTGCATCATTCCTGTTACTCGCATTGTTAAACCTCCTGGATTTCAAGCTAAAGCTTTAACGTCTCTACAGCCCTACTCTTCCCATTTGATTAATTACCCGGTCCAGCATTTCATCAACCGTCGTCATATTGCGAGCAGCTGCATTATAAGCTTGTTGGAAACGAATCATATCTGCTAACTCCTCGTCCATGGAAACCCCGCTAACGGATTGACGCTGAATTTGCAGATTATCGGTCATGGTTAATTCATTCTCATAATTTCGCTCCGTATTGCTCGCACGGATCCCCAAATCGGCCGTCAAAGCCCGGAAATAGTCATCGGTCGTGCCTTCTGTTAGAGATGTAAGAGCAGCCGGGAAAGTGAAAATCCCATCTCGTAGACCAGCTATGGCATTGGCGATGTCGCTGTTCCCACGAATGACTGTGTTCACCCCATCTACAACTTCATATTGGGAGGAGGCGGCTATTTTGTTGGTGTCTGCCAAAATGTCAGGATTAACCTGAATATCGTCTATCGAAAAAGTCCCGCTGTTGGATACAAAGAAAGGAATACCAGAAGAAGTGGGTTTCGTTAAGGAGTAACCCAATTGATGGAGCCCATTAAATCCTTTGACCATCACATCCATTGAGGAAGTAATCTTGGAACCAGCCGGGATTACCGTACCTGCGGTAACTGTACCCATCCCATCAACCGTAACGTCGTTTAACGCTACGATATCAGATGACGTCACATAGCCATTGCTTAAAGTAACCTTGATATCCCCGGTCGCAAGCGTACTAACCAGACCGTTTAATTGGTTGCGAATCAAATCCGTCTCTTGCAAGGATTTCACGTAACCGTTTAATTGCCCCGCAGTAGCCGTGTTGGCACTGGCTGCAGTTAATGCCGTGACAGCTTCACCTGCCAGTACGTTAACTCCTGCCGAGGTGATATTCACCATGCCACTCTCGTCCTCGGTATATTGAACATCTACAATTGTCGACAGCTGGTCTAGCAATAGGTCCCGCTGGTCCCGGTAGTCATTCGCGTTATCACCAAAACCTTCGTTATCTCGAATTAAAACATTGAGTCTAGCAATGTTATTAACGATATTGTTGGCTTCCAGCACCTTTTTATCTATATTGGTCGTAACGTCGTTCGAGAGATTGTTTAATGATTCGCTGATATGTTTGAGCGTATCTACCAAGTTGCTCGCTGCGCCGGCAACAGCCACACGTGCGCTCAGCAAAGAGGGATCCCGGTTCAACGTCTCCCATGAGTTCCAAAAATCATCCATTACCGCGCTAAGTCCATTAGCCGAAGGCTCGTTGATGATATTTTGGATTGCCGTCATATTGGAATTCAGAACTTCCCAGGAGCCGAGCAGCTGATTTTCGCGCCGGAACTGGGTATCCAAAAAACTATCCCTAACCCGTGTAATACTCGTATATTCAACCCCGGTCCCCAGTTGTCCCGGTTGCTGACTCTTCGTCATACCCATCGCCCATATCGGGTTAGCCTCTGTTGAGTTTACCCGTTGACGTGAGTATCCTTCGGTGTTCGCGTTGGCAATATTGTGCCCCAAAGTCTGCATGGATACCGTATTGACAAAAAGAGCTCTTTTACTCGTTTCTATCCCATGAAAAGTGGAAGTCATTGTTATTTCCCCTTTACTTGTCCCTGTAATTATGCTTTTGTATCAAACATACTTCTAGCCGATGCTCTTTTATCTTGTACCGTAGGTGGGGAATAGGTGGTGCCCTCATCTTCGCCACCAATCATCAAATTCAAAGAGAAATCTATAAACGAAAGTGACTGTTGGATCAATTGTTGATTAAGCGAATTGGCTCGTTTCGATTCAATCAAACGATCACTAAGCTTTTGTCTGGCTTCATCCAACATTCTTTTCTCCTCAGGATCAAACACGAGCCGTAGAATTTCTGACACTGTTAATTCCAACTGTGACTTGATACCTTTGGAATGCAAAAAAGTCTGTGCAGCGGATAACAGCTGCATCTCTTGCTCCTCAATCGCTCTAACCAGTTTAGATTCGCGGGATAAAATGCGAACCATTTCTTCATAATTCCGTCCCAGAATTGCTTGTTTCTTCAAGCCCATCACTTGGAGCAATTCGGTGTGTAACTGATCCATCTGATTCATACTTTCGATGAGCGGTTGAATTGACATACCAACCTCCTATTTCTCGTTCAGAAAAGACTTAAAGTACGGAGCAAGCTTGTCGGCGATTTTGCCCGTTTCCACGTGATAGGTGCCTGAAGAGACCTGCGTCTTCAGCTCCTCAATCCGCTCAGCCCGTTCGGGGCTGATTCCGCCCTCCTGCGCCTTCAGCAGTTCCTTCGCTTCCGCCGAGATCGAAACTTCATCTTTGCGGCGAGCTTTGCTGTCTGTATCTTTACGTTGAGATTCAACCTGGCGTTGATAATTATTGATGGCTCCAACCCGTCCGGTTTCATTAATTTTCATGGGCTCCACCTTCCTTCCAAATAGAAAAAGCCGATAATCTTTACTAAGTTTATCGGCGGCACTGAAATTATTTTTAATAGCGAAGCATTGGTTGTTTAAGAATATTATGCCAAAGAATCAGGGTTTTAGTCATTTGGGACTACGGAATTTGTCGACAGCGCTATAGGCTCCACTGCCGGGTCGATCGTCCTGTCCCGGTCTCTTCGTAGATTCATCCCTGGCAGCTGCCGCAAGATCGCGGGTCAACCGGTTACGGCATGAATCGCACATATTCCCGTCCCGAATCAGCACGCCGCACACCTCACAGGGATACATCATGTTCGGGTTATTGGCAACTGAAATGCGCCCCTCTTTGATGAACTTGGTGATTTGTCGGATAGAGACCCCCGTGCCTTCGGAAACGTCTTGAATCGTGGCCAGCTTCTCCTCACGCAAAAACTTTAAGCACTTTTCGTACTCTTCCTCGATTTCTTTTATGCAAGAAGGACAAATGTCTCTGAAATTGTTGGCAAACAATTTTCCGCAGCGTGGACAATTCGCAAGATTCAACCCCATGCTCTTACGTCCTTTCGTCAAATCTTCATTTGATGCTAGATTACCTTATTTGAGGGGGGTTCGTCTATACGTTTGTCAACAGAAATGCAGAAATTTGTAAGAATTTAGGTTAAGACCGCGCCCAGGTTAGACAAAAAATTTCCGCGCGTCTCCCCATTTGCTCGCAGAGCTCATGCAATACGCGGGAGCAAGCCTCAAGCGTGCTTCCCGTTGTGTAAACGTCATCGACCAGTAAGATCCGTACCGGCTCGGGGGTTGGATCGAGCAGGATTTTGGAAAAAGGTTCCGGTCTTCCTGCCCGTAAGGAGATTTTGCTTCGTTTCCGCTTTACCTCGTCCACGGCTGCCAATAGCTTCTCCGCCGCCAGGGCAGAGGGGCGAAACACATCGTGTAGATCGTGCAGGCGCTCCCAGCGAGTTTTAAAGCTTTGTTTCTCGGTGTGCCGGGAACGTTCCAGCAGATTTATCAGCGGGATCCGTCCCGCAGTCGCAGCACCATAAGCCAGTCGGGCCGCTTGATTGAACCCCCGCTCCTGCATGCGGTCGATGCTGACTGGAACGGAAGTTACGGCATGGAAACGATAGGGCGTCCCGCCTACTTTTCCGTTGCCGATAAAGTCTGCTTCTTCTAACTCCTTAGCCATTTGCCGGTAAGCCACTCCCGTCATTCGGGCTAGAATCGTACCATAAGCTTCATTGCCGCGGTATTTATATTGGGCAAGCCATTCACGCATCGCCGGGCTATAAGCCACAGCGCTTCGATTCATCACGAAGCTGCGGGGCGCTTGTCCCTTTCGGGTGCAATCCGGGCACCCTACCTGACGGCCGCAGACGCGGCAGCGGGGGCTTTTAATCCAAGGGATCGAGAGATAGCAGGATAAGCATATTTCCGGGTAGCCCCGCACGCGCTCGGATATCGTCTTGCCGCAGGTTAAGCATGGGATGGCGGGAGGCGCCAGTAATTGCTGCAGCGGGGTTAACAAGCCGTTCCAAGAAAAGCTATTCCCTCCACTAAAACAGGAAGTGCTGGAGGACAAGGCGTTTGATGAGATATCATCCGCAGAAGGGAGCCCGATTGCCGTTAGTTCCACTTTTCCTGCTGAAATGGTCCGCACGGAGTGAAGGGGCCGTTTCGGAATAGGCCTACTCCATGCCGCAGCCTCCCCGTCCAATTGCCCCGAAAAAAATCTGTCACCGACAAGCCCATAGGGAGCTATAAAGGGACTTCGACAAGGTTTGGCCCGGTGCCAATCTCGGCTTCGCGTCCGTGAACCGTCATTTGCAACTTGCTGGGATGACTTCATCATTTTATTGAACCTCCTTTACCTTTAAAAAACCGTTTTTATAAGCAGCGGCGTTCATCATCCGGATTTGGCGGATCGCGTCTCTCTGGGATCGGGTCCACGTTGGGGCGGCAAACACGACTTTTCCGTTGGGATCGTCCTTGGAACGGCCGGACCTCCCGGCCATTTGCACCAAAGAGGCCTCATCAAACAAGTCGCTGTCCGCGTCTACTATGTATACATCGCTTTTGGGCACGGTTACGCCGCGCTCCAGAATCGTCGTCGTAATCAGCATTCGGATCCGTCCTTCCCGGAAAGCCAATACTTTCTCATTTCGGCCCGGATCGGTGGAGGAAGTCCCTTCTATTCGGATCCCTGGAAAATAGGAACTCAGGAGCTCCGTGAAGGCAGCAATCTGACGAATCCGTGTTACAAAAATAAAGATTTGCGCCCCTCGCTGCACCGACTGCCGGAGAGGACGAAGCAGTGCAGGCGGCAGGGAATGGCGGCGCAGGCAGAGTTCCACGCTGGCAGCTTTGATCCGATCCGGAACCGGTAGCGGACTGCCGTGATATCGCGCAGGAACTTTGGCGTGCGGCAGACGTCCGGCTCGGATCTCTTTTTGTAAACGTAAGGGAGGTGTCGCGGAGAGAAAAATAAACCGACCCTCCGGTTTACAGGCGGCCTCCGCCGCAAACCCCAGCATCGGGTCATTATGGTAGGGAAATGCATCCAGCTCGTCGATAACGACTAGATCAAACGCATGATGGAATCGCAACAGCTGGTGGGTGGTGGCCAAGATCAAACGAGCCTCCTCCCAGCGCTGCGGGCTCCCGCCATATAAGACGGCCATGGGCTCTTCGGGGAAAGCCCGGGCCACCCGCGGCGCTAACTCCAGCACAACGTCGCGCCGCGGCGTTGCGACCAGCACGCGGCCGCCTTGATCCAATGCGTAGCGCAGCAGCGGGAAGATCATCTCGGTTTTGCCGGCTCCGGTGACGGCCCAGAGTAAGAAACGAGGCGGGCGAACCGAGTTCTCCTTCTGGCGCGAGAAGGAACGCCGCAGGGGTAGCGGAAGCGCGCGGGTTCCGCGGGCTGCGCCAGGTAAGGGAGCTTCCTGAGCTTGCGCCAGGAAGCGCAGCGCCTGCCCCGCCGCGCTGCGCTGGGCGGGGCTCAGCCCCCACCGGTCCAGCAGGGACCCGGTGGGGGCCAGGCCCGCTGCCGTGCCGTCTCCCGCCCGCGGCGGCACGGCCCCCGCGCTGCTGCCGCGCAGCAACAGCGCGCAGGAGCGGCTGCGCCCCAGCGCGAGGCACGCCTCGCAGTAGGCGCAGCCGCGGGAGCCGCACGACCCGCAGGGCGTGCGGCGATGCACTTCGCTGCCGCAGCGCCGGCAGCGTGGGGCCCGGGCCCGGCGCCAGCGCGGGCCCGGATCTCGGCGGGCGGGGGCCACGCCCGCCGTGAGCTGCACGCGCCCCTGCAGGTGCGCGTGCTGGACGGCGGAACGCCAGGCCGGGGCGAGGCCCGGCAGGCGTTCCGCCAGCAGCTGCTGGAGCTCCGCTTCCAGCAGCGAGCGGCCCTCCAGCGCAGCCGCAAGGCGCTGCGCGGCTTCCGCCAGGGGCGTGGCTTCGCCCCACGCCCCCGCTGCACGCCACGCGGATCCCTCGCTCCGTTTTTCCGCCTCACCCCGCGCTTCCTCGGTCGCGGCTCCCCGCTCCACGAGTTTATCCCAAGCTCCCGTGGCGCCCAGACCCATGGCTACTCCCCGCGCTGCCGCGACCTGCCCCGTCACCAGATCGGCTGTCTTTGTCCCCAACCCCATCTCCATCTCCTTGTGCATCCCTCCCGAAACGCTCAACTCCATCTTTGTCCCCTCCTTTTCCATAAGCGACCGTCCCCATTCTGTCACTCGTCCCTCCAACAACAACCAACCCCGAAGCTTGCCCAGTAAAGCAGTCTCCTCCTGCGGCTCTCCCAGCTTAGTTAGCCTCGCCTCTGCCTGTAACTCCTCCTGCAATTCCCGCTTCAACCATTGATTCCATTCCCGCCCAGACCAACGATCCATCTCCCCCCGTGACTTGAACCAATCCCGAACCTCAACAGCCCAGCCGAACGGTAACCCGTCCGACAATAAATAGATGGCATACACCCCATTATCCAACCACCACATCAAATCAACCTTCAAATCCAAACTCACGCGCAGCTGCCAGCCTGACTTCGTTCGAACGGCATACAAGCTCCCCCTCATAATTTTCCACCACCCTCCTAAATTCTAGCAATGTTATCCATATTTCAACAATTTTCAGATAATTCCTCTTTTTCTGATATTTGTTTTTTTGAAATATGATTTCGCTCCATTTCTTCGACTTCTTTCACCAAATTCCTCACAGCAAATGTCGCATATTGTCCAGAGAGACCCGCGATGGAGCTGCCCCATCATTCCATAATAGAAGCGGCTTAGCGTAACGGAACGTAGAGACCTTATTAGCCTATTTCCCGGCTATTTCCCAATCTAACGGAACCTACAGCCCTTATTCGGTCAAAATGAAGGCAAAACTCCCTAGTACGGTGCAAATAAGGTCTCCTCGTTCCGTTACGCTCCGAATACTCGGATTCTATGGCAAATAACGCCTCTGAGTTCCGTTAGCGTTGCCAACATCTCGAGCTTGGGGATGGAGAAATCCCCATGGACGCTTTTGGCCTCTATTCATCCACTTCAAACCCATCATCCTCCGCTCTCTCACCTTCTTCTCATCCCAGCTTCCCTCACTCTCTCATTACTCTTTCCATCACTTT
>NZ_JAKSXN010000022.1 GCF_022427145.1 Paenibacillus timonensis
GCATTAAAAAAGAGCCAGAATTGATTCATTCTGTCTCTTTTCCCGCAAGGTTCGCCTGCGTCGTCAAATGCGTTATTTAATTGGAAGGGGATTTTTCCGTTTCTGCGGTAAGTACCGCTTTGCGGGAAAGATTAATCCGTCCTTGGTTGTCGATCTCGGTCACTTTGACGGTCACCGTATCGCCGATCGCCACGACGTCTTCCACTTTGGCTACGCGTTCCGTCGACAGTTGGGAAATATGCACCAAACCGTCCTTACCCGGCAAAATCTCGACGAAAGCGCCGAATTTCTCGATCCGCTTAACGGTACCGACATAAATTTCGCCGACCACGACTTCCTTGACGATTCCTTCGATGATCGAACGCGCTTTGTTGTTCATCTCTTCGCTGGTGGAAGCAATGTACACGCGGCCATCTTGTTCGATATCGATCTTCACGCCGGTTTCCTCGATGATCTTGTTGATGATCTTGCCGCCGGCCCCGATGACATCGCGGATCTTGTCCGGATTGATTTGCATGATGACGATCTTCGGCGCGTAAGGGGACAAATGCTCCTTCGGCTTTTGGATACGCTCCATCATTTTAGACAGGATAAACATCCGTCCTTCTCTCGCTTGCTTCAATGCATCGGTCAGGATCTGCCGGTCGATGCCGTCGATCTTGATATCCATTTGAATGGCTGTCACGCCTTCCGAGGTACCCGCCACTTTGAAGTCCATGTCGCCGAGATGATCCTCCATCCCTTGGATGTCGGTCAGAATCGAGACATGCTCGCCGTCTTTGATCAAGCCCATCGCTACCCCGGCAACCGGTGCTTTGATCGGAACGCCGGCATCCATCATGGCCAGCGTGCTTGCGCAAATGCTCGCTTGAGAGGTGGAACCGTTCGACTCCAATACTTCCGATACGAGACGAATCGTATAAGGGAATTCGGATTCCGGCGGAATGACCTTAGACAACGCGCGTTCGCCCAAAGCGCCGTGACCGATCTCGCGGCGGCCCGGAGCGCGCAGCGGACGAGCTTCGCCCACGCTGAACGGCGGGAAGTTGTAATGGTGCATGAAGCGTTTCGACTCTTCCAGGTCGATCCCGTCAAGGATTTGAACATCGCCCAGCGCCCCCAGCGTACATACGCTAAGCGCCTGCGTTTGTCCGCGCGTAAACAGACCGGAGCCGTGCGTACGCGGCAGCAGGTTGATATCGCATTCGATCGGACGAATTTCATCCAGTTTGCGGCCGTCAGGGCGCACTTTGTCATGGGTGATCAACCGGCGCACTTCTTCCTTGACGATGTCATGCAAAACTTCCTTCACATCGGCAAGCAGCTCCGGCGATTCTATGTATTTCTCTTCGAAGTGAGCCACCGTTTCGTCGTTGATGGCATCAATCGCATCCTGACGTGCATGTTTCTCCGCGATTTTCACGGCTTCAACCAAGCGATCCTGGGCAAAAGCGCGAACTTCCCGGTTCACATCCTCATTTACCGCATGCAGCTTCACTTGCATTTTCTCTTTGCCGGCGACTTTAACGAGCTCTTCGATGACGGCTACGATGTTTTTGATCTCGTCATGACCGAACATGATCGCTTCGAGCATGACCTCTTCCGGCACTTCGTTCGCTTCCGCTTCCACCATCATGATGGCGTCTTTGGTACCGGCTACGACCACGTAAATGTCGCTGGCTTCTTGCTCAGCCACGTTCGGGTTAATCACGAATTGTCCGTTAACCCGCCCTACAGCGACGCCGCCGATCGGCCCGTTAAACGGAACGTCGGAAATGCTAAGCGCCGCGGAAGTCCCGATCATCGCCGCAATTTCCGGCTCGCAGTCCTGATCCACGCTCATGACCAAATTCACGATCTGCACGTCGTTACGGAAACCTTCCGGGAACAGCGGGCGAATCGGTCGGTCGGTCAACCGGCTGGCCAGAATCGCTTTTTCGCTCGGACGTCCTTCCCGTTTAATGAAGCCGCCGGGAATTTTGCCGACTGCATACAATTTCTCTTCATAATTGACGGTCAACGGAAAAAAGTCCAAATCCTTGGGTTCCGAAGAAGCCGTCACCGTACATAACACCGCCGTATCGCCATAGCGGACCATGACGGCCGCATTGGCTTGCTTGGCCAATCGGCCGGTTTCCAGGATGAGAGGTCTTCCCCCCAAATCCATTTTCACTTGATTCTGCATGAAATCCCTCCTTATCACCATTACAAGTTCGGTACTGAGTTCATTATTTCCTGCTTTTCGGCAATTCATAATGATGAACGGCTTTCCGGCAGCAGAACAATCTCCTCATAACAAAAGCTCCTGACGGAGCTTTTCGTGGAAGCTTATCGCAACAAGCCCTAATTTGTAAAAAGCAACCCGGCCGCACACCGCACGCTTTGCCAGCGTCCGCCATGCAACTAGGCTGCTTTTATCAAACATGTCCAATTAACGACGCAATCCAAGTTTCTCGATCAAAGCGGAGTAACGTTTTACGTCTTTGTTCTTCAGGTAAGCCAACAGCTTACGACGTTGACCAACCATCTTCAGAAGACCGCGACGGGAATGATGGTCCTTCTTGTGCGTGCGCAAGTGGTCCGTCAAATTCACGATGTTCTCCGTAAGGATAGCAATTTGCACCTCAGGGGATCCGGTATCGGACTCATGAGTTTTGTGCTCTTGGATCAATTGTTGTTTACGTTCTTGAGTCAATGCCATCCTGTTCACCTCCTTTATCTCAAATCGCCATTAGCCTCGTCGCCGGCGGTGAAACCGCGCAACCAAGCCAAGGTTCTTGCTGCCGTTTGGAAAAAACATGTTCTTCCGCGTGACAACGTTACATAGTATACCACAGCCGATGGGCAAAGTAAATGCCGAGTCCAGCTTGGTTAGCGGGTAGCGTTCAGTAAACGTTTGGCCGTGTCGGCATCCTGTCCGATTTGTGCGATCAGCTCATCAAGCGAGCCGAACTTGCGCTCTTCCCGGATATAATGAACCAACTCCACGGACAAGCTCTCGTCATAAATCTCGCCGGAAAACTCGAACAGATGGGCTTCCAGCCAAAAGACCTTGCCATCCTCATGAAAGGTCGGCTTAACTCCAACGTTCATCACGCCGGAGTAGGTCTTCCCTTCATGGGTAACCCGTACCGCGTATACCCCGCTGGCCGGCACGACATAATGCTCCGCAAGCTTGAGGTTAGCCGTTGGAAACCCGAGCTGGCGCCCGCGTTTTTCACCGTGCATGACCGTCCCCTTCAGCGCGTACGTCCGTCCGAGCCAGCGATTGGCCAGCTCGATTTGGCCTTCCTGGAGCGCTTTACGGATTCCCGAGCTGCTGACCTTCTCTCCGTCGATCAAGAACGGCGGCACCGTGTTCACGTCCAGAACGTTACCGCTCAATTCGCGCAGCATCCCCGCATCGCCTTCGCCCCGGTAGCCATAGCGGAAGTCAAATCCTACAACCGCGGTGTGCACCTTAAGCGGGACGAGGATACCCGATACGAAATTTTGCGGGCTCACTCGGGAGAAAGCATCGTTAAATTCGACGATATATACGTAATCCACGCCCATATCGCGCAGAATTCGCTCCTTCTCCTCCGGAGGCGTTAAATATCCGTCATAATCGCCCTTCTTCATGACTTCCTTTGGATGCGGGTGGAAGGTCATGACGGAGGCGGGAAGGCCCAGTTCCCCGGCCAACCGCACAGCGGAATCGATCACGCTGGCGTGTCCCAGGTGAAGCCCGTCAAATTGGCCGATCGCCAGCACTTGGGGGCGAGCATTTTGTTCAATAAATGATTCGGTTAGTGGATAAGCTAATCTTATCGTTTCCATGATCGTGTCACCTGCAATTTCCCTCGGAATACGCATTTCATGAGGCCTATTCGGGTAAAAACACTTTGACGGCCTTCACGGCCATCGTCTCCTCTTCCACCCGGAAGATGCCTAAAAATTGCTGTTCTGGACTGTAGAGCCGCAACGTTTCGCCGCGTTGAACGGCTGGAGATACCGCAGCAGGAGATAGCCGTTGCCCTTGCAAAGCGGCCTTAACTTTCTCGGCTGCGACGGTGTGGGCCGGCAAATGCTCCACGGCCCGATCAACCGGCAGCAGATACGCCTGCAGCGATCCGCCTGCGGCATGACGAGCAACTTCGTCCAGCGTCAAACAGTGCGACTCCGTAATGCCGGCCGACATCGTCCGCTTCAGCTCGGTCATCGCCGCAGGCACACCTAGAGCTCGTCCGATATCGACGCATAATGTACGAATATAAGTCCCTTTGGAGCATAACGCCCGAAAAGAGATACGAGGATGGGGTCCCTCCGGATGGAAGGCCAGCAGCTCCAGCTCATGAATCGTCACTTCCCGGGGTTTACGCTCCACGGTTTTCCCTTCTCGTGCCAGCTCATACAAGCGTTTGCCGTCTTGCTTTAACGCGGAATACATCGGCGGGATTTGCGAGATCGTCCCGACGAAGCGGGACAACACGCGCCCGGCTTCCTCTTCCGTGACTCGGACCTCTTCCACCTGTTCGATGATCTCGCCCGTCATGTCCTCCGTATCGGTCGCGATTCCAAGCACTAGCGTCGCCTCGTATTCCTTCGGCAACTCCTGCAGATATTCTACCATTCGCGTCGCGCGTCCCAAGCATAGGGGCAAGACGCCCGTGACCGCCGGGTCAAGCGTTCCCGTATGGCCGATCCGCTTCATTTTCAAGATTCCGCGGCATTTGGCAACCACATCATGCGAAGTGAAACCGGCCGGCTTGTGGATCGGCAAAATGCCTTCGTATGAACTCATAGCTGCTGCCTCACTTGCTCCAGCACCCTCGGGATGATCGAGTTTAAGGTGCCTTCAATTCGAGCGCCCGCGGCCCGGACATGTCCGCCGCCGCCAAAGCTCTGGGCGACTCGGGCAACATCCACTTTCCCGGCGGATCGCATACTCACCTTAACGGCTTGTTCGTTAATGACTTTAAACAACAGCCCCACTTCGACTCCTTGAATATTCCGCGGGTAGTTCACGATGCCTTCCATATCCTCGTGAACTGCACCTGTCGCTTTCAAATCTTCGTCCGTTACAGACACCCAGCCAATCTTCCCGTCTTCCGTAAGCTCGAGACCGTTTAAGGCCCGGGTCAGCAAGCGGAGCTGCGGCAACGTCATTTGCTCCAGCAGCAGCTCGGATAAGCCGGGACCGTCCACGCCGTACTCCAGCAATTTGGAGGCAGCCGCCATGACCTTCGGCGATGTGTTGGAGTACCGGAACCCGCCGGTATCCGTCAGTAGTCCCGTATAAAGTGCCGTAGCTACGGATTCGTCCAATTCGAGCCCCATATGGTTGATCAGATCGAATAAGATCTCGGCGGTGGCCGCCGCATGAGGCACAACGAGATTCACCGTCCCGTAGTGGTCGTTGGTCGGATGATGATCGATGTTCAGTAGCCGTGCTCCTTCGGCAAAACGTTCATGCGTGGTGCCTACCCGTTTAAAATCCGCACAATCCACGCAAATCACGTGATCAAACTGGCGGTCCAGCGGGGTGACCGACAAATCGAGAATTTCCTCTGCATGCCAAAGGTAACGCATCCGCTTCGGGATCGGACCTTCGTTGACCATCACGAATTTTTTACCCAGACATGACAGAAGCCAGCCCACCGCAAGGGTGGAACTGACTGCGTCACCGTCCGGCTGAACATGCGACACGATAAGGAAATGATCGTTCTGAGTCAAAAACTCCTTGCTCTGACTCAGCTCCCGTTCATAGGTCGTCTGCATAGCCGTCTCCTTCTAGATTCCATTTGATTATCATTCTTCGTGCTCGTGCGTGATTTCGCCGAGAAGCTTTTCGATCCGGCTGCCGTAAGCGATGGATTCGTCGATTTTGAAAATCAACTCCGGCGTGTGGCGCAGCCGGATTCGTTTCCCGATTTCGGTGCGCAGGAAGCCGGTTGCTTTCTCTAGCCCTTTTAAGGATTCGCTTTTTTTCTCCTCGTCGCCAAACACGCTGAGGTAAACTTTGGCCTGCGACAAATCGCTTGTCACATCGACCCCGGTCACCGTGACAAAACCGATGCGCGGATCTTTCAGTTCGCTCTGGATGAGCACGCTAAGTTCTTTTTTAATCTGTTCGCCTACGCGGCCGGTACGATTTTTGGCCATTCTAGACACCCACCTTACTTCGGTTCAACCGTTTCCATGATGAACGCCTCGATGACGTCGCCTTCTTTAAGGTCATTATAATTGTCCAGGGTAATCCCGCACTCGTAACCTTGAGCGACTTCTTTGGCGTCGTCCTTGAAACGTTTCAGAGAATCGATTTTGCCTTCGTATACGACGATCCCGTCGCGAATCAAGCGCATTTCCGCCGAACGGGTAATTTTGCCGGAAGTCACCATACAGCCTGCGATCGTTCCGACCTTGCTGATCTTGAACGTATTGCGGACCTCGGCGTGACCGATGACGGTTTCCTTATAAACCGGATCAAGCATCCCTTTCATGGCCTGCTCAATCTCTTCGATCGCGTTGTAAATGACGCGGTGCAAGCGGATATCGACTTTCTCCTGCTCCGCCGTGGCTTTCGTTTGGTTGTCCGGACGAACGTTGAAACCGATCACGATCGCGTTCGAAGCTGCCGCCAAGATAATATCGGATTCGGTAATGGCACCGGCCCCGCTGTGAATGATCTTAACGCGAACGCCTTCGACTTCGATCTTCTCGAGTGCGCCTTTGAGCGCTTCAACCGAACCCTGCACGTCGGCTTTGATGATCACGTTCAGATCTTTGATTTCGCCTTCCTTGATATGGCGGAACAGATCATCCAGTGTGACGCGGGTATTCGAACCCAGATCGGATTGACGCTGCGTAATAGCCCGCTTATCAGCGATCGAACGAGCTTTACGTTCATCTTCGAATACCATAAACGGATCACCGGCTTGCGGCACTTCGTTCAGACCGGTAATTTCCACCGGTGTCGAAGGTCCAGCTTCTTTCAGGCGGCGTCCGCGGTCGTTAACCATCGCACGAACGCGGCCGAAGCAGTTGCCTGCAACGAAAGCGTCGCCGACCTTCAGCGTCCCGTGTTGAACCAACACGCGCGCTACCGGGCCGCGGGATTTATCCAGTTCGGCTTCGATGACCGCGCCGCGAGCGCGTTTATCCGGGTTGGCTTTGTATTCGTTGACTTCCGCCACCAGCAGAATCATTTCAAGCAGGCCTTCCAACCCGATCTTTTGCTTCGCCGAAACATTGACGAAAATCGTGTCGCCGCCCCATTCTTCCGGTACAAGCTCATATTCTGTCAATTCTTGCTTCACTTTATCCGGGTTGGCATCCGGTTTGTCGATCTTGTTGACGGCCACGATGATAGGCAATCCCGCTGCCTTGGCATGGTTGACCGCTTCGACCGTTTGCGGCATCACGCCGTCGTCGGCGGCAACCACGATGATCGTGATATCCGTCAACTGCGCACCGCGGGCACGCATTGCCGTAAACGCTTCGTGGCCCGGGGTATCCAGGAACGTAATCTTCTTGCCGTTGATTTCGACTTGGTACGCCCCGATGTGCTGCGTGATCCCGCCGGCCTCTCCGCCGGTCACGTTCGTGGAGCGGATAGCGTCAAGCAGCGTGGTTTTACCATGGTCGACGTGACCCATGATCGTAACGACCGGTGGACGTTCTTTCAAGTCCGCTTCTTCGTCGACCTCTTCGATCGTTTCAAAACGGTCTTCCTCGACCGGAATCTTCACTTCCACTTCGACGCCGAAGTCACCTGCAAGCAGCAGGATGGTATCGATATCGAGCTCTTGGTTGATCGTCGCCATGACGCCAAGCAAGATCAGCTTCTTGATGACCTCGGAAGCGTCCTTGTGCAGCAATTTGGCGGTTTCGCCAACCGTCATCGTGCCGCGGACGATAATTTTCTTCGGCGTATTGTCGATCTTCTCGCGCTGAGGCTGTTGAGGACCGCCTTTGCCGCGTCCGCCCTTACCGCCGCGATTATTTCTAAAATTGGCGCCATTTCGGTTATCCTCATAACCTCTTTGGTTTCTTCCGCCATTATTGTTGTTGTTCCCTCTTCTTTGGCCTTGCCCCTGGCCTTGACCTTGGCCTTTGCCGCCGCTAAAGCCGCCGCCGTTCCCACCGCCGCCATTATTGCCGTTGCTAGGCGTAAAACTGCGGTTTTGTTGCTGGGGCCCACGGTTACCCCCGCCGCCTTGACCTTGACCTTGTCCTTGGCGTTGGCCGCCGTCGTTACGCGGCTGACCGCCTTGACCTGGCCCCCGGTTGCCTTGCGGGTTCCGGTTTGCGCCGGACGGATTTCCTCCGCCTTGACCTTGCGGACGAGAGTTTTGATGATTGCCGCCGTTCGGACGGCCCGATCTTTCTTGAACAGCCGTGCTGCCGCTCGCTACATTTGGGTTTGATTTTGGTTTATTATTCATGCTTACCTGCTTTTCCTGTTGATTTTGGTTTTTGACGGGTGCGTTTCCGCTGCCCTGAACATGGCGTCCTTGATCTCCGCGATGACCGGAAGATTCTCCGGCTGAAGCTTTCGGTGTTTGGCTTCCTCCTGCGGAAGCCGGTGCCGGCGATTTGGCAGGAGAATCGTTACGTCCCGAGTTTTCTCGTTTCGCCGCCGCATTGCTCTTAATATCCTTGAAAAACTGCTCAACACGGGCGACGGTATCGTTCTCCATAACGCTCATGTGATTGTTGACCGGGATATTAAGACGCTTAAGAATGGTAATAATTTCTTTGCTGCTCATGTTGAGCGATTTGGCGTATTCATACACCCTGAGCTTATCTTGTTTGTCTTGTTTACTCAATATACTCCACCTCCGATGTTTTCAAGATCGCTTTGCGTATCATCTCGGTAAACCCCTGATCGGTGAGAGCCAGAACCACCCGTTCCGGTTTGCCTACGCTCCCTCCGAGCGTTTCCCGGTCGAATCCGATCATCAGCGGGATCTTGTAGCTCCCGCATTTATCGCGGAATTTCTTCTGCGTATTGGCTGAAGCGTCGCCCGCTACAATCACGAGCTTGGCTTCCCCCGACCGAATCGCCTTCAGGACGATTTCGTCCCCGGTCACCAGTTTACCGGCCCGCATCGCGAGGCCAAGTCCAGACAACGACTGGGCCTTATTCATCTTCATCCTCTTCCCGCGCCTGAGCGGCGAGGAACTCATCCTCCACGGCCAGGAAATCGCGAGCCAGCTGCTCATACACCTCGGACCCTACCGGCGCTTTCAGCGCACGGTCAAGGGCTCGTGATTTATGCGCAAGCTTGAAACAGGCCGTTTTGCCGCATAGATACGCTCCACGCCCTGATTTCTTGCCCGTCAGGTCGATGGACACCTCGCCCTCAGGCGAACGAACGATGCGGATCAACGTTTTCTTGGGCATCATTTCCTGGCAGGCTACGCATTTACGCAGCGGTACTTTTCTTTGCTTCATCCTTGCCACCCCCCGTTAGTCCACGGAGATGGAATCCTGAGGCATTTCGCCTTGATCGGTTTTTTCTCTGCCGAATTCCTCTTCCGCTTGGGTTTCGCTCTTAATGTCGATTTTCCAACCGGTCAATTTGGCGGCGAGGCGGGCGTTTTGTCCTTTAATGCCAATCGCCAGCGACAACTGGTAATCCGGCACGATCACGCGGGCCATCTTCTCCGCCTCGAACACCTGCACTTCGAGCACTTTGGACGGGCTCAACGCATTGGCCACGTACTCCTCCACGCTTTCCGAATAACGAACGATGTCGATCTTCTCTCCGCGCAGCTCGTTGACGATCGTTTGCACGCGCAAGCCTTTCGGGCCAACGCAGGAGCCGACAGGATCGACTTCGCTATTGCGGGAGTAGACGGCAATTTTGGAACGGAAGCCGGCTTCGCGGGCCACGGAACGAATCTCCACCACACCGTCGAAAATTTCCGGAACCTCCAGCTCGAACAAACGCTTCAGTAAGCCCGGATGCGTACGGGACAGCAAAATTTGCGGTCCTTTCGTCGTATTTTCCACTTTGGTGATGTACGCTTTAATCCGGTCGCCGTGCTTGAACTTCTCGTTTGGCATCAATTCGTTCAGCGGCAAATGGGCTTCAATCTTGCCGAGATCGACGTAGATGTTGCGCAAGTCCTGGCGCTGCACGATCCCGGTCACGATGTCCTCTTCCTTCTCGACGAACGCATTATAAATGAGTCCGCGCTCCGCTTCGCGAATGCGCTGCGTGACGACCTGCTTGGCGGTTTGCGCCGCGATCCGGCCGAAGTCGCGAGGGGTTACCTCGATTTCGGTAATGTCGTCAAGATGATAGTTGGGATTGATCTCGCGTGCCGCAGGCAACGAAATTTCCGTCCGCGGATCGAGAACCTCCTCAACTACGAGCTTGCGGGCATACACTTTGATTGCGCCGGTATGGCGGTTCATATCCACACGCACGTTTTGCGCCGTATTAAAGTTGCGCTTGTAGCTGGAAATCAGCGCCGCTTCGATCGCTTCGAACAAGATATCCTTGCTGATCCCTTTTTCCCTTTCCAATTCATTCAAGGCTTCGATAAAATCCATGCTCATTTGCCTCGAGTTCCCCCTTTCATGATTCCCCGTAGGTCACACTAGAAGTATAAGTTCAAAAAGTCAGGTTTGGAGCACCGAGAAGGTTGGATGAAGCTAGGGACTGAGTAGCGCAGCGTACGTTTTGCGTACGTGAGCTACTGAAATGTTTCCGAAAGAAACATCCGCTTGGCCCGGCTGAATTCAAGATTCGATGTCGAATCCGCTTCTTGACCTGCTTCGTGATCAAAAAATGACTTTTTGAACTACCTCTAAAAAATAATGGCCAATCTTGCGCTGGCGACTTTATTATATGGAATGGCGTGACGCTTCTTCCCGACTTCGACGACCATTTCGTCGCCATCGAAGGAAAGGAGCCGGCCTTCAAATTCTTTCAGGCCGTCTACCGGTTCGTATGTAGTAACAAATACGTCTTTGCCGACCGCCTTGGATACATCCTCGGCTTTCTTCAAGGGGCGTTCCGCTCCCGGCGAAGACACTTCCAGAAAATAAGCCGACGGAATCGGATCGTTCTCGTCGAGCTTCTCGCTAAGGTATTCGCTGATCCGGCCGCAGTCATCGATATCGATGCCGCCGTCTTTGTCGACGAATACGCGGAGGAACCAGTTGCTCCCCTCCTTGACGTATTCCACGTCAACCAGTTCAAAGCCGTTCTCCTCCAAATAAGGCGTGACCATTTGCTCGACGGTCGCTTTGATCTTCGGTGTGCTCAAGCGTACATTACCTCCAATAATTCAATCCTATATACCAAAGATTAAAGAGTGGGTTTCCCCACTCTTTAACAACGGTTCTATCTTCATGATTGCCAAAAAAATTATAACATAGTACATACCAAGTGACAAGTAAAACACCTTTACTGTATAGGTAGTTAAAAAAGCCATCTTTCGATCACGAAGCTACAACAGGAAGCGGATTCGGCATCGAATCTTGAACTCACCCGGGCCTTCCGTTGCTCGCGTACCCAAAACGTACGCTCCGCCACTCAGTCCCTAAGCTTCGTCCAACCTTCTCGGTGCTCCAAACGCGCGGAATCAAAATAAGGACAGTTGGTTGCTTTCCGGCAGGCCGCGGAAGCAGCCCATGGAGTTCAGGAGCTCGACGATCGTTTTGCTCGCCTTGGATTTCTGCTGGAAATCCTCCACCGAGAGGAACTCGCCTTGCTCTTTCGCCGCGGCGATATTCTTGGCCGCATTCTCCCCGATGCCGGCGAGCGCCGAGAAAGGCGGAATCAGCGAATCGCCGTCGACGATGAATTTCGTAGCGTCGGAACGATACAGGTCGATCGGCTTGAAGTGGAAGCCGCGGGCCGTCATCTCCAGCGCCATCTCCAGGATCGGCAGCATGTTTTTTTCCTTCGGAAGCGCCTGGAAGCCCTTCTGCTCGATCTCCTCGATTTTACGGTAGATTGCCTCATACCCCTGACAACACAGCTCGATATCGAAATCCTCGCCGCGGACCGAGAAATACGTCGCATAATATTCGATCGGATAATACAGTTTGAAATAGGCGGTCCGCACCGCGGAGATAACGTAAGCGGCGGCATGCGCCTTCGGGAACATGTACTGAATCTTGAGGCAAGAGTCGATGTACCATTGCGGCACTTTGCATTTCTTCATCTCTTCGATCCATTCCGGCGTCAGCCCTTTCCCCTTACGAACGCTCTCCGTAATTTTAAAGGCCAAGCCGGCATCCATGCCCGCTTTATAAATGAGGAACAGCATGATATCGTCGCGGCAGCCGATAACCGTCTTAATGTTGCAGGTGCCGTTTTTGATCAGTTCCTGCGCGTTGCCGAGCCATACGCCGGTGCCGTGGGAAAGCCCGGAGATTTGCAGCAAGTCGGCAAAAGAAGATGGCTGCGATTCCACCAGCATCTGACGGACGAATTTCGTTCCCATTTCCGGTATGCCGTAGGTGGCTACCGGCGTGCGAATCTGTTCCGGCGTGACGCCAAGCGACTCCGTCGAGTTGAACATGCTCATGACCTTCGGATCATTCATCGGAATAGTCTGTGGATCGACTCCGGTCAAATCCTGCAGCATCCGCATCATCGTCGGATCATCGTGTCCTAGAATATCGAGCTTCAGCAAGTTCGCGTCGAAAGCGTGGTAATCGAAATGCGTCGTTTTCCATTCGGCTTCGGTATCATCGGCCGGGTATTGTACCGGGGTGATATCTTCAACCTCGATGTAATCCGGCACGACGACGATCCCGCCGGGATGCTGGCCCGTGCTCCGTTTGACGCCGGTACATCCCGCCGCCAGACGGTTCAACTCGGCGCCCCGCCAGTGCTTGTTATGCTCTTCCTCGTATTTCTTGGCGAATCCGAAAGCCGTTTTCTCGGCGACCGTACCGATCGTTCCGGCGCGGAATACGTTCTTCTCCCCGAACAACACTTTGGTGTAGTTATGGGCCACCGGCTGATATTCGCCGGAGAAGTTCAAGTCGATATCCGGTACCTTGTCGCCTTTAAAGCCCAGGAACGTCTCAAACGGGATGTCCTGGCCTTCGCCCTTCAGCTTGCCGCCGCATTTCGGGCAGGTTTTGTCGGGAAGGTCGAAACCGCTGGGCACGCTGCCGTCGAGGAACCATTCGCTGTACTTGCATTCGGGATTCAAACAGATGTAATGCGCTGGCAGCGGATTAACCTCGGATATACCCAGAAACAACGCGACCACCGACGAGCCGACCGAACCCCGGGAACCGACGAGGTAACCGTCCTGGTTCGACTTCTTCACGAGCCGCTCGGAGATCAGATAGTTGGCCGAAAATCCGTATTTGATGATCGGCTCTAGCTCTTTCTCCAAACGTTTGATGATGACTTCGGGCAAATCCTCGCCGTAAACCGATTTGGCCGTATCGTAGCAAGTCCGGCGGATTTCCTCGTCCGCCCCTTCGATGATCGGCGTAAACAGCTTGTCCGGGAACAACTCCAATTCCTCGAATTGGTCCGCCAGCCTCGAAGTGTTGGTCACCACGACTTCAAAGGCCTTCTCCTGACCCAGAAAAGCGAATTCCTCCAGCATCTCCTCCGTCGTCCGGAAATGCGCATCCGGTTTGCGGATATCCTTCAGCGGACTGAAACCGGTGATGCCGTGAATCGTAATGTCGCGGAACAGCTTGTCTTTCGGATCCAGATAATGCACGTTCCCGGTAGCAATGACCGGCTTATCCAGCTTCATGCCGATCTCGACAACCTTGCGTAGAGCCGTTTCCAGCTCTTCCGTACTGCCGACCAACCCTTTTTCCACCAGATGCATGTACATCGTGAGCGGTTGAATCTCCAGCACGTCGTAGAATTCAGCGACGACTTCGGCTTCCTCGACCGACTTGTTCAGCACAGTTTCGAAGAATTCGCCCTTCTCGCAGCCGGACAGGATCAACAGCCCTTCTCGCATCTCCACCAGCTTGGATTTGGGAATGCAGGGAACCCGCTTGAAATACTCGGTGTGCGACATCGATATGAGCTTAAACAGGTTTTTCTTGCCAACCTGGTTCAGCGCATAAATCCCGCAGTGGAACGGACGAGCATTGGTCAAGTCCTTCCCGACCTTGTCGTTTAGGCGATCCAGCGTTTTGTACCCTTCGATCTTGGCGGCGTCATCCAACAAGCCGTTCAAAATCTCTCCGAGCGCTAGCGTATCATCGATCGCCCGGTGGTGGTTCTCCAGCGAAACTTTATATTTGGCAGCGAGCGTATTCAGCCGGTGATTCTTCATGGAGGGGAATAACATCCGGGCGAGCTCCAACGTATCGAGCACCGGGTTTTCCATAATCGGAAGCCCCAGTTCCTTCAGCTTCGCGTTGACGAAATCGTAGTCAAACCGGGCGTTATGGGCAACCAGAATCGCGTCCCCCGCGAACTCGACGAACCTCTTGAGCACCGGCTCCACATCGGGGGCGTCCTTCACCATATCGTCGTTGATATTCGTCAGCTGTTGAATATGATAGGGGATGCGTTCATGCGGATTGACGAAGGTCGCATAACGATCGATCTCCTTGCCCTCCTGCATTTTCACCGCTGCGATTTCAATGATTTTGTTCTGGGTAACCGACAAGCCGGTGGTCTCGATGTCAAAAACAATATAAGTCGCGGACTTCAATTCGTCGCCGCGCGGGTTTAGCACGACCGCCACGTTATCGTTCACGACGTTGGCTTCTACGCCGTAAATCATTTTGATGCCGTTTTTCTTCGCCGCTTTCGCCGCATCCGGGAAGCTTTGCACGCCGCCATGATCGGTTACGGCGATCGCTTTATGTCCCCATTTGGCGGCCATCTTCACATAATCGCCGATCGGCGTTACGGCATCCATCGTACTCATCGTCGTATGCAGATGGAACTCGACCCGCTTCTCCGGCGCATTGTCTTTGCGTCCCGGCGGCGCGGATACTTCGCATAGATCCGAAGGGATCATGACCAACTCGGGGACCGGCATAAAGCGGTCCATTTCCACTTTGCCCCGCGCTTTGATCCACTTGCCGTTGGCGAGCTGCCCCATGACCTTCAAGTCTTCTTTATTTTTGGCGAACAATTTCAACTGCAGGGAATCGGAAAAATCGGTCAGGAAAAACATAAACAACGTATTGCCGTTCCGCAGCTCCTTGCGGTCCAGGCCGAAAATCGTGCCCTGGATCGTAATCTTCTTCTCTTCGTCCTGAAGTTGCTGGATCGGTACCGGCTGTTCCTTGATCTCGTTCCCGAGCTGCAGCTTGATGACTTCCCCTTCGACTTCCTCCGGAGGAGCCTCAACCGTCATGTTCTCCATCATCTTCTGGATGACCTCTCGCTCTTCCTCCACGATCCGTTGCTGGAACTCCTCAAACGCTTCGACGTTAGACTCGCCGGTTTGCAGTTTAATTCTTAACGGCAAGCCAAAATATGTTTCGTAATAAGCCGTAAGCGCTTTGTCGATTTGTTTTTTGCGTGCCAATTCCAGCGCCATGGCGTCTCCAAACGTTACCGTCACCACATCACCGTCTACTTCAAACCCGGCTCTCGCCATCCAGCCGTTCACCGATGGAATTTGGCGTTTCACCCATTCGAGAAACAACGACCAATACTCTCCAACGATGTCTTTGGCGGACACGCCGCCGCCGTAATGAAACTCAAAGGAAATGATGGCGATATGCTCCATTCGTTCCCTTACCCGCAGGCAAAACGTACGGTAGGCCTGGGCCGGCACCAGCGTATCCTTCTGAATGGTGATTCTCCACTCCCGATTGCTGCGGCTGACCTCTACTTTTTCGATATGTCCGTCAAGAAAATACGGGTCGATCAGCGAAGCGGGCACATCAGCCTGCTTCATCAACAGCTCCAGCCGGTTTCTCTTGTCTTGCGTCTCGGTCATGTCCTCTCCCCTCACCTTGCTAGCTGACTTATTGCCATGGATCGAAAAAAGGCTTCCGGCGGTTGGCCGGCGGCGTGAAAAGCCTGCAGGCGCTGACTGCCGAAAGCCCTCTAGTGGTTGTGTCGTTCGCCCGCGTCCCCAGTTTCCCGACGCTATAGCGGGACCCTCACGCGACCGTTTTTCTTAATAGGCTCTGGCAAAAACGACGGTATGCTTCGCTTTATCTCCGCAAACGAGACAGGTGTCTTTGATCGTTTGAGGATGGAACGGGATATTGCGGCTGGTCGCTCCCGTTTCTTCCTTGACCTGGCGTTCGCAAGCTTCCGAGCCGCACCAGCCGGCCAAAGTAAAGCCGCGTTTCTCTTCGATGCTCGCTTTCATTTCATCCAAGCTGTCGACGCTGTAGAAATGCTCCTCGCGGAAAGCCTTGGCCCGCTCGTACATTTCTTGATGGACTTGCTCCAGCATCGCCTGAACCTCCTCGACCAAACGGTCCTGCTGTACGACCTTCTTCTCGCCGCTGATGCGGGAGACGAGCACGCAGACGCCGTTCTCCATATCTCGAGGCCCGATTTCCATACGAACCGGCACGCCGCGCATTTCGTATTCGTTAAACTTCCAGCCTGGGCGGAAGTCCGCGCGATCATCGATGCCGACGCGAATGCCCGCTTTCTTCAGGTCGGCGAACAATTCGTCGGCTCTGCCTACGACCGCTTCCCAAGTTTTCGGCGGCCCGATCGGAATGATCATAACCTGCTTCGGAGCGACCTTCGGCGGCAGAGCCAATCCGCGGTCATCCCCATGCACCATGATCAGCGAACCGATCAACCGGGTGCTGACGCCCCAAGAGGTGGTGTGAACATATTCGCGAACGTTTTCGCGGTTCAAATATTGAATATCAAATGCCGTGGCAAAGTTGGTACCCAGGTAGTGGGAAGTGCCTGCCTGCACGGCACGGCCATCTTTCATCATCGCTTCGATCGAGTAGGTGTCGACTGCACCGGCGAATTTCTCGGACGGCGTTTTTTGGCCGACGATAACCGGAATCGCCAAATAATTTTCCACGAAATCGCGGTAAATTTCCAGCATCCGCATCGTTTCTTCGCGCGCTTCCTGCTCGTTTTCATGCGCGGTGTGGCCTTCCTGCCATAAGAATTCGCTCGTGCGAAGGAATGGCAGCGTACGTTTCTCCCAACGGACGACGTTCGCCCACTGGTTGATCAGCACCGGAAGATCACGGTAAGACTGAATCCATTTTTCGTACATATGCCCGATCATCGTCTCGGACGTCGGACGGATCGCGAGACGCTCCTCCAGCTTCTCTCCGGCCGCTTCCGTCACCCAAGGGAGCTCCGGATTAAAGCCTTCGACGTGTTCTTTTTCCTTCTGGAAGAAGCTCTCCGGAATAAACAGCGGGAAATAAGCGTTGCGATGGCCAGTTTCCTTGAAGCGGCGGTCCAGCTCGGCCTGGATATGTTCCCAGATCTCGTAGCCGTCCGGCTTAAATACGATACAGCCGCGAACCGGCGAGTAATCCATGAGATCCGCTTTTTTGATTACGTCGATGTACCAGCGGGAAAAGTCCACTCCCTGCGGGGTAATCTCCGTGACGAATTGTTTCTCCTCGTTTGCCATAAGAACCTTTGTCCTCCCGTTAAAACCACAAGTTTAATGTACACGTGCGCCGATCAAAGCCGCCTTCGTCAGGATCAGCCGTGAATCAAGCGCAAAATGTCGTTATAAGTGACCGCAATCATGAGCAGGAACAGCATCGCAAATCCGATGAAATGCACCATGCCTTCGCGGTTTGGATCTATCGGTTTGCCGCGCAGGGCCTCGACCCCCAGGAAAATAAGACGGCTTCCGTCTAGCGCCGGAATCGGCAACAGGTTAAAGATCCCCAAGTAGAGGCTCAAAATCGCCGCCCAATACGTCAACTGCACGATCCCTTGCTTCGCGATTTGGCCTGTAACCTCAAACGTTCGGACCGGACCTCCCAAATCGTCCATGTTAAAGCGGTTGATCAACTGCTGGAAACCGAGGAAAATCGCTTTGGTCGTGTTGACCATGTCCTCCCCTGCGACCTGGAACGTCTCCCCGAAGGACGCGCTGCGCGTCGGGAAAACGGTGATAATCGTACTACCGATTTTGCCGTCTTCGTTCTCTGCCCCTTTCGGGGTGATCGTCACCTTCAGCGTTTCTTCGCCGCGTTTAACCGTCCACGTCATCGGCTGATTTTTCGAAGCCTGGATCATTTCGATCATTTTATTCGCATCGGTCCCCACCGGAGTTCCGTTGATCGTTTCGATAATATCTCCCGTTTTCAGCCCAACTTCTGCAGCCGGCATCCCTTTCATGACTTCGCCGATTTGCAGGTGGCTAGGTTGGTCCAGCGGAATTCCCGCCATTTGCGTATGCAAGGCAAACAACACGAACGCCAAAATAAAGTTCATCAGCGGACCCGCGAAAATCGATAAGGCGCGCTGCCCCACGGTTTTGCTGCCGTACTGCCGGTCTCTTGGGGCAATTTGCGTCTCTTTCCCTTTCGCCACCATCATCGCCTGCGGATGCACTTTGTAGGTCAGCGTTTCGCCGTCCACGTCCAAGCGTACCGCAAGATCGTCTTCCAAATCGATATGCTGTACCTCGCCGCGAATCACGTTTTTACGGCTGTCCAAGCGGTCCAGATATATCTTCCGAACCAGGTCGTTCTCCAGTCGCAAGGCGATGGTCTGTCCGTCCGAGATTTGAATCAGTTCGGGATCCTCGCCCGCCATACGCGCGTACCCGCCAAACGGTAGCAAGCGCAAGGTGAACTGGGTCTCGTCCCGTTTGAATGACAACAGCTTGGGACCAAAACCGATGGCAAACTCCCGTACCAAAATGCCGGCGCGCTTCGCAAAGAAGTAATGTCCCCATTCATGCACCGTGACGATGACGAAAAACATGAGCACCGTCAAAAATATGATTTTCAGCAATTCCAAGCGTAAGCATCCCCCTTCTGGCCACGGATCGTCCAACGTTACTTTAGATTAATATATTCTCCGATCAGGCACAAGAGAATACCGCCACCTCCAGCCTTTGATCACGAAGCGATGCAACGAAGCTAGAGAGTTTACAGCGTATCGGCCAGGGATCTGGCCCAGCGGTCGGCCTCACGAATCGTTTCCAGATCCGGATGGGCTTGCGCTACATGTTTGGCTAAAGCCTTCTCAATAATCGTCTCGATCTGCAAGAAGGGAATATCCCCCTTCAAAAACCGGGCGACGGCTGCTTCATTCGCGGCGTTATAAACGCTGGTTGCCGTACCTCCTATTTTACCACATTCGTAGGCTAGTCTTAAACAAGGGAACCGGTCATAGTCCATCTCGCGAAAATGCAGCTTCCCGACCTCGGCCAGCGACAGTCTTTTCGCTGCGGAAGTCCAGCGATGCGGATAAGTGAGCGCATATTGGATCGGCACGCGCATATCCGGCGTTCCGAGCTGGGCGATCACGCTGCCGTCACGATACTCAACGAAGGAGTGGATGATGCTTTCCGGGTGCAACAGAACCCCGATTTGTTCAAAAGGAAGACCGAATAGCCAATGGGCTTCGATCACTTCCAATCCTTTGTTGACCATCGTGGCTGAATCGATGGTGATTTTGGCGCCCATCGCCCAGTTGGGATGCTTTAAGGCATCCTCCACCGTGACTTCCCGCAGCTGTTCGCGCGTCAGGTCGCGGAACGATCCGCCGGAGGCTGTCAACGTAATTTGACTGACTTCTTCCCGGTGCTCGCCGTTCAAGCATTGAAAAATGGCGGAGTGCTCGCTATCCACGGGAAGCAGCGCCACGCCCTTGCGCCGGGCCAATTCCGTTACCAGGTGTCCGGCCGTCACCAGCGTCTCCTTGTTCGCCAACGCGATATGCTTGCCTTCCTCGATCGCCGCTAACGTCGCAGGCAGCCCCGCGCTGCCGACGATGGCAGTCACCACCGTATCGGCATCGGTGCCCGCCGCCACTTCGACCAAGCCCTGCTCGCCGTAATAAAGCTCAACGCCTTCAGGCAGCTGCGGACGAATCCGGTCGGCTAATTCTTTGGTGGCCACAGATGCTTTTCGGGGCCGGAACTCTTGGACTTGCCGGGCAAACAACTCAACATTGCTGCCAGCCGCTAATCCTTCGAGCCGAAATTCCTCGGGATATGCCCGGAGTACATCCAACGTTTGCGTGCCTATGGAACCGGTCGAACCGATCAACGCGATTTTCTTCATGTTGCACCTCGTGTTCACAGAAATTCAAAGAGATTCAAGAGAGCCAAGAGATTTATAGCGACCAAATCACTCTAGCGGACTGTAGCGCCGTTAATTATCTATTTCCCGACTATTTCTCGCCGCAACGGACTCCAGTGACCTTATTTAAAGCAAAAAAGCTCAACTGGATGACTTTCGCCCAATTAAGGCCTCTGAGGTCCGTTAGCTTCCAAAACCCTTCGTGTTTACACCTATAAGGTCTCTGGAGTCCGTTAGCCCAGCATGCGAAGAATCGCCTCGTGATGGGAAGCCGATTTTAAATCCACCTTTTCAATAAAAGATTTAAAATCGGGTTTTTAGCACCAAGAAGGTTGGATGAAGCTAGGGACTGAGCAGCGCAGCGTAGCTGGAGGCTACGTGAGCAGCGGAAGGCCCGGCTGAATTCAAGATTCGACGCCGAGTCCGCTTCCTTGTCCCCCCTTCGTGCTGAGAAGCCGATTTTAAATCCACCTTTTCAATAAAAGATTTAAAATCGGGTTTTTAGCACCAAGAAGGTTGGATGAAGCTAGGGACTGAGCAGCGCAGCGTAGCTGGAGGCTACGTGAGCAGCGGAAGGCCCGGCTGAATTCAAGATTCGACGCCCGAATCCGCACCTTCGACACAGCCTCGTGCTGGGAAGCCGATTTTAAATCCACCTTTTCAATAAAAGATTTAAAATCGGGTTTTTAGCACCAAGAAGGTTGGATGAGGCTAGGGACTGAGCAGCGCAGCGTAGCTGGAGGCTACGTGAGCAGCGGAAGGCCCGGCTGAATTCAAGATTCGACGTCGAATCCGCACCTTCGACACAGCTTCGTGCTGGGAAGCCGATTTTAAATCCACCTTATTAAGGAAGGAGGGTTAGGATATGTATGAACGGGAACACCGCGATCCAACTATCGCACCGATCCAAAATCCCGCCATGGCCGGGCAGCAGCTTGCCCGAATCCTTGATGCCGTAGACGCGTTTGTACGCCGATTGGATCAGGTCGCCAAATTGACCGAGCACTGCGGCGGAAATTCCCAGCAACACGGCTCGTCCGACCGTGAGCAATCCGCCGGAAGCAAAGGCGAAGATGACGGCAACGATCACGGCCAGCAAGACGCCGCCCAGCGCCCCTTCCACGGTTTTGTTCGGGCTGATCGCAGGCCACAGCTTATGTTTGCCGAAGCGACGGCCGGTGAAATAGGCGCCCGCATCGCTGCTCCATATCGCCGCTAGCATCAGAAACGTCCAGAACAGGCCATGACCGTCAGGCGTATTGCGCGTTTCCGCGATGGCCGCAAATCCGATGCCAACGTAAACCATGCCCAGGTACAACATAGCGACTTGGCCGATCGGCATCTCGTTTTTGCTGATCACGGTTACGGCTAAAAAGAGCAGCATGAACAACCACAACACTGCGGAATCGCCGAGCGGTCTGGCGATATCGAGCAGGCGCCACGGAAACGCTAAATAGACCACGCCTAAGAAACCCAAAAGAGCAGGTCCTTGGAACGCCGGAATACGGGTCATTCGCACAAATTCGTAATATCCGATCAGAGCCATAAGCAAAATGAGTACATGATAGAGGGTTCCGCCCAACCAGCACATTCCGAGGAAAAAGCCGCCGGCGATGATGCCCGTAATCAACCGCTGTTTCACCAGTCTACACCTTCCATCGCTAGGTTAATCCGCCGTATCGCCGCGTGCGGCGCTGATATTCCCCCACCGCTTCAACCAAATGTTCCTTGCTGAAATCCGGCCAGAGGATATCCGTGAACCACAGTTCACTATAAGCCGTTTGCCAGAGCATAAAATTACTTAACCGCAATTCACCGCTCGTACGGATCAGCAAATCAGGTTCAGGCAACCCGGCGGATAGTAGCCTGGATTCGAACGTGTCCGACGTAATGTCTTCCACCGACAGCTCGCCAGACTGAACGGCCCTGGCGATATCTTTCACGCTTTCCGTAATCTCGCGGCGGCTGCCGTAATTCAAGGCAAAATTCAAGATCAAGCCCGTGTTGTGTTTCGTCCGCTCAATCGCTTCCTCCATTGCGGCAATCGTATGCTTGGGCAGTTCATCCGTATACCCCATCATCCGGACCTGGACGTTCTTCTCAACCAACTCATCCAGTTCAATCGCCAGAAACTCCTGCGGCAGCGACATCAGATAATCGACTTCATCCTTCGGCCGCTTCCAGTTCTCCGTCGAGAAAGCGTACAGCGTCAAAATGGAAATGCCCAGTTCGTCCGCCGCAATCGTGGCCCGCTTTACGGCTTTCATCCCCGATCGATGGCCGACGATTCGCGGCAAACCGAGCCTGCGCGCCCATCTTCCGTTGCCGTCCATGATAATGGCGACATGTTTCGGGATATTGTCCGGGGACAGGCTGACGGATGTCCCAGATTTCTTCTTTTTCCGCCAGGGTTGAAATAGCTTGATCATTCCTTTTCCTCCAGCCGATGATGAAAAAGAGACAAAACCCCACCGTAATAGGAGGGGCCGCTTTTTGTCTCTTAGACTTCCATGATCTCTTTTTCTTTCGCAGCGAGGACCTTATCCACTTCCGCGATAAACTTATCCGTCGTTTTCTGAATGTCTTCCTGGTGCCGGCGCGACTCGTCCTCAGAAATATCGGTCTTCTCCAGCTTCTTGATGTCGTCGTTCGCATCGCGGCGGATATTGCGGATCGCGACTTTCGCCTCTTCGCCGAATTTCTTCGTCATCTTCACGAGCTCGACACGGCGTTCCTCGGTCAAGGCCGGAATGGACAAGCGAATGGACGTACCGTCGTTCGCGGGGGTTAAACCTAGATCCGATTTTTGGATCGCCCGCTCGATTTCCGATAGCGACGATTTGTCCCAAGGTTGGATCATCAACGTCCGGGAATCCGGCGTGTTGATATTGGCCAACTGGTTGATTGGGGTTGGCGAACCGTAATAATCAACCTGAATGCGATCAAGCAGCGAAGGCGTAGCTCTTCCGGCGCGAAGCGTCGATAGATCTCTTTTCAAGGCCTGAATCGCTTTGTCCATGCGTTCTTCGGCATGTTTCTTAATCGTTTGCGGCATTAATCTACACTCCCTTTGACGATCGTTCCGATTTTCTCACCGAGAACGACGCGCTTAATGTTCCCTTGTTCCGTAATGGCAAAAACGATCAACGGGATATCATTGTCCATGCACAGCGAGGACGCCGTGGAATCCATGACCCCCAGGTTCTTGTTCAGCACTTCCAAATACGTGAGGGATTCATACTTCACCGCGTTCGGATCAACAAACGGATCTGCGGAGTATACGCCATCCACTTTATTCTTCGCCATGAGGATCACTTCCGCCTCGATTTCAGCCGCACGCAGCGCAGCCGTCGTGTCCGTGGAAAAGAACGGATTGCCCGTGCCCGCCGCAAAAATCACGACCCGGCCTTTCTCCAAATGGCGGATCGCCCGGCGCCGGATGTACGGTTCGGCGATTTGCTGCATCGCAATCGAGGTTTGCACCCGGGTAGGCACCTCGATTTGCTCGAGCGCATCCTGCAAAGCCAGAGAATTCATCACCGTGGCGAGCATCCCCATATAGTCCGCGGTGGCGCGATCGATGCCTTTGGCACTGCCGGCAATCCCGCGCCAGATGTTGCCGCCGCCGCATACGATGGCCACCTGCACGCCCAGCTCCACCACTTCCTTCACCTGCTCGGCGATGGATGTAATCGTTTCGGCATCGATGCCGTAACCGTTTTGACCGGCTAGCGACTCCCCGCTGACCTTTAAGACAACACGTTTAAACACTGGCTGTTCCAAATGTATACCTCCACATCGAACTCATTCGCGGGTTAAAAAAGAAGGAACACGGCGTGTTCCAACTTTCCTTCACATGTATGTGAGATGGTCTGCTTATTTGTTGACTTGGGACATAACTTCTTCTACGAAGTTGTCGACTTTTTTCTCCAGACCTTCGCCAAGTTCGTAACGAACGAAACGACGGATGGAGATGTTTTCGCCGATGGTGCTGATTTTTTCTTTCAGCAGTTGCTCAATCGTTTTGTCCGGGTCTTTAACGAATGCTTGTTCCAGCAAACAGAACTCTTCATAGTATTTGCCGATGCGGCCTTCGACCATTTTCTCGACGATTTTCTCCGGCTTGCCTTCGTTCAGGGCTTGAGCTTTCAGGATTTCTTTCTCTTTCTCGATTTCCTCTTGCGGAACTTCTTCCCGACGAACGTAGCGAGGGCTCATCGCCGCGATATGCATCGCAACGTCGCGAGCAAATTCTTTGAACTGTTCGTTTTTGGCTACGAAGTCCGTTTCACTGTTGATCTCAACCAGAACGCCGATACGGCCTCCTGCGTGGATATAAGATTCAACAACGCCTTCCGTAGCGATACGGCCCGCTTTATTCGCAGCGGCAGCCAGACCTTTTTCACGCAAAAACTCAATCGCTTTCGTCATATCGCCGTTTGCTTCTTCCAGCGCTTTTTTGCAATCCAGCATCCCCGCGCCAGTTTTTTCACGTAGTTCCTTGACCGATTTTGCATCAACAGCCATGTTTAATTCCCTCCATATCGATATATAGGGTATGCCCCTTCAATTCTTAAAGGTATAAAACCACTCGCATATGTAATAACATCGTAATGACCAGCCGATTTTATACCGTCTTCTTCACTTTAAAAAAAGGGTAGTGAGAGGTTTGACACCTACCAACCACCCTTTTCATTTAATTTATCGATTTAGCGTATGGCCAAAGCCATTAAGCCGTCGTTTGCTCGCCTTGGTGAGCTTCGATTACGGCATCCGCCATTTTGCCAGTCAACAGTTTCACGGCGCGGATGGCGTCGTCGTTACCCGGAATGACGTAGTCGATTTCGTCCGGATCGCAGTTCGTGTCGACGATGCCTACAATCGGGATACCCAATTTGCGAGCTTCGGCAACCGCGATGCGTTCTTTGCGAGGATCGATGACGAACAGGGCGCTAGGCAAGCCCTTCATGTTCTTGATCCCGCCCAGGAATTTCTCGAGACGTTCTTTCTCTTTGCGAAGAATGATGACTTCTTTCTTCGGCAATACGGTGAACGTGCCGTCTTCTTCCCAAGTTTCCAATTGCTTCAAACGGTCGATCCGTTTTTGAATCGTTTGGAAGTTGGTCAGCGTACCGCCGAGCCAACGTTGGTTAATGTAGAATTGACCCGCGCGTTCTGCTTCCTCTTTCACGGAGTCTTGAGCTTGTTTCTTCGTACCTACGAACAGAATGGTTCCGTTCTCTTCGGCAACGCTCTTAACGAAGTTATAAGCTTCTTCCACTTTCTTGACCGTCTTTTGCAGGTCAATGATGTAAATACCGTTTCTTTCGGTGAAGATATAACGATCCATTTTCGGGTTCCAGCGACGAGTCTGGTGACCGAAGTGAACGCCTGCTTCAAGCAGTTGTTTCATGGAGATTACTGCCATCTTCACGCACCTCCTAAGTTTGGTTTTTTTGATGCTTCCTCCGCAGGTTTCATTTCCCACCAAGACTCCCTTTATCGTAAAAGCGAGCACCCTTGGCGAAATCAACCTACGTGCGTTATAACACCGTCAATTACTATACCATAAGTAAAAAAGGGATGCAACCGAAGTTTGACGTAAATTGACGGCATAAGAAAAAGGCACCCCGGGTGCCTTTTCATGCATTTCCTATTCGGTCTCGGAAGCTTTGGGCGAGATTTTAGAAATGATCGAATCGAAATCCTCACCCGCTTCAAAAGTATACGTCCCCGCCCGAACCTTGTAGTTGATCTTCTTGGATACGGCCGTCTTCAAGAACGCGCTCTTGTCCGCAATAACCCCCGCCTGCTCCAAGCCTTGAGCGACGCCTTCCAACGTCGTGCCGCCGACGATCTTGTATTCCACCGTCGCCGGCTGAGGCGAATCCGGATTGGCCGGCCCCTTCGTATCGCCGGCTTTAGCGCCAGGTACCGCTTGTCCATCGTCCGTCCCCGGATTGGCCGGGGTTTCAGGGACCGTCGGCGCATTTGGCTGTTCTGGGGCATCTGGAGATTTCGTGCTGTTCCCCGCCTCGTCGGCAGGGGGATTCTCGGCTTGGCCGGACCGCTCCAGCCATTCCTCTTCCGTCAACAGTTCCTGATCCGCCTCCACGACCTTTAAGCCCGCCAGCACGGCGGCACGTTCAATCTGCTCCTTCGTATAGAGCTCTTTGTTGCCGCCTTGACCGATCAGCATTAACTGGAGGAGCAATGCTCCGGCGATGAGTCCGCACCCCAATCCCAGCATAAATTGGCGGTTCTTCATCATCGGGACTCCTCCTTCTTGGCCAACTGCAGGATCAGCTGGACCTCGCCGCGTTGAAGACCCATCGTTTTGGCGATCATGTCAATGGATTTCCCTTTGCCATAAAGCTCGAACAGTTCAGGATATCGATCCCGAACCTGCTCTTGCGGCGGCTCCGGTTCCTCCGGCAAGGACGACGGTTGGCCTAGAATTTGGGGTTCGGACTCCGCGGCAGCCGCAGCGTCATCTGGTGGCATGAAAGTTTGGGACGCAGCCCCCTGCCCTACGGAAGCAACGCCGGCTTGCTTCTCTACGCTGGCACCTTCCAGGAGAACGAGTCGCGTTTCGCATTGCTTAGCGGAAGCTTCCGCATCGCCCAAACGCCGGCGCAGCTCGGCGATTTGCTCCTGCTGAGCCAACTGCTTGGCGACGAAATCCTGCTTCATCTGCGCGACCATATCGATCAGTTCTTGGTTTTCGTTTTCGATCTCCGCCATATATTGCTCCAAGGTGGCCTCCAGCTCTGCGGTCATATCCGCTTTGGGCGCCGACGCGGCTTGACGGCCCGGGAGCAGCAGGGCATAGACGAGTGCCGCTGCCCCAAGCAATACGATGTAAAACCAAGGCTCTCCAAATGACAATGTAATCCTCACCTTTTGCGTTGATGTGTTCTCTTCTATAAAGACAAGTCGATGTGGCGGCCTTTATAGGGATGTTCGGCCCTATGCTCCTGTGCCTGCTCGTCCGGATTGTCGCCGGAACGGCCATGTTCCTGTTCCCGCGCGAAAGAACCATTTCCTTCCCGCCTTACGGTCGTATTATGGGCGCTCTCATCCACGCCGGCACTACGCCGACGCTCTATCTCGCTGTCCTTTAAGGCTTGAACCGATAACAGACTTTGGTCGAGAATAGGTCGATGCTGCTGATCATGCTGAACACGTCCCGCCTCGCTGGTCCGTGGGACCGCGATTTGCATTTCCACGGATTTCATATTCATGGGATCACCTCATTTAAAACGAAGAGAATGGATAATTCGAATATCGTTCCTATGAGTGCCTTTCCTAGATGTAAGCCGACATGGAAATATCCCCTTCGCTAAAATAAAAGGACATTCGCGAAATGGGCTCCTTAATGTACTTGGTATATCTCCCGATGACGATTTTGGATCCGCCGTAAATCATTTTAAGGACGTCGACCCGCGCTTTGCCGGTATCCTCGAGCGCCTTTTCTATCGTCAGCATGCGTTCCTTCATCAGGTTGAGTTCCTGCATGTTGGATTTCTTGGTCATATTGAGCTTCGACCGCATCTCCACCTTATCAGGAGTCAATTTGCCCATGGAAGCGAGCTGATCCAGCAAAGTAAGCGCCTTCTCCGTTTTGTCCAAGTTAGCAAGCTGATCCTTGACCTGTTGGCGCAGTTCTTGCAACTCGTTCCGAAGCTCCGGCAAGGCCCCTACTTCGATCGAGGTCGTTGTCGACATCGGGTTGCCGATAATCCTTGCAACCACTTTCTCGCCCGCCTGGATGTTCCCCCCGACGATCAAACCTTTGGCGCCGCTGCAGATGACGTCGCGTCCGGCACGAATATTGGAGTGCATGATGCTCTGCGAGACGATGACGTCTTCGCCCGCCTGAACATTGCCGTCCTGGATAAACGAGCTTTTGATGTTGTGTCCCGCTTTAATCAGACCTTTGTTGTATCCAATAATACCTCCGGTAATTTCGACGGACCCTTCGGCAATCAACTCAGCCCCTTCGACCCCGCCAACGACGCGAATGTCCCCGGCAGCGCTGATTCGAAACCCTGTCAGCACATTCCCGCGGACAACGACCGTTCCTACGAAATCGATATTCCCGATACTGTAATCCACGTCCCCGTTAATTTCATAGATCGGGAACACGTTCAGCTTTCCTTTATCCGTCCGCGTCACCAGGCCGTCGATGGCGGCATACATCGCGGTCTGTTCGGGGTTCAACACGACGTTCTTTCCGATTTTGAACCGCGCTTCTTTGCCTTCGCGGCAAGGGATCGGTTCGCCGGTCACCGCTGTGCCGGGGCGTCCTGGAACAGGAGGCACGAGTTCCGCGATCAGTTGTCCTTTGCGGATATTGTTTAACCGCGTGACATCCTTTAAATCAACCTTTCCGTCCTCGGATTCAACGGGCCGATGCTGATTGTCATCGTCAAGGGAAATCGCATGGCGGATAAACCCGTTTTCCCCGTGAATCGGTTCCAGTCCCATGGCAATCGGCGTCTTGCTGAAAAAGTACTCTTTGGGATTCGCCGCGAAACGCTTTACGATATCTTCCTGAATCCCGTATTTCAAGCCTTCGCTTTTCAGGAATTGAAGCAGCGCATCCACCGTACAGGCAAAATCGTCTTCCTTCTTCAAAAACTGCAGATAGGCCACCGTCTTATCGTCGTTCAGCGTTACACTAAGGATCTGCTTTAAATCATCCAGAAGCTCCACGAAGCCGTTCCTCCCTCCATCATACACTCGCTTAAAATAACCCGTCAGTCTTCACGCATCAACAGATCACGTTGCTTCTCCAAGCTGCCGCGAAGGCGCAATATCGCCTTGGAATGTAGCTGCGAAATCCGCGAGGGCGACAAAGACATGACCTCGGCGATTTCGCTCAAGGATAAATCCTCGTAATACAACAGGGAGACGACCGTACGCTCTTTCTCGGTCAGCTTCTCGATTCCTTTGGCAAGAGAATCGCGCAAATAAAACTCCCTGACTTTATAATCCGGGTTTTTTGCTTTTTCGTCAACGAGTAAAGTAAGACGAGTCTCCGATTCCTCTTCGCGAATCGGATCCTCCAGGGAACAAAGCGTCATGACGGCAACATCTTGGAGCATGCTTTGAAATTCCTTCTCGCTGATATTTAAATAGGAACTCATCTCGGAATCTGTGACAGAGCGGAGATATTGCTGCTCCAAATGCTGGTATCCCTCTTCGATTTTCTTGGCTTTCTCTCTCACGGATCGGGGAACCCAGTCCCCTTGCCGCAGGCCGTCCAAAATAGCTCCCCGAACCCGCCAGGATGCATAGGTCTCGAATTGAAGTCCCCGTTTGTAATCAAACTTTTCGACCGCATCGATTAATCCCATGACCCCATTGCTGGCGAGATCGTCCTTAGATACGTTTTTGGGCAAGCCGACGGCGAGACGTCCTGAAACGTAGTCGACAATGGACAGATACTTCTCGATAAGTTGTTTCTTGGCCTCCAAATCGCCGTGCTCTTTCCAACTTTCCCAAAGGTCGGCATGATTCAGAGTGGATGTCTTCCGTTCGTTCAATTGCCTTCACCCTCCTTATTGTTCTGTCAGGTGACGAACGACCTTAACCAGCTCTTCAGGATCTTTGTCGTCAGGTGTCTTTACTAATTTAGGCGGATTCAGTGGCGCAAATTGCATCTCCACATCCGAAGCGGCCGGAGCAGGCTTTAACAGATCGCCCAGTTGCTCGCTTTCATCCGGCGTCATCAGGTCAAGATTGCCGCCCTTGCCTCCTTCGGCAGCCGGGACTGTCTCCCCCGCGGAGACGAAATCGCTCGGCATTTCCTTCAGAAACCCAAGCACCCAGCCTGCCGCAAACGCAAGCAGGAACCAGACGGCAAATGAAATGAGACCTCGGATAAAGCTGGTCATGAACAAATTGTTCCCCGCCGAAACGGCAAACGTAATCAGAAAACCGATCAAGCCCGACAACAAGTAATATCTCAATTTTCCTGGCATGGCTACAATTCCTTTATTCCCATTTGTACACTTCGCACATATAAGATTCCCGTCATGCTGTCCAATTCGATGGTTCGGCCATAATTGCCGCCCGTATCTTCCGCGAGCAAAGGGATGCTAAGCTCGGACAGCTGTTGCTTGCAAGATTCTACATTTCGCGGACCGATTCGCATCGAGTCGCCGCTGCTGGCAAAGGTAAACATCTGTGAACCGCCGGCCATTTTGGCGACCAGGCGGCCAGGAGCCGCACCAAGCTCCAGCATCTTCCGGTACAGTTCCGGAATAGCGGTATCCGCATACTTGGCGATATTCAAAGCCCCTTCCCGGGCGATATCCGAGGAAGGCAGCATCACATGTGCAAGACCGGCTACTTTGAGTTGCGGGTCAAATAATGTCAGCCCTACACAGGAGCCTAGGCCAGTTGTTCGTATCAATCCCTGCTGAGTAATGACATTCAACTCGGCCATGCCTACCTTGACGATATACTGCTCATCGATCATGATCAATGGGTACCCCAAGCGCTGCAAAGATTTTGGCGAAAGAGTCCGGATCAGGAATGAGGAAGAACTGTCCTTCCACCTCGTGATGACCTTCAATAAAAGTCGTATCGATCAGCAGGGCGGAATCCCCCATTTCACCAAACTGCAGGAGTCCGTAACTCAAGATCGCACCCGCCATATCAAGCGCCAGCGCAGGAACGGTAGGCGACATCGACAGGGAAGTGAAATCGGCCAACGACGATAAATACGACCCGGCCAAAATATTTCCGATTTCCGATAACGCCGACCATTCCATTTCCGAGAAGGTTTCTTCATTATCCACGGTGATGCCGGCCAAACGATGCAGCAGCTTCTTCGCTGCCTCTGGGCTCAGGATGAAGAACAGATTGCCCGGCGCATCTCCTTCAACGCGGAAGAACACCGCCAGCACCAGGTTCTCCGCACCGCCGACGCGATCCGCAATCGCCTCGAACGGAAGCATCTGGACCTTGGGAACGGCCATATCGATCGGCTTGTCCAGCAGCTTGGACAGCGCGGTAGCGGCGTTGCCCGCTCCGATATTGCCCACTTCCTTTAAAATGTCCATTTTGAATTCCTCAAACCCTTTGAACAAATCCACGTTTTAGCCCTCTAAGCTTTCCAATTGAATGATTTCCTTCCGGCTTAACACTTCGGACAGATTCAGCATCACCAGCAAGCGTTCCTCGGAAATGCGGGCTACCCCGTGGAGATATTTGGCCTTAACGCCTCCAACCACGTCCGGCGGCGAGTCGATCAAATCGGTATTCAGATCGATAACGTCGTTGGCGGAGTCCACGATGAATCCGACTTCCATCTCGTTTGCCGCGACGATGATGATCCGGGTTTGATCGGTGTATTCGGCTTCCGGCAGCCCAAAGCGACCGCGCAGATCGATGACCGGAATGACCACGCCGCGCAAATTGATGACCCCTTTGACGAACGCATACGTTTTGGGAACGCGGGTAATCGGCATCATGCGCTCAATCGTTTGGACTTTGTCCACGTCGATGCCGTATTCCTCATGACCCAATTTAAATACGATGACTTTTAATTCCTCTCCCATGTGGAAACCCTCCTTAGAGTGTAAAACTGGCCTTATTTAATGAAAGCATTCGGATCGATGATGAGTGCGACTTGGCCGTCGCCCAAAATCGTTGCACCGGCAACCCCTTGCACCGAGGGCAGATACTTGCCCAGATTCTTAATGACGATCTCGCTTTGGCCGATGAAATCTTCCACCGTTAATGCGGCTAACCGATCTCCTTTGCGGATCACGACGATTTCCGTTTCCTCCTCGTCGTTTTCCGAGAAGCCGGGAATGTCAAACAGCTTGGCGAGCGACATCAAAGGAATATGCGTATCGCGGTATGCGACCATCGTATAGCCGTGCACTTCCCGAACCTGTTCGCGCCGGATTAAGCCGGTTTCGACGATCGAGGACAATGGAATCGCATATTTCTCTGTTCCGACCTTGATCAACATCGCGGAAATGATCGACAAGGTCAGCGGGAGTTGAACCGAAAACTTCGTCCCGGAACCCAGTTTCGACTCGACGGATACGACCCCGCTCAAGGATTCGATTTTGGATCTGACGACGTCAAGTCCTACGCCGCGTCCGGAAATGTCGGAGATGACTTCCGCGGTACTAAAGCCCGGAGCGAACAGCAACATGAATACTTGCTCGTCCGACATGGCGGCGGCTTCGCTTTCTTTCACGACGCCGTTTTTGATCGCTTTTTGCAAGACCTTGCTGCGGTCGATGCCGTGTCCGTCATCCTCGATTTCGATAAACACGTGGTTGCCGCTATGGAAAGCGCGAAGCTGAACGGTTCCGGTTTCCGGTTTGCCTGCGGCAATCCGTTCGGCCGTGGATTCCACCCCGTGGTCCACCGCATTCCGAAGCAGATGCACTAGCGGATCGCCGATTTCGTCGATGACCGTGCGGTCCAGTTCCGTTTCCGCGCCAACGATGTTCAGGTCGATTTTCTTGTCGAGCGATTTCGCCAAGTCGCGAACCATCCGCGGGAAGCGGTTGAACACGGTATCGACCGGCACCATGCGGAGCTTCAGCACGATGTTCTGCAAATCGCTGCCGACGCGGCTCATATGCTCGACCGTTTCGGTTAAATCGCTGCGTTTGACTTCTTCGGCCAGCTGTTCCAAGCGGGCGCGGTCAATCAACAGCTCGCTGAGCAGATTCATCAGCACGTCCAAGCGGTCGATATCGACCCGGATCGTCCGGGAAGGAGCGGAGGTTCCCCCAGCAGGGCGGGCGTTGTTCTTGGCTTCGGCGGCTGCAGCCGGTTTGGCGGGTGCCGCTTCGCTTGGAGCAGGAGCAGGCGCTACAGCTTCGGCAGCAGCAGCCGTCTCCTTCACCCCGGAAGTGAGCTGCGCGAGTGTTTCATGGTCCAGCGCCGCAACCTGAGCCGAGTCGATTTCCGACAGATTCAGGATCATGCTTTGGATCTCGTCAGCCTCTTTTTGGGTTATGTAATAAAGCGAGAAGCTGCGTTCAAATTTTTCTTGTTCGATGTCTTGTACGGATGGCGAAGATTTTACGATTTCCCCGTATCTTTCCAGGAGGTCGAAGACGAGGTAAGCGCGTGCCGCTTTCAATTGGCAATCCTCCCGGATCGCTACATCGATGTACATCACTTTATGTCCTTCCGTAATGGACTGTTCCAATACGGAGAATTGATATTGATCCAACTGGATGGCCGACGTGCCGGAAGCAGCTGCCCCGGTTGCTGCCGACTTGCTAGCCGCCGAGCTTCCGCCTCCCGCGAAGTCCCCGCGAACGATCGACTGCAGCGAAGCGACGATCTCGCTGACGTCCGCTTTGCCTTCGCCGCCCTGGGTGATGTCCTGCACCATCATTTGCAAGGCATCCAGGCTCTTGAACAGGGTGTCGAAAATAAAGTCCTGCATTTTCAGTTTTTCGTTCCGGACCAGGTCCAGCACGTTTTCCATCTGGTGCGTAAGCGAAGACAAATCCTCGAACCCCATCGTCGCCGCCATGCCTTTCAGCGTGTGGGCCGACCGGAAAATCACCTGAACGATGCTGATATCGTCAGGGTTGCTTTCCAGCTCCAGCATTTTTTCGTTTAATGATTGCAAATGATCGTTCGACTCATCGATAAACATGGATAAATACTGATTCATGTCCATGGTGAGGCACCTCCTCCAAGAGATTCCGTAATTTACAGCAAGAGAGTCGTTTCAAAAAGGCTTCTCTTTTTGAACTCTCCATTTCAGTGGTTAGCCAAAAAAGTCAGGCAGCGATCAATAGCTGACTTTTTTAGCTACCTCTTGTACAAGCTTGGGGCCAATTTCGTATAGCGGTAATACATGGCTGACGCATTTCAGTTCGATTGCCGAGCGCGGCATTCCGAATACGACGCACGTCTCTTCGCTCTCGGCAATGGTGGAAGTCACGCCAGCGTCATACAGCCGCTTCATGACTTTCGCCCCATCGCTGCCCATCCCCGTCAGCAGTACGATATGACGTTTCAGCGCTTGCAGCGGGAGCAGCGATTCGTACAAGACGTCCACCGAAGGTCGATGTCCGTTGCAGGGTTCCGTTTTCGTCAAATGTACGCGGTAACCGCCTGCAGGACTAGGCACGACGTTCATATGGAAACCTCCCGGAGCAATGTATGCCGTACCACTCTGCAATTCCTGGTTTTCTTCCGCCTCAACGACGTTTAATTCGCACAAGCTGTTCAGTCGTTGAGCGAGCGACTTGGTGAAGTTCGGCGGCATATGCTGCACGATGACGATCGGTGCCGGGAAGTCGCCCGGTATTTTCTCCAAGACCGCTTTCAGCGCCTTGGGGCCTCCTGTGGAGGTACCGATCGCAACGAGATCGGTGAACCCCGCCAGAGAGCGGCCGAGCGAAGGCCGCCCTCTGGCAGCAGCGCCGCCCGCCGTTTCACGGGCGGCGGCCACTTCCGCCGCCGACTCCTGCGGCGGCGGTGCCGGCCGGGCCGGCGGGGCGGCTTGCGCCCCGCTGCCCGGCGTTTGCGCGGGCCGCGCCGTCGGCCGCGCGCGCTCCGCCGGCGCCTTCGCCGGGCGCCGGCCCGGGGCCTCCCGGCCGGCGCTTGGCGCGGCCGGGTTCGCTGCGGGCGGCCTCGTCGCTGGACGAGGCGAGCCCGCAAGCGGCTGGCGCGCAGCGGCGGTGCCGCCGGCAAGCGCCTGCCCGGCAGGCGGCGCCGGAGACGCGGCGCCGCCAGGGCTGGAAGCCGCCGTGCCTTGCGCCGGCGGCCTCGGCTTGCCAGCGCCCGCTTGCGGCGGCTTGCCGGCCGCAGGCGGCACCGGCGCGCTCGGCTGCGCTGCCGTCCAAGCGTCACGCCGCTCCTTCGCTTGCATCGCGGCGTGAATCTGCTCGCGCAGCTCGCGTCCGACCTGCTCGATGTCATGCGAGCTCGTGGTCGCCGACGGCTTGCGGATGAAGTCGAAGGCGCCAAGCTCCAGCGCCATGATCGTCTCCCGCATGCCCTGCTCGTTGATGCCGGACAGCATGATCACCGGCAGCGGATGTTCCTTCATGATGACCTTGAGCGCATCCAGGCCGTTCATTTCCGGCATTTCCACGTCCATGGTCACCAAGTCCGGCCGAATCCGCGCGATTTGCTCGATCGCTTCTCGCCCGTTTTTGGCCGTCGCCTGGACCTCAAAAGCCACTTCTTGTTCGATGAGATCCGAGATGATCTTACGCATAAACGCCGAATCGTCTACCACCATCACTCGATAAGGCATCACGTTCCACTCCTGTTCCTTCACGAAGAATCATTTTGCTAGCTTTAACCATTTATGCATAAACCCTTTGATTCCCGATAAAGTATCCCTCGGCTTGGTTTGCGGCACATCCAGGTAAGCCAAAGCCAAACGTTGAATGTCGCGCGCTGCCGAGCAACCGGGGAAAGCGATGGAGAAAGGAACCTGCTTCTTGACCGCCTGCATCACATGCGTATCATCGCTGAGATATCCCAGCGTTGGGATATCCATGTCGAGGAAACGGCCGGCGACCAGCGAAATTTTGTCAGCCACCTGTTTGGCCTCATGCTCCCCGGTGACCCGGTTAATGACCAACCGGAACGGCACGTCCGCCTCCATGCCGTGCACGACCTTGATCAAAGCATACGCATCCGTGATGGAGGTCGGCTCCGGCGTCGTGACGACCAGGCACTCGTCCGCGGCGGTAATGAATTTGAGCGTCTCTTTGGATAAGCCGGCACCGGTATCGAAGAGAATGAAATCCATCTCCTCCGAGATCATCTCGATCTGCGACGTGAAATAATTCAAATCGCCTTCGGATAACGAGAACAGATCTGCAAGCCCCGAGCCCCCCGCAATAAACGGTAAAGCATGCGAGCCCAGCTCCACGATTTCGGTGATATCCTTTTCTCCTTTCAGCAAGTGGTACAAGTTATATCTCGGCCTGACGCCCATCAGCACGTCGATATTTGCCATGCCGATATCGGCGTCGAAGAGCAGTACCTTACGTCCCAAGGACTTTAGGGCTAAGGCGAAATTCAGCGTGAAGTTGGATTTGCCTACGCCACCCTTGCCGCTGCTGATGGTCAAGATCCGTGCCGATCCCTTGCGAACCTTCGGCTCTGCCGAGCCCCCCTGTGACGACACCAGTTGTCTGAGTGCTTGGGCCTGGTCGCTCATAGCTTGCGTGCTCCCAGCAGAAGATCGACCAGCAACTCTCCATCCGCCTGCAGCAGGTCGTCCGGAACATTTTGACCGTTGGTCAGGAATGACACCTTCAGGGGATACTCGTTGAGCAGGTTATAAATCGTGCCTATCGTTTCCGTTTCATCCAGTTTCGTAAAAATCACCTTATCCAAGTTGTATTTGCTAAAATGCTCGGTGATCCGTTTCATGTCCTGTGTTTTGGAGGTCAAGCTTAAGACCAGATAGGTCTCGCTGACATCCGACGGGGCAAGCAGGCTATGCAGCTCCGCCACGAACAGCTCGTTCAAATAGTTCCTCCCTGCGGTATCCATCAGGATCAGATCGCAGTGTTCCAACCGCTGCATGGCCCGCTGCACATCGCCGGGCGACTGCACGATCTCAAGAGGAACGTTCAAGATGGAAGCGTAAGTGCGCAGCTGTTCAATCGCCGAGATCCGGTAGGTGTCGGCGGTGATGAATCCGACCTTCTTGTGCAACCGGAATATTTGGTCGGCGGCCAGTTTGGCGATGGTCGTCGTTTTCCCGACGCCGGTAGGCCCGGCGATGTACACGATTCTCGTGTGTTCGCCTATCCCCTTACCGATCTTGTCATTCAGGAATCCGCCGACAAGGGTGCGAAATTGAGTTCCCAAAGCCTCATCGCTTAAAGACTTACCGGAACTGACCCAAGCTTCATAAATTTCATCAACCCAGGTCTCGGCAAGCTCCGGGCTCACCTCTTGGTTCATTAGCTGCTGTTGGAAGGCTTGCAGGCTTGGCGGCATTTCACGGCCGTCGCCTTGCTTTTTGGCCAACTGGCCCATCCACATCTTCATTTGCCGAATCTCTTCCAGCAAACGCTCTTCCTTCGCGGAGATGGGGCTCTCAGGCATAGGTGCCGAGGTGTGTTCCAGAGCGGCAGCGCTTTGGATCGCCGCCTCTAAGCGGGCCGACGCTGAGTTCAGCGCCGTTTCGGCCGAGGTCTGTCGCAGCTCCGGCCCGGGGGCTTGCGGCTTTGCTGCGGGAGGAATCGGGGTGATGATCGGTTCCTCCCTCTCTTGCAAACCCACCGCCGTCAAAACGGAGGAACTGGCCGCAACCTGCGGAGACGCAGCCTGCTGGGTCAACTGCGATGTCTTGCGGTAGGCTTCCGGCACGGTTTGGCGGGCGACCGGCGCGGGAGCCGGCGGCTTTGCCGGAATCGCCGGCATGGCCGTTTTCGCCTTTGGCGCAGGCGCCGCATTCCCCTCCGTAGCGGCGATCACCTCGATCTTCTTCTTCTGGAACATCCCGAGAAAACCGCCAACCTTCATCTCTTTCGTACTTAAGATGACCGCGTCCGCCCCCAGCTCGCTGCGGATCTTCAACATGGCGTCAGGCATTGTGTCGACGATATACCTTTTGACTCTCATAAATTCACCACCCCGACACTTTGGATTTCAACATTTGGTTCCAGTTCGCTGTAGGATAATACCGGAATATCCTGCATGCTGCGCTCGATGACTTGCCGCAAATACATGCGGATCGTCGGCGAGGTGAGCAGGATCGGCTGATGGCCCGTTTGCACCAAACGGTTAATTTGCTCCGTCAGTTTCTGGAATACGGTTTGCGTTGAAGCCGGATCCAGCGCCAGATAACTTCCCTGTTCCGTCTGCTGTACGCTCTCAGCGATTTTCTTCTCCAGGGTAGGTCCAACGGTAATCACACGCATCGTTTCGCCCGGTTGGGTAAATTGCTGCGTGATTTGCCGGGATAACGCCTGTCTAACGTATTCGGTCAACACGTCGGGATCCTTGGTGTAGGTTCCGTAATCCGCCAACGTCTCGAATATCGACACCATATCGCGTATCGAGATTTTCTCCCTCAGCAGTTTAGCCAGGACCTTCTGCACATCACCAATCGATAAGACCGACGGGATCAACTCGTCGACAAGAACCGCGTAGTTTTCCTTGAGGTTGTCGACCAGGGCTTTGGTCTCTTGACGGCCAAGCAGCTCATGCGCGTGCTTCTTGATCAATTCCGTCAAGTGCGTTGCCACCACGGATGGCGGATCGACCACCGTATACCCGGACAATTCCGCTCGGTCCTTGGTCGCTTCGTCGATCCAAAGGGCCGGCAGACCAAACGCAGGTTCGCGGGTCTCGATACCCGTAATCGTATCGTCATCCATCCCGGGACTCATGGCCAAATAGTGATTAAGTAATAATTCACCGCCGCCTACGACATTTCCTTTTATTTTGATGACATATTCGTTCGGTTTTAGTTGAATATTGTCGCGAATGCGAATGACCGGAACAACCAGGCCTAATTCAAGCGCGCATTGACGCCTGATCATGATGATCCGGTCCAGCAAATCGCCGCCTTGGCCGGTATCGGCCAGCGGAATGAGGCCGTATCCGAATTCGAATTCGATCGGATCCACCTGAAGCAGGTTGATGACACTCTCGGGGCTGCGTACCTCTTCGATTTGCTGCTCTTCTTCCTGTTGTTCCTGCTCGATTTGCCGGCGGTCCATATTTTTCTGCATCTTAAAGGCAGCGAAAATCAATAACCCGGCGAACGGGTACGTCGTCCAAATCCCGATCGGTGTAAACGTACCGAGCAGGACGATGGTCCCGGCTACCACGAATAGCAGCTTCGGATACGTAAACAGCTGCCCCGTAATATCATCCGCCAGGTTTCCTTCCGAGGAGGCGCGAGTGACGATCAGACCGGCTGCCGTGGAAATCAACAGCGCCGGGATCTGGCTGACCAAGCCGTCCCCGATCGTCAGGAGCGAGTAGGTCGAAAGGGCATCCGCAAACGGCATGCCGTGGATCGTCATCCCGATGATAAAGCCCCCGATCAGGTTGATCAGGAGGATGATGATGCTCGCGATGGCATCTCCTTTTACGAATTTACTCGCACCATCCATGGCACCGTAAAAATCGGCTTCCCGTTCAATCTTGCTGCGGCGCTCTCGCGCCTGCTGCTCGTTAATCAGTCCGGCGTTCAGGTCAGCGTCGATACTCATTTGTTTCCCCGGCATCGCGTCCAGCGTAAACCGGGCAGCAACCTCGGCCACGCGTTCCGAGCCTTTGGTAATGACGATAAACTGAACGACCACGAGAATCAGGAAGACGACAAAACCGACAACGGGTTCCCCGTGAGAAACCCATGAACCGAAGGTGGCCACCACGTGGCCGGCTTTGGCCTGTCCCAGAATTAGCTTGGTGGTCGAAACATTTAGCGCCAAGCGGAATAAGGTCGTGATGAGCAGCATCGCCGGAAAGATGGAAAACTGCAGCGCTTCCCGGGTGTTCATCGCAACGAGCAAAATGATCAGCGCAAGCGAAATATTGATAATCAGCAAAATATCCAGCAGCCAAGTCGGGATCGGAACGATCATCAGCAAGACGATGCCGATTATGCCAACAAGAATAAATAAGTCCTTAAATTTCTTCACGTCTGTTCCCCTCCGATCCCATTATGATTTGGCTCTGCCTTTGATTCGGTATACGTAAGCCAGCACTTCAGCGACGGCTTGGAACAAATCCGCGGGGATCGTATCCCCGATTTCGGTTCGTTGAAACAGCGCCCGTGCCAGCGGCTTGTTTTCCATGGTAATTACGCCATGTTCCTTAGCGATTTCCTTAATGCGGAGCGCCACGTAGTCTTGCCCTTTGGCGATGACTTGCGGAGCATCCATTTTAGATCCGTCGTACTTCAGAGCGACCGCGAAATGGGTAGGGTTGGTAATAATAACGTCGGCTTTCGGCACTTCTTGCATCATCCGTTGCAGAGCCATCCGCCGTTGACGTTCCCGAATTTTCCCTTTAATGATCGGATCGCCTTCCATTTTCTTGTATTCATCTTTGATGTCTTGCTTGGACATCTTCAGGTTCTTCTCATGTTCATATCGCTGATACATATAATCCAGGGCCGCGAGCACGATCAAGGCTGCGGCAATTTTGATCCCCAAGTTCATCGTCAGTTGGGCGGTAAAATGAAACGTATCATCCACCGATAAATGCCCCAGGGCGGATAAGCTTCCGCGATACCCCCAAATCGTCGAGTAAACGAGGTATCCGATGATCAGCAATTTAAAGAGGGTTTTCAGAAATTCAACCAGCGACCGCATCGAAAAAATGTTCTTAAAACCTTTGATCGGATCCAACTTGCTGAACTTCATCTTGAGCGGCTCTCCGATAAACAGGAAACCGATCTGCGCATAATTGGCAACGACAGCCACCACGACTACGACCAAGAAGATCGGAGCGAGCAGCAATAACACCTGAACCGCATAGTCTCCCATCATCGTCATCACGTTTGTTTGCGTCACGTCCATCGTTAACCGATGATAAAACACGTCGACGAACAAACTGACCAACCGTTCCTTGATATATCCTCCGAACGCGGTCAGACATAAAAAACCGGCCATCAATAACAAGGCCCCGGTCAATTCCTGGCTTTTGGCCACTTGACCTTTTTTGCGGGCGTCCTGACGTTTCTTCGGAGTCGCTTTTTCCGTCTTTTCGCCGGCGAACAGCTGCAGATCAAGCGAATACCGATATGACATAGCGATCCCCCATCCTACTTCGGCCTTTGTCCGATCGTACCGAGCAGATCATGCAGCGCACGGAACAACACCTCGAACAAAGATTGAAACGCAACGATAAAGCCAGGCACGAGCACCAGAAGTACCAGTAAACCCACGATAATCTTTACCGGAATCCCGATAACGAAAATGTTGAATTGCGGAGCCGTTCGAGCCAAAAACCCAAGCGCCACGTCGGTGACGAACAGGGCGACCACAAGCGGGGCCGACATCTGGAACGCCAGCAAAAACGCTTGGCTGAAGGTCTGAAGCAGAAATTCGGCCAGATCCCCATTGTAAATCTTTTGGAATAAATCATTAGACAACGGGATCCAGTTATAGCTTCGAATGACCGCATCCAGCAAATAGTGATGTCCGTTCATGCTAAGGAACATCAACGTCGCGATGATATATTTCAGGTTGCCTAGAACCGGCGCCGCTGCTCCGGTCATGGGATCGATCACGTTGGCGATCCCGAAGCCGATTTGAATGTCGATGAACGAGCCGGCCATTTGTATGACGGAAAAAATCAGATTCGCGACATACCCCATCAGCAGACCAACCAGTACCTCGCGCAAAATAAACAGCACGTATCCCAAATCGTTGGGTATCGCTTGATTCGGACCAATCGTCAACAGAATGACGACCGCAATGATGCCGGAGAAACCCACCTTAAACGTAGTCGGCACCGTTCGAGATGAAAATATCGGTGAAACTACAAAAAAGGCTGTCATTCGACAAAAAATAAGCATAAAAGCAGAAATTCCGTGCAATAAAGTATCCATAATATCGGCAACCTAACCGATATAACTAGATAGGTTATTTAGAATTCCATAGGTAAAGTCCACCAGCGTCGTCAAAATCCAAGGACCAAACAACAGCAGAGCGACCAAAACAGCAACGATTTTGGGAACGAAGGCAAGCGTCTGCTCCTGAATTTGGGTCGTCGCTTGAAAAATACTCACCAAGAGCCCCACCGCGAGACCGATTAACAGCATCGGCGCGCTGACCTTCAACACGGTATAAACGACTTGTCCGGCCAAACCGATAATAAATTCCGAACTCATTAACCGCTTTCTCCTTCCCTGAACCTGGACCTATCCCATTATTCTTAGGTATTAAAGCTAACCAACAATGATTTGACGATTAAATACCAACCATCCACCAGCACGAACAGCAGGATTTTGAACGGCAGCGATATCATGACCGGCGGCAGCATCATCATCCCCATCGCCATGAGCACGCTGGATACGACGATATCGATAATCAGAAACGGTATGAAAATCATAAAGCCCATTTGAAATGCCGTCTTGAGTTCGCTAATGGCAAAAGCGGGTACCATGACCAATAGAGGAATGTCCTCATAGCTCTTGGGTTTTTCCATTTTGGTATAACCCATGAACAGTTGTAGGTCTTTGGTTCTCGTATGCGAGTACATGAATTTCTTCATGGGAACCGCCGCTTTATCCAACGCTTCGGATTGGGTGATTTCCCCTTTGATATAAGGCTGAACCGCTACCTCATTAATCGTGGAAAGCGTTGGGCTCATGACGAATAGCGTTAAGAACAAGGCAAGTCCGATCAGCACCTGATTCGGGGGCATTTGCTGCGTTCCCAAGGAACTGCGGACAAACCCCAAAACCACGACGATTCGGGTAAAGCTTGTCATCAGCACCAAAATCGCCGGCGCGATACTAAGTACCGTAATTAACAAGATGATCGATAACGAACTGGTTCCAGACGCCCCGCCCGAGTCCGAATTACCGATTTGAATGTCGATGCTCGGAATCGGGTCAACGGGTTCGGCCGATGCTACGGAGACCGCGAGTATGCTCCATATCGTCAGCAGCAAGCCGACAATTATCAATTTTCTCTTCATGAATCCCTCGACCGATCTGTAGATTGTTCTTCCGGATCCTGCAATAGTTCCTCCATTTGCCGTTTTCGGTCCGGCATTTTCCGCAGCTGCGATTGGAACACCTCATGGAAAGCTACTCCGTCAAGCTCTTCTTCCTCTCGAGGTGGTTCTTTGCGAAACCGGGAGATCAAGCCGGACAAGGTCGACGACAATCCGGCAAATTCCGATCCTTCTCCTTCGAAGGCTTGCACCAGCGAAGCTACCTCGTCCGGGCCGGATATTTTGTCCACAAGGGAAATATCCTCGCCGACGCCCACAAGATAGATGCTCCCCCCGAGTTCAATCACTTGCAGGGATTTGTTCGGTCCGAGGCCAATGGCTCCCAAAGTACGGATCGCGCGACTCTGGGACAAATACCGGTTCCTTTTGCCAAGGAAACGGATCAGTAAGACGATTAAAGCAATGATCAGGCCAAGAACTACGATGACGGTAAACAAGTTCCCCCAAAGGTTGACATCCCCAGAATTAAACGGGGGAGACTCCTGCGGATTATTCATCGCTTAGCTTACACCCCAAGCGTTTTGTTGATCGCTTCGATAACCCGGTCGGATTGGAAAGGCTTCACGATAAAGTCCTTCGCGCCGGCTTGAATCGCATCGATAACCATCGCTTGTTGTCCCATCGCGGAGCACATAATGACTTTCGCGTTCGGGTCCAGCTTCTTGATCTCTTTCAACGCCGCGATGCCGTCCATTTCCGGCATCGTAATATCCATCGTGATCAGATCCGGATGCAGCTCTTTGAATTTCTCGATGGCTTGCGCGCCGTCCTGCGCCTCACCCACGACTTCAAACCCGTTTTTCGTCAAAATATCCCGGATCATCATTCTCATAAATGCTGCGTCGTCTACGATAAGAATTCGGTTAGCCATTGATATAAAATCCTCCCTAAACTTCTACTATTGTAATTTTTGAATGCGGTCCCACTGGCTTACGATATCCGTGACGCGTACCCCGAAGTTTTCGTCAATGACGACCACCTCGCCTTTGGCGATCAGTTTGTTGTTCACCAGGATATCCACGGGCTCACCGGCGAGCTTGTCCAGCTCGATAATGGAACCTTGAGAGAGTTCCAGGATATCTTTGATTTGCCGCTGGGTCCTTCCTAATTCTACGGTGACTTTAAGGGGTATGTCCATCAGTAAGTTTAAATTATTTTCGTCCACATGACCGAAGGATGGATTGCCCAGATTAGCGAACTGTACAGGCTGTACATTTAAGTTGCGTCCTGGCATTGTTCCATAATGATGCGGTTCGCCGTAAGGCTGGCCTTGAGGCGGATATCCATAAGGTGCCGGTTGCCCGTATCCATACCCATCTTGCATCGGCGGCTGCTGCATCGGTTGGGACGGTGCAGGTGGCTGCTGATAAACCGGTGCCTGCGGGGCAGGTGCAGCAGGCTGCGGCGCCGGTGGCGCGGCTGCCGCGGCGCTTTCCTTGGCGCCCGTATTCGTTTCCGAAGTAGAGCCGCTGATCAGGCTATCGACCATCTCCTTCGCAAACTTGACCGTTAGCAGCTGCATAATCGTGGAGTCGATCAAATCTCCGATCGTTAGACGGAATGAGATCTTGATGAGCGGATCCGCTTCCGGCAAGCTGCCGAGGCCATGGCCGTCGGTCATATTCAGGATATCGATGCCGGGCGGCGAGATATTAACGAACCGGTTAAAAATAGTAGACATCGACGTGGCCGATGATCCCATCATTTGGTTCATGGCTTCTTGTACGGCACTAATGTGAATCTCGTTCAACTCTTCTTCAGCGGGATTCCCTTCCCCGCCAAGCATGAGGTCTGCAATAACCTGGGCGTCCCTCGTCTTAATGACCAAAGAGTTCATCCCTTCAAAGCCGTCCACATACTCGACGTAGATCGCCACATGCGGTTTCGGAAATTCGGCTTCAAATTGGGCCCGAGTTATGACGGAGACCTTCGGCGTCGTAATGTCTACCTTTTTGTTCAACAACGTGGATAGCGCCGTAGCCGCGCTGCCAAACGTTATGTTCCCGATTTCCCCCAGAGCATCCTGCTCCAAAGGCGTCAGTACATCGTTTATGGTCGGCTCTTGAGCCGTATCCTGATTGGCTTGTTTTAGCAGAGCGTCTATCTCTTCCTGGGACAAGTAATCATTGCTCGTCAAGTTCTTCAACTCCTTCGCTGACAATTTCATCGATTTGGACAGCGATCCTGTCCTTCACCGTTCCGGGACTACCGATATATTTCAACTTATCGCCAATTCGGATTTGCAGCCCATCCTGAACGGGTTTGTTTAACGAGATCACGTCACCGACGGACAATCCCAGGAATTCGCGAATGGTGATCTGCGATTCACCCAGCTCCGCAATGATCGGCAGCTTGGCTTTGTTCACCCGATTACGCAGCGCATCGACCTCTTCCGGCGCGCGCGATTTCTTCTGGGAGACGAACCAGTGGTGAACCGAAAGCTTCGGCATGATCGGTTCGATAACGACATGCGGAATACATAAGTTAATCATCCCTGACGTATCCCCGATTTTCGTGCTTAGCGAAATCAAAGCGATCGTTTCGTTCGGCGATACGATTTGCATAAACTGAGGATTGGTCTCCAGCCCCTCCATCCGCGGATTAATATCCACAATGGTTTTCCAGGCTTCCTGCAAGCTCTCGAAGGCCCGGCTGAATATTCGCTCCATGATGATCGTTTCGATCTCCGTTAGCGCTCCGATTTTCGAAGGTGCTGCTCCGAGGCCGCCCAATAGCCGGTCCAGCATGGCAAAAGCGACGTTGGGATGCACCTCCAGCACCATTCTTCCTTCGAGCGGCTCCGCTTCAAAAATGTTCAGAATCGTCATTTTCGGAATGGAGCGAATAAATTCGTCATAAGGAAGCTGCTCTACCTGAACGACGTTGATTTGCACGAACGTGCGCAGCTGAGCTGAAAAGTAGGTGGTGAGATAACGGGCAAAGTTTTCATGAATCCGGGTCAAGCTCCGAATATGATCTTTGGAGAATCTCACGGCTCTTTTAAAATCATAAGAGCGGATCTTCTTCTGCGTCTCTTCCTTTTTCAGTTCCTCGGCGTCCATTTCGCCCGACGATAACGCAGCAAGCAGCGCATCGATCTCGTTCTGCGATAATACATCAACCAAACATCTCACCCCCTTAGAAAAATCCGTATTCGATCGATATTTGTTAGATCGTCGTCATGATGAAGTCGGTAATATCGATTTGAATCAATTTCCCTTCCGGCAGCGACTTGTTGATCAGGTTGAGCAATTTGGAACTCAGATTGTCTTTCCCCAATGCACCCGTCAATTCTTCCGGCTTGGTATCCGCCAACGTCTTGATGATAATCGGTTTGATTTTGTAGTCCTTGATTTTGTCGAAGGCTTCCTTGGAAGCTTCATTATCCATTTGGAAAGCAAAATCGATAACTACAACGTAATCCGGTTCGGACAAGTTCGTTTTGATGTCGTCGATCGTGGAAGTGACCTTAACGATTTCATCCACCGACAATTTCTCTGGCTCAGCTACGCTATTGACTGCAGCATTTACCTCGGTACCAGGCGCGGGTTTGTTCATTTGATTCACCAGCAGGAAGGCGGCCAATACGATTAGTGTGATTGCAAGCAAAATCGTGATTAGCCAAGGCAGCATTTTTTTCATGACCATTCCTCCGTTTGTTGCACTTTAATAGTTGCTGCGTGGATGCCGATATCCTGATAATACGCTTGGATCATCGCAATAACATCGGCCGCCTTCTCCAGCACGATAATACGCTTCCCTGTAATCAGGGTGACGTAAGTATCCGGCGTTTCTTCCACGGTTTCGATCATTATGGCGTTCAACCACATCTGCGAACCGTTCAAGCGTGTTACTGAAATCATGATTTCCCTCCTAGGCGATCAAGGAAGCTGGGGGAACCGCCGGGGAACGGATCACCCGTCCCCGGCTACCCCTTCGCTTAACGTTTCAAATTAACGACTTCCTGAAGCACTTCGTCAGAGGTAGTGATGATCCGCGAGTTAGCTTGGAAGCCCCGCTGCGCTACGATCATTTCGGTAAATTCCCCCGTCAGGTCGACGTTGGACATTTCCAACTGGCCGGATACGAGAGCGCCGGTCCCGGCTTCCGCGTTATTCGGGTTCGTGTAGACCAATTCCCCATCAGCAATGGCATTCAGGGAGACCCGGTAAAGATTGCCCCCGATTTTCTCCAGGCCTTCCGGGTTGGTTACTTTAGACACCCCGATTTGGTCGCCCGGTTCAGTTCCCCCCTCAGCTGTTTTCAGCATCATCGTCCCGTCGGAAGCGATCGTAAAGGCGGTTACCGCTGCGAAATCGATCGGTTCAATCACATCGCCACCGCTGTTGCAGACAAGCAATCCATCCGAGGTGACCAGTTGGCCGCTGGCATCCAAGCGAAAGTCCCCCGCGCGAGTCAGGAAAGGAACCTCTTGGTCCGCCGTCAGCTTCACGAGGAAAAACCCGTCCCCATCGATCCGCAAATCGAGCGGATTGTTCGTCGTCATCGCGCTGCCGCCGGTATGTAATGTATCGATGGAGCCGATGGATACCCCCAAACCGATTTGTTTGGCGTTTACGCCGCCGGATTCGCCTTCAACCGGCGCGGTAACCCCGGATACCGTCTGGCTCATGATATCTTTAAACATGACGCGTCCGGATTTGAAACCTACCGTATTTACGTTCGCAATATTATTGCCGATGACGTCCAGCTTGGTTTGAAAACCGCGCATCCCGGAAACGCCAGAATACATTGATCTTAACATGAGTTCTCATTCCTCCCAGTGATAAAGTGACTTGCTTCGGCCGCTTCAGTCGGTCCGCAGCCGATTGGCTCCCGTAACCGGTCCAGCCATTTTAAGAGATGATGACGGCGCTGTCGATTTGGGTGAACACATTGTCCTTCATGCTGCTGCCGTCCATCGCGGTAACGACGGTACGATTATTGACATTAACGATGAGGGCCATGTCTTTCAGTAGAATCAGGGAGTCCTTCGCCCCTTTTGCCGCAGCGCTGTCAATCGCGGATTCGATCTTATTCAGCTGCTCCGGCTTCAGCTCGATTCCGCGTTGTTCCAAACGCTTCACCGCATGATTGCTGAAATGTACCAGGCGGTCCTCCAGCAATTCCTTGAAGTTGGTCCCTGCTGCGTTCGCTGAAGCGTTTTTGTTCGGCGTCAGCGCACCCGGCGCGATCCTTCCCGCATATAGCTGCCCTACTCGGATCGGCTCGTTCATGACGGATCCGCTCCTTGGCCGGCTCCTTCGGTTTCATCGGCAGGCTCGCCTACTTGTTCGATATCGGAAATCTTAATTTCCTTATCCCCTACCTTAACGTAGTGAACGCCGTCACGAACAATAATGGAATCGACGATGCCGCTTTCTTTCTCGACTATCACCTCGGATTCGCCAGTGGAAACATCGTAGTTGCCCGTTTTGGTTTCGCTGACCCAAGTCACTTGTTTCCCGATTAGTCCGGAATCGTTGCCTAATGACCGGCCTAAGGCGGAAAGCTGTTCAGAAATATTGGTCAATTGCTCCACCGAAGTAAACTGGGCCATTTGAGCAACCATTTGCGTATTGTCCATCGGAGACAAGGGATCCTGATTTTGCATCTGGGTCATCATCAATTTAAGGAAAGCGTCTTTACCCAGTTCGTTGTTTTTCGTGCTAGCCTTCTGAACATTGGGCTGTGAATAGTTCGGCCACATGACAGAAGGGGTATACGTATCAGCCACGGAGGCACCTCCTTTCTGCTAATTAAGCCCGGGCGACAAAGGAACTGCCGTAGTTTTGCTCCTTGGCTCTAACCTCGGCGATCCACTCGTTCCATTCCTCATTAATATCATGAATGGCCAGTGCATCTTCCTCCATCATAGGACGGCGTTTTTCGCTTTGCTGTTGCCCTGCTCCTCCGCCGGATTGCCGGCCGTCATGGTACATATGGGACGACAAAGCCGTGTTTTGCGTGACTTCCAATTTGCTCACCTGAAGGCCTTGGGACTGAAGCGCCGATCTCAACTGCGCCATCTGCTGCTCCAGCGATTCCTTGGCGAAAGCATGCTCCGTCATAAATTGGGCGGTCAACTGTCCGTTTTGCATCGTAATCCGTACGTCGACTTGACCCAGATGCTCCGGATAAAGCGAAATTCTAGCCTCGGACACGCCTTGCAGGTTCACGATATCCAGCTTGCTCACCAGAAAACCGCTCATTTCTTTGGCGAAATGCTCAACCGGAACCGGTTTTGCTGCATGTTTTACGGATATCATGCCGCTGTCCCGGATCGCAAGTTGCCCTGCGGTCACGATTTGTCCCGTCGGAACGGAATCCTCCTGTTCTTTGGGTTCAACCGTTAAGCCGTCGATTGCCGTTTCCGATTCCAGTGCCTGGCTGCTGAAGTGAATTGCGGACGTATTGCTGCCGGTTTTGGTGCTAGGCTGAGCGGCCTGTGCATCCCCCCGGGCCAACGTATCCCCGTGCTGGCTAGAGTTGCCTTGCGGGTTAGCTCCTGCACCTGGATCCGTCGTCAGGATTCGCGGATGGCTTCCAACCGAATCGGTTCCTTTGCCGCCATTCATCTTCATGTCCGACGTCTCAGAGAGGGAATCCAGCATTCCTTGCAGCGCATCCAGCATCGCTCCGGCTTGCCCTTGCGCACTCGCTGTCAGCTTGACGGCATCGGCATTGGATCCCGCAGCTGCCAACAATTGCATCAAAGCGTCTTGAACCGCAAAACGCATCGTCTCCGGCTGCTGTGCCAGCGCCGGAAGTACATTGACATCTTCAGCCGCCGCTCCTGCCATTTGAGGCGTGTTCGTCGGCTGCAATAAGGTTTGGACATTTTGCAGCCAGCCTTGCAGTGCCGCCATCAACGATGGGTCCGCTTGAAGTGTATCGTCCAACTTCGGCAGTTGCTGCAGCAAGCCTTCGATCATGGCCGCCAGCGTACTCTGCACTTCATCGGAAGGTGCGGCCTCGGCGTTCTTCTGCAATCCGGCTAACATCAAGAGCTGGGAAGCAGTTTGTCCTTCCTGCGGCTGGGCATTGCCAAGCAGCATGGCGAGGAGCTTCTGGTCAAAAGACAAGGCTGCATTTTGCCCGGCTTCGGTCTTCCCTGTCGATCCATACCATAACGAATTGGCGGATCCGGCTTTGTTTACATTCACTTGGGTTACGGTTTGACTCATCTTGTTCTCACCTCCTTTCAAGTTCATATTGCCATCAGCATTTACTTGCCTACCAGCTGATTCAAGATCTTCACCGAAGTCTTCTCGTCAGACTTCGCCATTTCCGCCAAAATCTTCGAACGGGTGGCTCCATTCACGGACTTCATGATTTTCAGTCCCTTTTCCGGATTCAGCTTATACGTTTGCAGCACCAGTTTGGCGGCATCTTCCGCTGCCATTGACGAGAAAGTCTGACTGAGTTCGGTGTCATCCAGCCCTGTGCCGGTACTCGTTGCTGCTGTATCGGCAGCAGCTTCCATCTTCAGCCTGGATTGCAGCGCAGCGATCGCCAAGTCCTCGGACGTCTTCACATCCTTTAGCTTGATCGAAATATCGGCTGCCTTTTGCGGATCCATCTTTTCCAAAATAGCCACTTTACTTTCGTTACTCATCACGCTCAGCATTTGCAGCGTCTCTTCCGTCGTCAGCTTATCGAAAATCGCCGCGGCTTTGCTCGGGCTCATTTCCGCATACAGATTGGCCAGCTTCTTAACTTCCTTCTGGTAAGCTTCCGCTTCCGCCGTTTGCTGTTGATCGTTCGCTTCCTGTTGGGCTGCGGTTAACTGATCCTGCAGTTCTTTAGCCTTCTTCTGCTGCTCTGCCGCTTGCTGTGTTGCCGTTTGCAGCTCCGCTTGTTGTTGCGCCAGTTGATCTTTAAGCTCCTTCACGGTGGCGTCGGTACTCTCCTGTTGCTTTTCCTCATCCTCCGCAGTTTGCTTCAGCTCATCCTCGGTGGCCTTCGGATCCGGGACCAAGTTTTTCACGACAGGAATCCGGTTTCCCAAATCGATCAACGTATTGCGGAAGTCGATGTTGAATAATGTTAGTAGCACGCCCAACAGTACGACCGTAAAAAGAATGGGGGTCATAAAGAATAGAAAACGCGAAAATCCGCCCCCCGACTCTTCCTCCAATTCTTCGTCCAGCACTGTTTTTGCCATCTCTATCCCTCCTCGTATAGTATCTTTTGAAAGCTCTTTTCTTTCAGCTTCCAGCCCCGTAGGGGCTGGAGAGATTCCTTGAAATTTTCCAGCAAATCGTTCTTTGAAAATTGAATGGGGACTGGACTTTCTGGAATGTCTCTGGACAATGGAACTTAGGGTCCATTCGGGGAAATTCGTATCCCTCCTGTAGCCACGTCTACATTAAAAGTCTGTTTCTCCGGTACACGTCTGAACTTCTTACCCGCTGGCTGTTCCCTTCGGCAACCCATGCCCGGCTATAGCAGTGCCGGGGCAGCTCATGGACTGAAGTGTGTTCTCATAGGCGAGGGTGATTGATCTGCGTGTGCGCCGGAGGCATCCCGGAGCGTCCATTCCCTGAATCCCTCAACAGAAAGGAGGAACTCCATTTGAAGTTATTTGTCGGTATTGACGTCAGCTCACAAGAACTGGAAGCGTGCTTTATGAATCCCGACGGAGACAAGCTGGAAACGCTCACCGTCAAGAATAATCTCGACGGCGCTTCTCATCTGAGAGATCGCATCGTCGCTGTAGCGGACAAGCATTCGTCTTCCGAGATTCACATTGGCCTTGAAGCGACTTCGGTCTACAGCTGGCATCCTGCCATGTTCATGCATGAGGATCCGGCGCTCAAAGCCCGTAAAGCCAAAGTGTTCACCATCAACCCGAAGCTGGTCAGCAAATTCAGAGAAGCCTACCCGGATATGGACAAGACCGACCGTCTTGATGCCTGGGTGATTGCGGATCGCTTGCGCTTTGGACGATTGACCACCACCATCGTCATGCAAGAGCAATATGTTGCGCTCCAGCGCCTCACGCGCATGCGATTCCACCTGATCCACAACCTGGCGCGTGAGAAGCAATATTTTTTGCAGAACCTGTTCTACAAGTGCAACGCCTTTACGACCGAAGTAGACAGCTCGGTATTCGGTCACGCGCTCATGGAGATGCTCTCCGAGAAGTACAGCCTTGACGACATTGCCACGATGGATGTCGCCGAATTGGCCGACTATTTAAGGGACAAGGGACGCAATCGCTTCCCTGATCCGGAGAACGTCGCACGCTGCATTCAGAAGGCTGCCAGAGCCTCTTATCGACTTTCCAAAGTGGTTGAGGACTCCATCGACCTGGTGCTTGGCACATCCATTCAAGTGATTCGAAGCATCCAGGCACAGCTCAAAGATTTGGACAAAGCCATAGAGCGCATTCTCGAAGGCCTGCCTGAATCCAAATGCTTGCGCTCCATCCCTGGGATTGACCGGGTGTATGCCGCCGGTATCCTCGCGGAGATTGGAGACATCGATCGCTTCAGTGATCAAGCGGCTGTGGCCAAGTATGCCGGCCTTTCCTGGCGTAAACATCAGTCTGGCCCTTTTGAAGCCGAAGATACCAAACGCATTAAATCCGGCAACCGATTCCTTCGCTATTACCTGGTTGAAGCTGCCAACTCGGTGAAAAACCGCGATGAGGAATTCGGTGAGTATTACCGGAAGAAGTACAAAGAAGTTCCTAAGCACCAACACAAACGCGCCCTCGTCTTAACGGCAAGAAAACTTGTGCGTCTGGTCGATGTGCTGCTACGCAACGGCCAACTCTATACGCCACGGAAGAAGGTAACGACTGCGAAGGATTGACGCCCCCTTTGCCAAAGTCCTTACTCATTCCCAGTAAAAATCTGGAATTATCCTTGATTTGGGCTGGGATTAGTTTGATATTGTCATTTTTCTAGACTCAAAGCACTTTTCACATAGAAAATTTCCAATTTACTCGAATCTAGGACTTGACATCATACCGCTGGACTTCGAACAACCGTATGGGCGCCCGCTTTCTTTATCGGGCTCTCATGGCGAACCGGACCGTGGCCATTTCATCCAGCTCGTTTTGTTCCCGAAGAAGCATTTCGTGCTGAAATTTGTCCATGGCTTTCTCTTTCGCTTTAAGCCATACCTTTTCGTCCAGCATTTTTCCCTTCAAAACCGTCTTTTTGTGCTCTACATTCTGTTCGGCTATACGGATATCGGCTATCTTCCGTTCGATCGCCTGGTCGATAAAGTCCATATATCGTTGAAGTTCCTGCAGTTTGATCATGGAGGCGGTATTCTCCGCTTCGGCTGCGATCACCGCCGCGGTATTGGCCTTCTCCTCCAGCAACTGCTCGAGCGAACGTTGTTCCGACTGCAGCTGGCCAACGGCAGCAGACAGGATCCACTCGGCCTGCGTCTTTTCGTTGGATTTCAAATCTACTACTTTTTGATAGACGTAACGGAACTTCATGCTTTACGTTTCAACTCCTTGCGAATTCGGAAATTAACCGTTCCTGAACTTCGGCGAGCGTGACTTTCTCATTCACCCTCTGCTTCGTAAAGCTCCATATCCCTTGGATCGCGCCGATCGCTTCGTCGATATCCGCGTTGGAACCCGGTTGATACGCGCCGATATTTATCAAATCCTCGGAATCCTTATAAACGGCCATCAGCCGTTTCAGATTTTCGGCCGCTTCGTTTTGCTCATCCGAAACGATATCCTTCATCACCCGGCTAATACTGGCCAGAACATCGATTGCGGGAAAATGTCCCTTATTCGCGATCCCGCGGTTCAGGACGATATGCCCGTCCAATATTCCTCGAACTGCGTCGGCGATGGGTTCGTTCATATCGTCGCCGTCAACGAGCACGGTGTAGAAAGCGGTGATCGAACCGGTCGGGCCGGTCCCTGCCCGTTCCATGAGCTTCGGCAAAGCGGCAAACACAGACGGGGTATATCCGCGCATTGCAGGCGGTTCCCCGACGGCGAGGCCGACCTCGCGCAGCGCCATCGCATAGCGTGTAACGGAATCCATCATCAGCATGACGTTAAGGCCGCGGTCGCGGAAGTACTCAGCGATTGTCGTTGCTATCAACGCGCCCTTCATCCGGATCAAAGCCGGTTGATCGGACGTTGCCACGACAACGACGGAGCGTTCCAAGCCCTCGGGACCGAGGTCCCGCTCAATGAAATCGAGCACTTCGCGCCCCCGCTCCCCAACGAGCGCGATCACGTTAACGTCCGCCGAGGTGTTGCGGGCGATCATGCCCATCAAGGTGCTCTTTCCGACCCCGGAGCCGGCGAATATTCCCACCCGCTGGCCTTTGCCGATCGTCAGCAACCCATCGATGGCCCTCACCCCGATGCCGATGGGTTCGGCAACCCGCGGGCGATTCAGCGGATTCATCGGTTTGTTGTAGGTCGAGTAATGCCCCATTCGCGATGGCAGCAGCGACCCATCCAGCGGTTGACCCAAACCGTCCAACACTTTCCCCAGCAGTTCGGATCCCACTTGAACGGTCAGCGGCTTGCCGGTCCCGACGACGTCGCATCCGGGTCCGATCGCCTGCAGCTCGCCCAGCGGCATCAGCAGCACCTTGTTGTCGCGAAACCCGACGACCTCTGCTTGCAGCGGTTGAGCCGCTTTACTCGGATAGATATAGCACAGATCGCCAATGCTGGCGTCCGGACCTTCGGATTCGACCATAAGACCAATGACCTGCGTCACCTTCCCATTAATTCGGATCGGATCAAGCTGCCTGAGATGATCGATATAACGTTCAGCGTTCAAAATCGTCATTCGCTTGACCCCGCTCCTCCGTTTGCAGAGAAACCCGCAATAATTCTTTTTTGATCTCCGATAACTGCGTATCGATTCTGGCGTCAACGCTGCCGAAGGAGGAGCGAATCACGCAGCCTCGATCCTTCACGGTCGGATCCGGCAAGATCTGAAGTTCAGCCTGGGAATCGATGGCTAAGCTGAGCTCTTCCCTCGCAGCCTGTACGAAAGCAAAGTCGCTTGGCGATACGCACAACGTCAGGATTCCTTGCTCGCGTTTACGCGACAGGCTCTTCTTGATCAGATCCATGGCGTATTCCGGTTCAAGCTCAAGCTGCTTGTCGATGACCTTCTCGGCAATCGCGCAGCTTAATTCGACCAGAAACGGCTCGGCTTCCTGAATGATGCGTTCTTTCTCGACATAAGCCTGCTGCAGCACCGAACCGGCTTCGTTCATCATCTCGTCGATCCTGGCGCGCATCGTAGCCTCGGCCTGAGCTTTCCCTTCCTCATAGCCTTGGCTGAAACCCTCGGCCTTTAAGGCTTCGATCATGTGCTCATCCTGCTCGCGACGTTCTTGCCACCAGGTTTCGATTTGCTCGCGGGCTTCGGCCAACATGCGTTCCGCTTGCTCCGCCGCTTCCCTGACCTGACGTTCGGCAAACTCCTTGGCGTCGACCAACATCTGCCTTCTGGTTTCTTCTGCCGCAAGATCTTCGGCGGAAGGGCCATGATTGGCCGGTTGGTGCGCTTGAGCGGAGGACAAGTCTTCGGCAGACGTATGAACCTTCGCCAAATTCAGCTGTTTTAAGATTTCAACCGGTACGTATTGAGACACCTTGATCAAATTAGACAATGATGTCATCTCCTCCGCCGCGGGCGATAATGATCTCACCGGCTTCTTCCAGTCTGCGGATCGTAGCTACGATGCGGGTTTGTGCCTCTTCCACATCACGCAACCGCACCGGCCCCATGTATTCCATTTCTTCCTTGAATGTCTCGGACATCCGTTTCGACATATTGCGGAAGACGGCCTCGCGGACTTCTTCGCTGGCCACTTTGAGGGCAAGCTGCAAATCGGCGTTCTCGATATCGCGGATAATTCGTTGGATCGAACGATTGTCGATGTTGACGATATCCTCGAAGACGAACATCCGCTTTTTGATTTCTTCGGCCAACTCGGGATCCTGGATTTCCAGCGAGTCGAGGATGGTTCTTTCGGTTCCCCGGTCGACCCCATTCAGAATCTGTACAATGGACTCGATACCGCCAGCGCTGGTGTAATCCTGCGTAACCGTTGCGGAGAGCTTCTGTTCCAGCACGCGTTCGACCTGAGCAATGACCTCCGGTGAAGTACTGTCCATAACCGCGATTCTTCTCGCGACCTCTGCCTGCTTCTCCTGCGGAAGCGAAGACAGGATGGCAGCCGCTTGTTCGAATTGCAAGTAGGACAAAACCAAAGCGATTGTTTGCGCGTTTTCGTTCTGAATAAAGTTGAGAATTTGATTCGGATCTGCCTTACGGGCAAAATCGAAAGGCCGGACCTGCAAAGTTGCGGTCAGGCGGTTGATGATATCCACCGCCTTCGATTGGCCCAGCGCTTTCTCCAGAATTTCCTTGGCGTAATTAATGCCGCCCTGGGTGATATACTCCTGAGCAAGGCAGATCTGGTGAAACTCCGCCATAATCATTTCTTTTTCCGTGCCGTCGACTTTACGAACGTTGGCGATCTCCAGGGTGAGCTGCTCGATCTCATCATCCCGCAAGTGCTTGAAAATTTGCGCTGACACCTCGGGCCCTAACGTAATCAACAATATGGCTGCCTTCTGCTTCCCGCTTAAACCCGGGCTCGATGTTTTTGACAATGCGTTCACCTCTATTCATCAGCCAGCCAGGTGCGAAGCAAGTTAACGAATTCGTCAGGCTTCTTCTTGGCCAACGTTTCCAGTTGTTTGCGCACTTGGTTTTCATTCGTGACCGTATCCAGATTAATGGACGGGAATTCCGGCGTAAGCGGCAAAGCGAGATCTTCTTCCGCTTCCGTCGCTTTCTTGCGGCGGCGGAACAAGACGATTCCGAGACCTGCCAGTGCCAGCAGAGCCGCTCCCCCCACACCCCAGACCAACGGGCTCGACAAACTCAAACCGCTGGTTTGGGTCGCGTCCGAATGGAATGGCTGGGACAACACTGAAACTTTTTTCTGCAATTCTTCGTCTGTATAGGTAGTACCCGAATCTGCCAGGTAGGAACCGACGATGTTTTTTAAGATATTTTCAATCGCGGACTGCGTATTCTCATCCAAAGTATCTTGACCAACTGGTGGTTCAACAGCCACGTTAATGGTTAAATCCTTTATAACGTATGGACTAGCGATAATATCCTTCGTAATCCGATTAACTTCATAGTTGATTGTCGACGAGCTCTCTTCCGAAGACGATCCCCCGCTTGTTTCTGCTGAAGGATAATTAACGACGTCTTCTTGACCGGTACCTGGAACTCCGCTAGTCGGACTAGCCGCTCCAGTATAGCTCTTCTGCACTTTTTGTGCGCTAATTTCGATCCCTTTCATATTTTCGGTATCCACCGGTGTTACAAGATTATCCTTCTGGCTAACCTGGTCAAAATTCAGCTTTGAAGCAACCAGCACTTCGATTTTGTCCGGACCGGTTAGTCTGGAAAGGAACTGCTTCACGCTTTGGCGAACATCGCTTTCGAATTTCTTCTGCAGGGCCATGTTCTCCTGAACCGCCGTGGTTAACGACCCCGTTGCTCCACCTTGTCCACTTGGCAACAATACGGTGTCATCACTCGACGAAAGCGAGATATTCTCTACCGGCAAATTCGGAACCGAAGTCTTTACCAAATTGAAATACCCGTCGATGGCTTCCTGATTCGGCCGGTACCCTGGCTTGAACGAGAGGACGATCGAAGCCGACGCCTTCTCCTGGTCTTCCGGGCTGGCGAATACATTCTCCGCTGGAAGGTTGAGAAGCACCTTAGCGTCATTGATTCCCTGCATGCGCTTCAGCAGTTTTTCAACTTCGCCGTTAATGGCGGTTTTATACTTCACGTTAAATTCATTGTCGGTCATGCCGATTAAGGAAGAACTCTCATTAAAGGCATCCAAACCGATTGACCCACTCTGTACGATCCCTTGCGAACCGACATCGACCTTAACCCGTGCTGCTTCCTTGCTAGGCACCGAGATCGTGGAACCATCCGGTCCCAGCTTGTACGGAACCCCGCTGGATTCTAGGTAATTGATGATTCCTGCCGCATCGGTTGAATCGAGGCCGGTAAATGCCACGTCATATTCCGTTTTGGAAAATTGGATCGTCAGCAGGATGATGGCGAGCAGCGCAAAAGTTACGGTTGCGATAATAAATGTTTTTTGTTTTTTACCAAATTGGTTCCAGTACCCTAGCATTCGATCTCGGTACTGTGTAATTCTCTCATTCACAATGTCACCTCATCCGAGCATGTTCAGTCCTTAAATTTGCGTACGCATAATCTCTTGATAAGCTTCTATCACTTTATTCCGGACTTGCGTAGTCAGCTGCAAACTTAACAAGGCTTGCTCCGAGGCGATCATCATCTCATCGGCATTTACTTTCCCTAACAGAAACTGGCTATTCACCTGTTGTGCATTGGTTTCCTGCGCAGCAACTCCGTCCAGCGCGTCACTAAGAAAAGAACTGAATTGCTTCATGGATTCCGCAGGCGTGAGATTCTGCGCATTGCCGGACGTTTGCGTTCCTGTCACCGGCTTTAAGGAGTCAAAACTCATTCTCTCGATCAACGTGCAACACTCCTAACTACGAATTATGTTATCTTTTCTAGTCTATTTACCGATTTGCAAGGCTTTGGTAAACATCGCTTTGCTGGCGTTAAGCGCCGTAACGTTAGCTTCATAAGAGCGGGTTGCCGAAATCATGTCTACCATCTCTTTCAAAACATCGACATTCGGCATATAGACATACCCTTCACTGTCTGCATCAGGATGTGTCGGGTTGTAAACCGGTTTAAATGGCGAGGCATCTTCTTGAATTTTCGTGATTTTTACCCCTTGGCTACTCGCATCCTTACCCATAGCCGAATTCAAGGCACGATCGAAATCCATCTCCTTGGGTGCCATAACAACCGTTTTGCGCCGGTAAGGAACAGCTTTGCCGTCCTCAATCTTGGCCCGAGTCGTATCGGCATTAGCGATATTAGAGGAAATCACGTCCATACGAAGACGTTGTGCGGTTAATGCGGAAGAACTAATCCCAAAACTGTCATTGATATTCAATGCCGATTATCTCCCTTCAACGGCGGTACGCTTCATTTTAATCAAATAATTCATTTGCTCGACATAAGCGTTATATCTCAGTTGATTTTCGGCAAGTTTTGTCATTTCGCTGTCGATATCGACGTTATTCTGGTTGTTGTTCATTGCCGTGCTCTGATCCGTGCCAACGACCGGTCCAGGAACCTCGTTCGTTGGACCTATAACGAAATGCCTCACGTTCGTTCTCCTTCCTTGGAGCGCAGGCATACCGTCGTTCATCTCTGCTTGCAGCATGCTTTCAAAAGACACGCTGGATCTTTTAAAGTAAGGGGTGTCCACGTTCGCAATATTATTGGAGATAACCCCTTGCCGAAGATTTGCGGCCTGAATCGCGGTATCAAGCCTGTCAAATCCCACCCCATTCAACAACTGCACATTAGTTCCCCCCTTAGTCTCATTCGATCTTAATCATTAATGATTCTACAAACAATAGACAAATCCTCTTTTTTCGACATTTTTTTTGCTAATTATTGTCTTTTAATTGTCTTTCTTACGTCCTAGACATGAATGCTGTTTAATAATGTCATATATCCTAAGTTTCAAGGAGATTCGACATTATTACAATAAGAAAAAAGCCCTATCTTTCATGACTTTGACATCGTTTTTGGTCAAAAATGAAAATTTTACATAATAATCGTCAAAAACCAACATCATCCATATCTATTAAAATCAATCACCTTTCTAGGAATAAATAAAGACCACCCGCCTAAGATGGCGAAGTGGCCTGAGTTTTTACAATATTGTGAAAAACGGATCAGGTCCTAGCTTGTAAATATCCATTTCTGATTCGAATCAGATGGATTTACAAAATAAATTGACTAAGGTCTCGATCCTGGGCAATATTTCCTAGTTTTTCCTTTACGTATTCCGGAGTGATCACCATTTTCTCGAGCGTCAGCTCTGGAGCTTCAAAGGACAGGTCCTCCAGCAGCTTCTCGAGGATCGTATGCAGCCGTCTGGCTCCAATGTTTTCGGTATTCGTATTAACCGAAGCCGCAATACGAGCGATTTCATGGATCGCTGCGTCCGAAAACTCAATTTCTAGATTTTCCGTGCGCAGCAGTTCGATGTACTGTTTGGTCAAAGCGTTCTCCGGCTCGGTCAAGATCGATACAAAATCCTCCAGCGATAAGCTGCTCAGCTCAACCCGAATCGGAAAACGCCCTTGCAGCTCGGGGATCAAATCAGATGGCTTAGCAATATGGAAAGCCCCCGCTGCGATAAACAAAATGTAGTCGGTTTTAATCGGTCCGTATTTAGTCATGACCGTTGAGCCTTCCACGATGGGCAGAATATCGCGCTGCACGCCCTCACGGGAAACGTCCGGCCCCGAACCTTGACCTCGACTGGCAACCTTATCGATTTCGTCAATAAAGATGATCCCGGTTTGCTCCGCTCGCGTGACGGCTTCTTGAATCAAATCGTCCTGATCGATCAGCTTAGCTGCTTCCTCCTGCGTCAGTACCTTGCGGGCTTCTTTGACCGTCAGCTTTCTCTTCTTCGTCCGTTTCGGTAGAAGGTTGCCGAACATTTCCTGCATGTTCATGCCGAGCTGGTCGTTCCCTTGACCTGCGAACATATCCATCATCGTTGGCGCATTGTCCTCTACTTCGACTTCCACGATATCATTCTCCATTTGGCCGGCCAGCAATTTGAACCGTACTTGACGGCGACGTTCCGTCAGCGTACCATCTTCTTCCGGCTGCTCCTGGTCAGGAGTGCCGTTTCCGTTGCCTCCCCCGAATAACATTTCAAAGGGATTACGCACCCCTTTGGCTTTGCTTTCGGAAGGCACCAGAATGTGAACCAGACGTTCATTCGCAAGCTCTTCGGCCTTGTCCTTCACCTTTTCGGTTCGCTCCAGCTTCACGGTACGGATCGCCGTTTCGATCAGATCGCGCACCATCGACTCGACGTCCCGGCCAACATAACCGACCTCGGTGAACTTCGTCGCTTCCACTTTAATAAATGGGGCACCGACGAGCTTGGCGAGCCGGCGGGCAATTTCCGTTTTCCCCACACCGGTCGGCCCGATCATCAGAATGTTCTTCGGCACGATCTCATCCTGAACCTCTTCCCGGAGAAGACTACGCCGGTACCGGTTACGCAGAGCGACAGCAACCGATTTTTTAGCTTGCTTTTGCCCTACGATGTATTTATCCAATTCAGCCACGATTTGTCTGGGCGTTAAATTTTTATCGGTCATGATTCGTCCCCCCTGAACACGATAGTTTCAACGGAACCTCAAAGCTCCTCAACAATAATGTTATTGTTGGTATAGACACAAATTTCCGAAGCAATCTGAAGGGATTCTCGAGCAATATCTTTGGCTTCAAGACCCTGGCCATGACGTTTGAGCGCCCGTGCAGCCGACAACGCGAAGTTGCCGCCTGACCCGATTGCCAACACATCGTCATCCGGCTCGATAATTTCCCCGCCGCCGGAAATCAGCAGCATACCGGATTTGTCCATCACGATCATCAATGCCTCCAGCTTGCGCAGCACACGATCTTGCCGCCAATCCTTGGCTAGCTCGACAGCAGCTCTCTGCAAGTTGCCTTGGTGCTCCTCCAGCTTGCCTTCGAATTTTTCGAATAACGTAATGGCATCAGCAACCGAGCCGGCAAAACCAGCCACCACTTGCCCGCGGTATAACCGGCGTACTTTCTTCGCCGTCTGCTTCATCACGACGTTCTGCCCAAACGTAACTTGCCCGTCACCGGCGATGGCCCCTTTGCCATTATGTCGTACAGCGCAAATTGTTGTGGCGTGAAAAGTTAGATCCATGAGTGTTTTGGCACTTCCTTTCTTGAATCTCAACCCTCCCCATCCCTCCCTTACCGTAAGGGAGGGCGCCCGAGGGCCTGCTGCCCTCTGGACTCCCGCAAGGGGGAGAACGTGTGATCGACTGAGGCGCTCCTGAAACGCTGTCCCCTGCGGGGATGCGCTCTACTTCGTGCTCGGAACGCTTTTCCCCCTTCGGGTACGTCTCACTTTGGGTTCTCCTGGGTTACCTGGAACATCGGAAGAACGTGCGATCGACTGAGGCGCTCCTGAGCCGCTGTCCCCTGCGGGGATGCGCTTGACTTCGTGCGTGGAACGCTTTTCCCCCTTCGGGTACGTCTTACTTTGGGTTCTCCCGGGTTACCTGGAACATTGGAAGAACGTGGGATCGACTGTGGCGCTCCTGCTCGCTGTCCCCTTCGGGGATGCGCTTGACTTCGTGCGTGGAACGCTCTCCCTTCGGGATTCGCTTACTATTTCTATGTGTATGAACGTTCTTGATTTCAGCATAACTCGTTTGCCCCCTAAATTGCAAAAAAACGGTGGTTTAACCCAACCGTTCTTCTGCCATAAAGGATCGCAAGCTATTGAGCGCGAGCTGTGCGAGCGCTTCGTTCTTCTCCGCTTTCTTGCGATAGCGGGTGTCCAGCTTCGGGAACAGGCCGAAGTTGGCGTTCATCGGCTGGAAGTGCTCGAAGTCCGCGGTGGTGATGTACCGTGCCATGCTGCCGAGCGTCGTATCCTCGGGGAAGACGATGCCCTCGGCATCGGCGGCGGCACGCGCGGCGTTGATCCCGGCGATCAGGCCAGACGCGGCGGACTCGACGTAACCCTCAACGCCGGTCATTTGGCCGGCGAAGAACAGCGTTGGCCGTGCCTTCAGCTGATACGTCGGCATCATCAGCTTCGGCGAGTTGATGAACGTGTTGCGGTGCATCACGCCGTACCGCACGAACTCGGCATTTTCGAGACCCGGGATCATGGAGAACACGCGCTTCTGCTCGCCCCATTTCAAATGGGTCTGGAAACCTACCAGGTTGTACAATGTGCCGGCCGCGTTATCCTGACGCAACTGCACGACGGCGTAAGGGAGCTTGCCGGTATGCGGATTCACGAGGCCAACCGGCTTCATCGGTCCGAACAATGCCGTCTGCTTGCCGCGGCGCATCATGATTTCGATCGGCATGCAGCCTTCGAAATACACTTCCTTCTCGAAGTCCTTCAGCTGCGCCACTTCCGCGTTAATTAACGCGTCATAGAATGCGTCGAATTCCTCTTCGGTCATCGGACAATTGAGATAAGCCGCCTCGCCTTTGTCATACCTAGAAGCTAAGTATACTTTATTCATATCGATCGATTCCTTCTCCACAATCGGAGCGGCGGCATCGTAGAAGTAAAAATAATCCTCGCCGGTCAAACGCCGGATCTGCTCCGATAAAGCAGGAGACGTCAGCGGACCGGTCGCGATCACGACGATTCCTTCCGTCGGAATCTCCGTGATTTCCTCATTTACCACTTCGATCAGCGGGTGCTCCCGCAGCGTGCGGGTGATCTCCCCGGAGAATCCGTCCCGGTCGACCGCCAGCGCCCCGCCGGCCGGTACCGCGTTACGGTCCGCCGCGCCAAGCACCAGCGAGTTCAACATCCGCATCTCTTCTTTTAGAACGCCAACCGCGTTCGTCAAGCCGTTCGCCCGCAGCGAGTTGCTGCAGACCAGCTCGGCGAATTTATCGGTATGATGCGCCGGGGTTTTCACCACCGGACGCATCTCGTACAACACGACGGGGATGCCTCGGCTCGCGATCTGCCAAGCCGCTTCACTGCCGGCCAGTCCCGCGCCAATGACCGTTACTTTATTCGTCATTCTCTAATCCCCCCAAAATCCCTTGCTGAGTTTCTAAGTTGTGTTTGGCCTGCAATGTTATTGCAAGCTCTCTTAATCATCCAGTCCGTCGTCGTTCTCCTCGATCGCTTCCACGTAGTCGCAAGCGGTGCACTGCAGCTTCCCGCCTTGCTTGTTCCGCTTCTCTACAAGCAAGGAACCACACTTCGGACAAGGCTTAGGCGACGGTTTATCCCATGAGACGAAATCGCACTCCGGATAACGGTCGCAGCCGTAGAAGACCCGTCCTTTTTTGCTGCGGCGTTCGACGACATGGCCCTCTTTGCATTTCGGGCAAGTGACGCCGATGTCCTTGACGATCGGTTTGGTATTGCGGCAATCCGGGAATCCCGAACAAGCCAGGAACTTCCCAAAGCGTCCCAATTTATAAACCATCGGTTTCCCGCATTTTTCGCAAATTTCATCGGAGACTTCGTCTTCGATTTCGACTTCCTTCATTTCTTCCTCGGCGACACGAAGTCGCTTCTCGAACGATTCATAAAATTCGCCAAGCACTCTGACCCAATCCTCGGAGCCTTCCTCGACATGGTCGAGGTCTTCCTCCATATGAGCCGTAAACTCGACGTCGAGGATCTCCGGGAAGAACTGCTCCGTCTGCTCAATGAGGAGCTCGCCCAATTCGGTAGGGACGAACTTCTTCTCCTCGATGGCCACGTAACCGCGTTTTTGAATCGTCTCCAACGTTGGGGCATACGTACTGGGTCGACCGATCCCGAGCTCCTCCAACGTTTTGACCAAACGTGCCTCCGTGTAGCGAGGGGGCGGCTGGGTGAAATGCTGCTTCGGTTCGATCGATTCTTTAACCAACTCTTCCCCTTTTTGCAGAGGCGGCAGGAACTTGTCGTCTTCATTGGCGTTCCCGTCATCGTTGCCTTCCACATACACCTTCATGAAGCCTGGAAAACGGATTTTCGAACCAACGGCACGGAACGTCGCCTCGCCGGCGGCGATATCGACCGACAACGTATCCAACACGGCAGAGGTCATTTGGCTGGCCATAAATCGGTCCCAAATCAATTTATACAGCCGGTATTGGTCGCGGCTGGTGAATTCCTTGACCGATTCCGGATCGCGCATCGCCGAGGTCGGGCGGATCGCTTCGTGGGCATCCTGTGCGCTTGCCGCTTTTTTGGAATATTGCCGCGGCGTTTCGGGAGCATACGCCTCTCCGAATTTGCCCAGGATATATTCCTTCGCTTCCTCTTGCGCCGAGGCGGCGATTCGCGTCGAGTCCGTACGCATATAAGTGATAAGACCGACGGTCCCCTCTTTGCCGAGGTCAACCCCTTCATACAGCTGCTGGGCGACCGACATCGTCTTCGCTGCGCGGAAATTCAGCTTCCGGGCCGCCTCCTGCTGCAGGGAACTGGTCGTAAACGGCGCCGCCGGATGGCGGAGGCGTTCTTTTTCCTTCACGTCGGCCACGCTGAACTTGGCTTTCTCGATCGATTTCAAAATTTCCTGAACCTGCTGTTCGCTTTGCAGCTCCAGCTTCTGGCCCTGAAATTGATGGAACTTTGCCTCGAAAGCAGCATCCCCGGTCTTCAGCTTCGCCGTAATGCTCCAGTATTCTTCCGGAACAAACTCGGAGATTTCGTTTTCCCGGTCCAAGATGATTTTCACCGCTACCGACTGTACGCGGCCAAACGACAGTCCTTTTTTGATCTTCTTCCACAGCAGCGGGCTCACCTTGTAGCCGACCAGCCGGTCCAAAATCCGCCGGGCCTGCTGCGCGTTCACCAGATCCATGTTGATTCTGCGCGGGGTTTTGAACGCGTCCTTGACCGCCTGCTTCGTAATTTCATTGAAGACGACGCGGCATGTTTCCGTTTCGTCCACGTCCAGGACGTGGGCCAGATGCCAGGCAATCGCTTCTCCTTCGCGATCGGGGTCGGCTGCCAGATAGATTTTTTTCACTTTTTTGCTGGCATCTTTTAATTCTTTTAATACGGAACCCTTCCCACGGATCGTAATATACTTCGGACTGAAGTCGTTCTCTACTTCAACCCCAATTTGGCTCTTGGGCAAATCGCGAACATGACCCATTGAGGCTTTCACGATGTATTTACTGCCTAAGTATTTGCCAATCGTTTTCGCCTTGGCAGGCGATTCCACGATGACGAGTGAATCCGCCACAGGTTCGTCCTCCTCTCAAACAATACGAAACTTTCAATCCATTTAAATCGAGTTCAAAAAGTCAGCTTTTCGGCACCGAGAAGGTTGGATGAAGCTAGGGACCGAGTAGCGCAGCGTAGGCAAGGCTACGTGAGCAACGGAAGGCCCGGATGAATTCTAGCTTCGATGTCGAATCATCTTCTTGATTTTACTTCGTGATCTAAGGATGACTTTTTGAACTACCTCTCATATAGTCATATATTCGGGCCACTCTTGGTTAGGAATGGACTATATTAACTGGTACACGGAGCCGGGGAGTTGAACCGCCGTTTTTTTCATGATTAAAGATAACAGAACTGAATGTAAAAGTCCAAAATCCCACCCGGTCTGCACGAGCAAATCATCGAAACTCGCGATGCCCTGCTCCAACATATGGTATATGCGGCGCTCCTCATCTGTCAACTTGTTTCCTGTTAACGCTTCCTTTTGAGACTCCATCGCGGCTGGCAAAAAGGCTTCGTATTCCTCCCAGATATCCTTGGCTTCGGTCACGATTTTGGCTGCTCCCTGCTTCAGCAGCGACAATGTACCCCGGCTTTTCGGCGAGGTAACCGGACCAGGGACGGCAAACAGGTCGCGATTGGCCTCCAGCGCCCAATCCGCCGTGATCAGCGAACCGCTGCGGGCATCGGCCTCCACAACCACGGTGCCCCGGCTGATCCCCGCGATGATCCGGTTGCGCTGCGGAAACATCCCGGGATGGCCCGGCGTGCCGATCGGATATTCCGAAACGATGAGGCCTTGCTCGGTAATCCGGCGGTACAGTGATATATGCTCCGGGGGATACGCAATGTCGATGGCGGTGCCTAATACGGCCAAGGTTGGCCCACCTGCCTGCAAGACCGCTTCATGGCAAACCCCGTCAATCCCCCGAGCCATCCCGCTAACGACGGTGATTCCGCGAGCGCCAAGTTCTCCTGCCAAATCAGCGGCTACCTTGCGCCCATAGGCGGTCGGCAAACGTGTGCCAACCATCGCTACGGAAAGGCTGTTAAGCAAACGCACGTCACCAAGGGCATACAAAACCCAGGGCGGCCGAGCGGTCTCCTTCATTAGAATAGAATACTCCGAATCCAGTCTTGTAATCACCTGTATGCCTTTGAGGCAAAGTTGTTCCATTCGGGCTTCAATCCAGCCGGCGGTGAACCGTTCCGACAGGTGCAGCGCGAGCTCCGAATCCAGCCCCCGTGCCATCCAATCGGCTGCGGTAAACGCTAAGGCATGCTCCCAGTCCTCATCGTATTCTACGATCTGCTGCAGCGTTTTCCAGCCAATCCCGGGGCATTCATGCAATCCCGCCAGTACCCACTTCTTCTCCACTCTAATCCCTCCTCCGAAAATAAAAAAAGCAACCTTCCAAGCCGCATTCGGCTGAGAAGGTTGCTTACCTTTGGTTTGGATTATATCAAAAAAAGATCAGTGTGTCGTGCACAAATTCAGAATGCCGCGCTCCTCCAGAACGCTGACAAGCGTTGCGCCCATTTCGGACGGCGTTGGCGCTACCTTTATGCCGCAGGACTCCAGCTTGGCGATTTTCTCCTTGGCCGTGCCTTTGCCTCCGGAAATGATCGCGCCGGCATGGCCCATCCGTTTGCCCGGAGGCGCCGTCACGCCGCCGATGAACCCAACGACAGGTTTCGTCATGTTCTTCTGGATCCACTCTGCCGCTTCCTCTTCGGCCGTACCGCCGATTTCCCCGATCATGATCACGGCATGCGTGTTGTCGTCGTCATTAAACCGGCGCAAAATGTCGATGAACTCCGAACCCTTCACCGGGTCCCCGCCGATGCCGACCGCCGACGATTGGCCGATGCCGCGCGTCGTCAGCTGATGCACCGCTTCATACGTTAATGTGCCGCTGCGCGATACAACGCCGACATGACCCGGCAAATGGATATACCCCGGCATAATGCCGATTTTGCATTCGCCCGGCGTAATCACGCCCGGACAGTTCGGGCCGATCAGAACGGTCTTTTTCCCTTCCATATATCGTTTAACCTTCACCATGTCGAGGACCGGAATGCCTTCAGTGATGCAAATGACCAGATCCAGTTCCGCTTCCACGGCTTCCAGGATCGAATCGGCGGCAAATGCCGGCGGTACGTAAATGACGCTGGCGGTAGCGCCGGTCGCTTCCTTGGCTTCGCGAACCGTATTGAACACCGGCAGACTAACGATTTTGCCGTTTTCCAAGGTAATGTCGACCTTCGAGCCGCCTTTGCCCGGAGACGTCCCTCCGACCATTTGCGTGCCGTAGTCGAGCGCCCCTTTGGCGTGGAACAACGCGGTTTTCCCGGTGATCCCCTGGGTGATGACCTTCGTATTCTTATCGACCAAAATACTCATATTTCGAGCCTCCCCTTATGGATAGGTGATTGCGTTCTACACTGCGGCCATTAGGATACAAGCGCTACGATTTTCTGTGCGCCGTCCGCCATCGAGTCCGCGGAAACGATCGCAAGTCCCGATTCGGCCAAAATTTGCTTGCCCAAATCGACGTTCGTCCCCTCGAGGCGCACGACGAGCGGGCGGTCCAAACCAACCTGCTTCGCTGCCTCCACGATCCCCGAAGCGATGACGTCGCATTTCATGATCCCGCCGAAAATATTGACGAAAATCCCCTTCACCTTGGCGTCCGACAAAATGATTTTGAACGCTTCCGTGACCTTCTCGGCCGTAGCGCCGCCCCCAACGTCCAGGAAGTTCGCCGGGTCGCCGCCGTAATATTTGATGATGTCCATCGTCGCCATCGCCAGACCGGCCCCGTTGACCATGCAGCCGATGTTGCCATCCAGCGCGATATAGCTGAGATCGAATTTCGAGGCTTCGATTTCCTTCTCATCCTCTTCCTCCAGATCGCGCAAAGCCAAAATATCCTTATGGCGGAACAGCGCATTGGAATCGAAATTAAGCTTCGCGTCAAGCGCCAACACATTGCCGTCGCCCGTAACGACCAGCGGATTGATCTCCGCGATGGAGCAATCTTTGTCCACAAACGCTTCATATAAAGCCAGCATAAATTGCGCGGCTTTGCCTACCAACTCATTCGGAATGTTAATGGCGTAAGCTAACCGACGCGCCTGGAACGGCGTCAAGCCAATGGCCGGATCGATCGCCTCTTTGAAAATTTTCTCTGGAGTCGCAGCCGCGACCTCTTCGATTTCCGTGCCGCCTTCCTCGGATGCCATCATCGTGACGCGGCCCGTTCCACGGTCCACGACGACGCCGACGTAATATTCCTTCTTGATGTCGCAGCCTTGCTCGATCAAGAGGCGTTTTACCTCTTTGCCCTCCGGCCCCGTTTGATGGGTGACCAGTACCTTACCGAGGATTTCCTGGGCATAGGATCTGACCTCATCCAAATTTTTCGCCACTTTGACGCCGCCGGCTTTGCCGCGGCCTCCGGCATGGATTTGCGCCTTGACCACGACAACCGGGGTCCCCAGCGCTACCGCCGCTTCCACGGCTTCCTCGACCGTAAACGCCACACGTCCTTCAGGTACGGCCACGCCATACTGCTTCAGGACTTCTTTTCCTTGATATTCATGGATATTCATGCGTAAAAATCCTCCTATCAACAGGCGGTATTTAGAGGGTCCAAAACCAGCGGCTTGTGGTCCCCCTTCTCGAATTACATCAGCTGAAACCCAGAATATTGTACCACTTTTTTGAAACGCTTTCCTCAAAAAGTTCATGATTTATACACAACTTTTTTATATCGTTTTCATCTCAAGTTGAGATGAATAATTGACGCATCAAGGAAGAAACGATGTTCTGGGGTTAACCGTTTTCAAAGTTTCAAAGTATTGAATGAACGGGATAAAGCTCGACCGATTTGAATCGTAAAAATAATACCGCTCCCCTCGCACGCATCTCTCCATGAGATGAATTTCGACGTTATTCGGCAATTTCGGAGAACGTCGCGAATGTGATGTATATGCTTGTCATTTTTTAAGTACACAAACAGCCTCTAGAGATTTATGATTGCAAAATGAAGGGCCTGCGTTTCGTGTCGGCATCGCCAGCTTGACAATCCTTCACGTTCGTCCTAGAATACGTGTAGCTTGAATCATAGGGAATATAAGGAAGCACCTTTTTCCAATCCGGGCCTTGCACCAAGCAACGGTTCGAATCGACATGGAAAGAGGTGTTATTTGTTATGTACGGTAAATTACACAGCGCTTGCTTGTACGGCATCGATGGCGTGATGATCGAGGTCGAGGTCGACTTGTCCAGCGGTATCCCGCAAACGAACATCGTCGGCTTGCCGGATTCGGCGGTTCGCGAAGCGGTGGAACGAGTCCGGGCCGCGATTAAAAATTGCGGTTATCGCTTTCCGCTTCAGCGCGTAACGATTAATTTGGCGCCCGCCGACCTGCGCAAAGAGGGCTCCGCCTTCGATCTGGCCATCGCCCTCGCGGTGCTAACCGCCAGCGATCAGGTGAGGCTGCCACCGGAGGAGCGTCTGCTCATCATCGGCGAGTTATCGCTTGACGGCAAGCTGCGGCCGGTTCCCGGCGTCTTGTCCATGGTCGATCGGGCACGGCGCGACGGCTTCACCGCGGTACTATTGCCGCAGGGCAATGCCGAAGAAGCGCTGCTGCTCGGGGGGATTCGGGTTTACGGGCTCAGCCATCTTACCGAGCTGGCCCCTCCTTCACGCGAAGACGGCAACCAAGCAGACGCCTCCTTACTTCCCTTGCAATCTACGCGGGAGCCGCAGGAGCCTTCTCCGCTTGTCCTTGAAACGTTGACTCACCTTGAGCAGAAGCCGGAACGAGTTGCTTCTGCGGCCGATCTCCCTCCGTTGCTCGACTACAGCGATGTTTTGGGCCAACGGCAAATCAAACGGGCACTCACGATCGCCGCCGCCGGCTTCCATAATATCGTGCTGATCGGTCCGCCGGGCACGGGCAAAACGATGCTGGTGCAAAGGCTTCCCTCCATCCTGCCGCCCTTGACGCCGGAGGAATCGTTGGAAGTCACGAAAATTTACAGCTCTGCCGGCAAGTTCAGCGATTCCGGACAAGGACTGATCCAGCGCCGGCCCTTCCGCTCGCCGCACCATACGATTTCCGCTGGCGGCCTGATCGGAGGAGGCGGGATCCCAAAGCCGGGCGAGGTCAGCCTGGCCCACCACGGCGTGTTATTCCTTGATGAACTGCCGGAGTTTTCCAGGGGCGTGCTGGAGGTGCTGCGCCAGCCGCTGGAGGACCGCGTCGTCACCATCAGCCGTTCCCGGGCATCGTTCACGTTCCCTGCTCATTTTTTGCTGGCAGGTTCGTTAAACCCGTGTCCGTGCGGTTACCTGGGGTCGGAGCCTCCGCTGCCGCCGTGCACCTGCACGCCTTGGCGCATCGCCCAATACCGCGAAAAAATATCCGGCCCGCTGTTGGACCGGATCGATATGCAGGTGGAGGTTCCTCGTCCGCAGCGTTGGCAAGAGGATACGCAGCCGTTGGATTCTGCGACGATGCGGGCGCAGGTGATGGCAGCCGAGCGGATCCAGCAGGAGCGCTATCGCGGCAGCCGAATTACCCGCAACAGCGAGTTATACGGCAGTTTGCTGCGCCGATTCGCCCCGCTGGAGCCCGATGCCGCCAAGCTGCTGCAAGCTTCGTTCGCGACGCTGGGACTCAGTATGCGGGCCTACGACCGGATCATCAAGCTGTCCCGAACGATCGCCGATCTGGACGGGGAGACAAGCATCCGTGCCGAGCATGTGGCGGAAGCAATTCAATACCGGCAACTGGACCGGAGGCAAGAGATAGCGGGGTAGTTAACTCACCTTAGAAAGCCGCTTGAATATGCTCCAGCACGAACCCTTCCCCACTTCCGAACGTAACGGCCACCACGTCAAAGCGAATGTTTGCGGCAGACTGTCCCGTACGATGAAGATAAACGGCGGCCGTATCGCGAACCTGCTTGATTTTGCGGGGAGTGACCGATTCGGCCGGCGTGCCGAAAGCCGCAGCCTGTTGGCTGCGGCTTCGGACTTCTACGATGATGAGCAACTTCCCATTGCTGGCGATGATGTCGATCTCCCCGGTGCGGCAGCGCCAATTTCGCTCCACGATGGCGAACCCTTGCTTCAGCAGATGCTCGCAAGCGGCCTGTTCCGCTTTACGGCCGAGTTCTTTGCGAACATCCACCCTTCGCCCGTTCCTGCCAAGATTACTCAAGGAACAACCCTCTTTCCACCATTTTATCGGATCTATAAATAAAGGTCAGAATTTCGGCAACCAGGTCATACAATTCGGCGGGAATCTGCTGGTCCAGATCCAGCTTGGACAGCACCTCGACCAAAGCGGCATCCTCCTGGACGGGAATTCCGTGCTCTAATGCCGCGTCCAGGATGCGGTCGGCGATCAGGCCTTTGCCTTTCGCTACGACGATCGGGGCCTCTCCCTGACCCGGATCGTATTTGAGCGCTACCGCTTTTTTGAAAGCCAGGTCGGAGGCTGGCGGCTTCTCCTTCATACGCGGTAATCCACCCCTTTGTATACGCTAGGCGCGTAGGACATCGGCAGGCTGAAATCCGCTTCGGCGCCATCGGCCCCCTCCGGCGGAATCAAAGGCTCGGCCTTCAGCGACAATAGCCGGTACCCCGTCTTCTCCAACGCCTCGCTCACTTCCTCCTGGCGCGATTCCAGAAACGCGCCGGTGGCTTCCTTTTCGCTGTAAATTTTGAGCAGCACCTTCTTGTCGGCGACCTGTACGTCCACCATGATCTGGCCTAGCGCCTTCATCTGCAAATCGAACCAGAGCCGGCAGTTGGCCGGATCCAGCTCGCCTTTGCGCCCGCGCCGCGACTCGATGTGCACGGCGGCGGTCTGCCGGCCGTCCGGACCGATAAAGGGCAGGAACATCGTCACCTGCGCAAACGGCGCGGTCCGGTCCGTGTTGAGCAGCAGCTGCTGTCCGGTCAGCTGCTGGACAAGCTGGCGCGCCGCCTCCTGGAGCGGCGCGGGCAGGTCGTCTGAGGCCATCGCCTGCAGCAGAAGGCCTTTCAGCGTCTCATGCGCAGCCGTGCCGGACGGCGTCGTGCCGCTGCCGCTGCGGGCGGCTGCGGCTTCGTCGGCACTGCCTGGCGGCTGCGCCTGGGTTTGGCCCGCGCGCGCTTCCGCCGGCGCGGCCGGGTCTTTCCCGGGCGGGGCCAGCCCCTCGCCCGGGGCTGCGCCGCCCGCCGCGGCCGCATGGCGCAGCGGCGATGGCGCCGCCCCCGGCGCGGCCGCCTGGCCGCCGGGCGCCTCCGCGCCCACGGCGGCGGCCCGCGCCGAAGCGCCTGCCGCAGGCGGCGCTTCCTGCGCCGCTGCCGCGACCGGCGTGCCCGCCGGCGCGGCTGCGCGCAGCGCCTGCTGCTCGTGCTCCGCACCGAGCAGCTTCAGCACGCGCCCCACCCACGGCTCCGCCGCGGGGGTGGGGTGCGTGCCCGCCGGCGAAGGCCCTGCGGGCCCTTCGCCTTGCGGCGGCACCGCCGCCGAGGCCGAGCCTCCGGCGGCGCCGCCAGGGCCTCCCGTCAAGCCCGCGGCGACGGGAGCGCTCCCTGCCGGGCCAGTCCCTCGGCCCGGCCCGGCATCGCCGTCCATGCCCTCTTGGAGCATGGACGCCTGCAGCTCCGCCAGCACGGCCTGCAGCTTCGCAACCAGCGCCCCGCCCCCGTTTCCGCCGGCAGCGGCTTGCCCTTGCAAGCCCGGCTGAAGCGTCTGCGGACCGCCCGCGGCGTCCGCAAAAGCACCCTGCCGGGCCAACTGCACCAAGCTCGCCGCCTGGTTCGGCTGGGCTCCTCCGCCGGCAGGAGCAGCCCCTGCCGCCGTCCCGGCATTCGTCCCTGCCGCTTGCGGCGCTGCGCTGCCTGTAGGCAGTTCCGGCGTCGTTAGCCCTGACTGCCCAGGCAAACCAGCTGCGGCACTTCCAGCAGCACGTCCTCCATTCCCCGCCGCCTCCTGCCCCGCTTGGCGCAGGAATCCGGCGATCTGCTCCTCAAGAGAGGAGAGCAGAACGTGCAGCGGAGGCCCAAACACCGCTTGATGCAGCCCGGCTACGGTTTCGCCCGTGATCGGCAATCCCCGACCCAAAGCGATCCCTGCCGCCTGAATCCATTCCGACAGCGGCACACCGGCCGGCTTTTGCCCGGAAACCTGCTGCAGCAGCGATAAATTGTCTTTCGTTAACGGAATTCCGCTTTTTTGCATCAGTTGCAATAAATCGCGGTTCGTAGCCGTATTCTCAAGTCCCAGCGATTCCAGCGCCTTGGCCAGGGAAGCGGCGGACAATACGGCGGTCGGAGCCGACTGGACCGGCTTCAACACCGCCAGGCCGTCCTTGGAGTCCGGCTGTACCTGCAACAGCGTCGTTTCCCCTGGACGCAGCGGCGTTTCTAGTGCCGCGTGGAGTTTGACGCCTTGTACCTGGATCACGGCCTCCTGCCCGTCTTCGGAGACGGACAGGACCGTACCGCGGACCACCTGCCCCGTCTTGAGTTCCAGCGACTTCGGTTCTCCGGAACGAACGTCCCCCATCATGCTGCGCAGCAGCGGTCCGATATTCATAAGCTCCCCCCTTTGCTTCGTTCACGATATGGAAAACCCGCCTCTATCGAGAGCGGGTAAGGATTACCGTTAAAACAACGTTTGTTCTTCCACGAACAAATTACGCATAAAGCTCTTTCGATGCATCGGCGTTGGCCCCAGCGCTTGAATCTGTTCGCGGTGCAGCTTCGTCGCATAGCCTTTATGTACGGCAATTCCGTATTCGGGGTAACGTGCGTCCCATTCGCCTTGGCATAAGCGGTCCCGCGTCACCTTGGCGACGATCGACGCGGCGGCGATCGACTGGCTGGTGGCGTCTCCCTTGATCACCGAGAGCTGCGGGATCGGCATATCCACCTTCTCCGCATCGATCAACAAGAAGTCCGGCCGAACCGTCAGCTTCTCCACGGCCTGCTTCATCGCTTGCCGCGTTGCCTGCTTAATATTAATTTGGTCGATCGTAGCGGCGTCCACAAACCCGATCCCCACGGCAATCGCCCGTTCCATGATGACATCGAACAGCAACTCGCGTTTCTTGGCGCTGAGTTTCTTCGAATCATCCACACCCTCAAGCACAAGATCCTGCGGCAATATCACCGCGGCGGCCACCACGTCCCCGAACAGGCAGCCCCTTCCGACCTCGTCGATCCCCGCGATATGCGGATATCCCGTTAGCCAGTACTCGCGCTCATATTTTAATAACTCGTCCATAGTGCCTCCTTGTTCTTCGCGAACCTTCCCCCGATGTTAGCTGTTCTATGATGATCCCATTCTCCGTCCCGGAAATGAGGGGTCCCACGCCTGGAGCGCATTCTTCACTCGATCCTCTAAATCTACGAAAACTCTTCTTCCCTATATTATCGGCTTTCCACACTCGATTCTACAGCCTTTCGCCAAAAAAACAAGCCGCCGGCTCACCGCCGACGGCTTTCGAATCTTTAATATGGTGCTTCCAACGAGTACCGGCCTAGCTTACCGGCTCTCAACTCGCGAAGCAGAATGCTCGAAGCTTTTTCCAAATCGACGCGGCCGCCGCTGACGAGACAACCTCGTTTGCGCCCCACCGCCTCCATGACGGCGACAATTTCATCCGGATCCTCGAAATCGCGCGGCGCCTGAACCAGCTCGAACCGCTCTTGAAACGGCTCCCAGTAATACCGGACCAAATATTTGACGGCAAAAAAAGCGATGTCTTCCACGTTCAGAATCTCCTCGCGGATCGCTCCCGTCACGGCCAAGCGGTAGCCGACATTCTGATCCTCGAACTTCGGCCACAGGATGCCCGGCGTGTCCAGAAGCTCCATCTCCGTGCCGACCTTGATCCATTGCTGGCCTTTCGTCACGCCGGGACGGTCGCCGGTGGCGGCGATTTTGCGTCCAGCCAAACCGTTGATCAGTGTTGATTTGCCGACATTGGGAATCCCCACGATCAAAGCCCGTACCGCCCGCGGATTGATTCCCTTGGCGATTTGCTTCTCGATCTTCTCTCTCAGCAGTTCCTTGGCCAGCAGCGGAATTTCCTTCAAGCCTTGCCCGCTTGCGGCATCCGCCTCAACGGCCAGATGCCCTTCTTCCTTAAAATAAGCGATCCATTGCCGCGTGACCGAAGGATCAGCCAAATCGGATTTATTCAAAACGATCAAACGCGGTTTCCCCTGCAAAATTTCATCGATCATCGGATTGCGGCTGGACAAAGGCAGCCGCGCGTCAAGCAGCTCGATCACGACGTCGATCAGTTTGAGCTTCTCCTGAATTTGCCGGCGTGCCTTGGTCATATGGCCGGGGAACCATTGAATTGTCATCTTCCTTCACCTCATCTATCCCAAGAACGCGCCTTTAAAATGCTTATTGCACATTCGATGCGATCATCTAGTGCTTAATGAACTGGAGGTCCGAGAGCGGCCAGAAGACCAGATCCGCCCGGCCTACGATATCCCCGTATGGCACGTAGCCGATCCGCCGGCTGTCCGTACTGTTGGAGCGGTTATCGCCGAGCACAAACACGTAACCTTCCGGAACGGTTCCGTCCGGAACCAGCTCGTTCGGGAAATTTGCTTCATTATTATAAAGCTCGTTATTGTTATGTTTCTCAATTACAGCGTCTTTAATGTAAGTTTCGTCCACGACCTGCCCATTGACGGTAACCGTGTCCCCTTCGACTTGAACCTTGTCGCCGGGAACGCCGATGACGCGTTTGATGAAATCGCGGCCCTCAGAAGGAACGTGAAAGACGACGATTTCCCCATGTTTAGGGTCGCGAATGTCGTAAATGATTTTGTTCACGATGATACGTTCCCCGGTGTGGAAGTTTGGCTGCATCGACGGACCGTCTACGATAAACGGAGCAAAGAAAAGCCAACGAATCAGGAGAACCAGCACAACGGCGATAGCAATGGCTTTCAGCCACTCCAGCGCCTCGCTTTTTTCCTTCTTGCCTGCAGGGGGCGTCTGCACCGTTTCCGGCCCACCGAGTTGTTGTTCTACCGGTTCGGAAGACTGCGAAACTTCCGGAAGACCCTGTTGTTCTTGCTTCTCCATGGATCGTGACCTCTCCTTATCTCATAAAATATGTCATCTTTCGATCACGAAGTAGAATCTATGTAGCGGATTCGGCGTCGAATCTTGACTTCATTGAATCGAAATTACCGTAATAAAAAGTAAAGGGGCTTGATTGGATACAAGCCCCCTGTTCGTTAACGGATCATTAACGACGTACTTCTTTAATTCTCGCTGCTTTACCGCGAAGTTCGCGAAGATAATACAACTTCGCACGACGCACTTTACCACGGCGAGCCACTTCGATTTTATCGATTTTCGGGGAATGAAGCGGGAAAGTTCTTTCCACGCCTACACCGTTGGAAATTTTACGAACCGTAAAAGTTTCGCTGATTCCGCCGCCACGACGCTTGATCACAACACCTTCGAACAACTGGACACGTTCACGAGATCCCTCGATAACCTTAACGAACACTTTCAAAGTGTCCCCGGGACGAAAGCTCGGAATATCCTTGCGAAGCTGTTCTTGCGTAATCGCTTGTACGATATTCATCTAGGACTCCCTCCTTCCACTCAGGTGTTCATGCCTCTTCCGGAGAACCCCTTGTTCTCCTTCATCATCCGCAGCGGACCACCGAATTCACAACAAATTGAATTTTATCATAATTCCATAGTCATAGCAAGGAAAATATATAAAGAAACAAGCCGACTGTTCGCGGGAATCCTATGATTTTATCCTATCCCGATGATCGCAAAAAAATGCCTCCAATCCCTTGGAGGCTCACGATGGTACCTTAAATTAGAGCGATGGCCAGCAGCGTAAACAAGCTGAGCGTTAAGATTTCGTCGTTGGCGCCATAAGGCCCGTAGCCGTAACCGTAAGGCGGAATAAACGCCGAAGTTTGAGCACGGCCTTTCGCCGATCTTTTCAAGTAGACGTTATCCCGGTCAACCTTCACGACCGTACCTTCATAGACGCCGCCGTCACGGGTTAATATGCGGACCTTCTTGTTCATGCAATGCAAGCAATTATAATAGGCCTCTACCATTCCCCTTGTTCCCCTTCCTTTTGCAAGCTACTGCATAGTATGAGAACGGTGGACGAACGGTATGGGCGACTAGCGGTTAAATGAGGCAACCCACTCGCTTTCTTTTGCGGTCATTTCGACCCAAGCCGGCCGGAACCCGCTTTTCAAGGCATTCCGCACGGATTTAAGGTTGCACCAAGCGGCACAATAGAAAGGAACCTTCCCTCGCTCAAGAATCTCCACGGCCAAACGGCTCGTCAACGCCGCGGCAATTCCTTTTCGACGATAAGGAGGCAAGACGTCAACCCCGATCTGCCACATCGATTCGCAGTCCGCGGAGCATCCGGCTAATCCGATCAGCATATCGCCGTCGTAAGCCGCGACCGCCAGAACATCGAGATGTTTTCGCTTCTCGCATAAGGCATTGCTCCATTCCGCTGTATACAACCCGGCAAAAGCGTCAGGTTCCAATACTCGCGTCTCAAAATCGCACTCCCCTGCCTTCAGCACCTGAACATCCGGAAGGAAGTATTCGGCCATAAAGCAGATTCGTTGTTTTCTTCGTTGAAGCTCATCGTTCAGCACGTGCAGATTCGGAGTCTCAAAGCAGTGCTCGATAGGGTACTTATTGATATAGGAATCTACGACATCGTATATATCCTGATGTACGGAAGCGACGATGTTATTGCCGTAAGAAATCAAATGGCAATAGAAAGGCAAGTTCAAGTACTTCCTGGCCTGCGGATGCTTGGCGGATAACACGATCTTATTGTCGTATTGACAGAAATCTTCCTTTAGGCAGTTCGCATCGATGGCGGATTGCTGCATGGCGATATCCCATATCTCTTGATTGGTCATAGTCATAAACCCTCGATCTGTTTTTTTCTTGATTATACTTGCCG
>NZ_JAKSXN010000023.1 GCF_022427145.1 Paenibacillus timonensis
CACAAAAAACAGCCGCCCCTTAAGGGACAGCTGTGCTCCTTGAATTTAGGTTTAGGTTCAATCGACGCTTACCCGGAAACGAACTGGATGACGCCGATCAGAATCAGCACAAGGTACACTGCGGCGAATCCGATAAAAATCGATAACGCGATCCTGCCCAAACTCCCTCCTCTTCCCTCGTTCTTTCTGAGAAAAGGGTCGGAATAGGTCCTTTGCTCCCGTTTCAAGCGTTCGACTTCCTCGCGGAGTTCTCGTACCTCTTGCCGCAGTTCTTCGAGATCTTGCTCCATCCCGTTCCACTCCTCCGTTCGCTCTTCACTCGACTTCGGCCGGCTGTTGGAACCATTTTAGCAGAATCTCCTGGAATTGTTGACGGGGCGTGGGCGTTGCGATCATCCAGTCTTCATCGTCCTTCGCGCTAAAGCGGATCAGCCAGTTCATATGCGAGTTGTTCATGAACTGCATCTGCTGCGTCTCCCAGTAGTCGCCGCGGTTGGCATAAAACTGGATTTCTCCGTGCGCGAGCGGCGCCTTCATGCATTTCGCCAGGGCAATGCTTCCTTCCTCATCGTCCGTCATGTCGGCCAGCAGAGCGGCCAGGCGATTCGAATCCTGCTCCCCTGCCTGGCTCATCACCGCGTCAAATTGTTTCTTGGACATCATCAACGCGGGAAGCTCGCTCGGCGTCCGCGAGTTCCATTTCATTCGTCCCGCCAGCGATCCGCTCAGTTGTTTCCCCCCGATGGTCCGTTCGATGAATATACCGCCAGCGTCCCCGGTCAACCGCTCCAATCGAATCACCTGATCGCCGGAGATATGCAAATATTCCTCGAAGCTCCGTTTCCCGCAAACGTAGGTCAGCCGGCAAGCTTTACCGGCAGCGGATGCCGCCGTCAGGTGGTCCATGACGTGCAACGGCAGGCTTAACCGTTCTCCTAGCTTCGTCTCCGCTAAATACCCCTTGTTGCTTAACGTTTCCCTTGCGTTTCCGGCTTCCGGGTCCGGCGTCTCCCGCAAAAACACATGAAAGGGATGGTGCGGATCCAGCCATCGGTTTAAACCCAGCCGTTCTGCCAAATACAACCATTCTCGCGCTTGAAGCACCACTTTTTCCTTGCGGGGAGAATCCGTAATCAACATCCGTCCACCTCCTTCAGATTGGGTCTTGCTTCCGCTGTACGACTTATGGGCCGGTACTAGACACGGCGATTTCATCTCCCGCTTCCGATGCAGTAATCATACCATTATTCCTTTTCCCGATGCTCGGAAATTTTTGCCAATCTATTACATTGTACCCATGAAAATAGGAGGTGAAGCACATTTTTTCATAGAGGATGAAACTTTTTAATCCGGGTGTCCGTATTAGTTGTATATGGCGTGCATACCGTGACCTCCGTCCTGTTTTGCCCGTTGTCATCAAACTTTTATGTAAACATAATGTTTTCTTAATCATTTTTTAAGTTTTCTATTCTACAATGTGTACTATGAAACCACTGTATAGAGGTGATTCTTATGAAAATCTTGATCAACTTCCAAAATAATTTGGTTCCGGTTTATTTCAACGTCGATAGCAAGCAACCTGTGCAGCGGACTTTGAAACTGCTGACGAGTGCGCTCGAGTACAAATATTATAATGGCAAGCAAGCCTTGAAGAAGTGCCTGAGCTCCCTGATCAGCATTGAAATTGAGGGCTCCGAAGCGATCTTGCACAGCAAAAGCGAATTCGATTCCCTTGCGCTTTCTCTCTATTAATCTAGCGGCGGCCATTTCATAGGAAAAGGCTCCGTGCTTCAGCTTATCGCTGACGGCACGGAGCCTTTTTTTGATCTTCCGGCTACTCTCTCGTCTCGAAAAACTCATTTTCGTTCGGACGACGTCCTACAAATAACGGCTTGAACCGAAGCGTAGCCGCCGTCAATGCCAACAATGCCCCATTCAGGACGAACACCACCGGTATCGAGATCCATCCGCCCAGCGCGCCGCCGGCGATCGGTCCAACCATGTTGCCTAGCTGGCTGGCGGACTGGTTCAAGCTGAATGCTCGGCCGCGAAATTCCGGTTTGGTCGCCTGCACGATCAAGGCGTTCAGCGCAGGGAATACGGCGGCGAAGAACAAGCCGTAAACGAAGCGCAGGATTCCGAACCCGACCAAGGAATGGAAGAAATGCTGCAGAATATTGCCGACTCCGCCGCCGATCAAGCCGATCATCAGCGTGTTGCGGTAGCCGATCTTCTCCCCGACCTTCCCCCAGAACGGTGCGGCGATTACGGTGGAGATCCCCACCGCCGAGAAGATGATTCCCGAACTAAACGAGGCGTCGGAAGCCGAAGCCCCTAGATCAAGCACGTACAGCGAAAGCAACGGTTCGAGCACCATCACCGAAGCGGTTACGATGAGCACGATGAGCAGCTTTCCCATCAGCGGACGATTCGCCGACGCCTCCTTGAGATCGTCCAACACATGCGAACGCTCGCGGTTGCGGTCGAAATTCTGCTCCTTCACGAAGATCAAAGCGATCAGCGCCGAAATTAGCACCACGCAGCCCGACGCCAGAAACGACTCCCGGTAGCCGATAAATTTGCTGAGCGAACCCCCAACCAGCGGCCCGATAATGCCCCCTGCCGCTCCAGCCGTCGACATGATCCCAAGGGAGTATCCGACATGCTTCTCCGGCGTATTCGTCGCGACCAATGCGATGGCGGAAGGCACATAACCGGCTAAGAGCCCTGACAGGATGCGGACCGCGATCAGTTGGTAAGGATCTTTAACGAAGAAGTATAGGAGATACACCGCACTTAGAGCGAACCCGGAGCGAAGCAGCATCGGTTTCCTTCCATACTTGTCCGACAGCGATCCCCAATACGGAGAGATCAAAGCGCCGGCCAAGAACGTCACGCCAAACGCAACCCCCGACCATAGGGTCAGGTGCTCGGTCACTCCGAGATCGTGTGCAATAAATAAGGACATGAATGGGATGACCATGGAATACGCGGTGCTGCAAAAAAATACGCCAAGCCACAGCACGTACAGATTTCTTTTCCAGGGGAAATTCACTTGATCCACCCCCAGCGTTGTTACTTTCCAGCCCTGGAACCAACCCGTTCTTTCTATTTTAGCACGATTTCTTGTCAAGCGTTCCGAACGATTTCGGATTTCCACGTTTCCACGGTATAATGGACGGTGTAAATGAGCGATTATCTAAATTTCCGTGTCCGCTTCGGTAAACGCTTACTTCGGGTATGGCGAGGCGGCATGAAGTCAAAGGAGCATGAATGTTATGGCACTGTTTCAATGTCGTTTTTTCTCGGAAGTGTTGGGTCTAAGCACGTCCATGACCGTCATTCTGCCGGAACCCGCGCTATCGCAAATCGGGATGTCCGCCCCTGCGGTGGCCGGGCCGTATCCGACCCTTTACCTGCTACATGGCATGTCGGACGACGACTCGATTTGGCTGCGGCGCACGTCCATCGAACGGTATGTCTCGGGCATGGGGCTGGCCGTGGTGATGCCGCAAGTCGATCTGAGCTTCTATGCGGATATGGCCTACGGCAACCGCTACTGGACGTTCGTCAGCGAGGAGTTGCCGCGGCTATGCCGGTCGTTCTTCCCGTTATCCGAGCGGCGTGAGGACACCTTCGTCGCCGGTCTGTCGATGGGCGGTTACGGCGCCTTCAAGCTGGCGCTGCGCAAGCCGGAGACGTTCGCCGCCGCAGCCAGCTTGTCGGGCGCGCTCGATATCGCGAACAGCCGGCACGGATTGTCGCCGCTGTTCGAGCGGATTTTCGGCGAAGCCGGCCCCCAGGGCACGGACAATGACCTGCTGACGCTACTGGATCCGCTCGCCAAGGACATGCAAGAGGGCAAGCCGATTCCCGGGCTGTACCAATGCTGCGGCACGGAGGATTTCCTCTACGAGGACAATCAGACATTCCGCGAAGCATGCGCCCGTGCAGGCCTGCCCCTCACCTATGAAGAAGGCCCGGGCTCGCATGAGTGGGGGTTTTGGGATGCGAAAATCCAGGACGTGCTGAAATGGCTGCCGCTTCAGCCGAAGTAAGATAAACCAATCGCCGGTCAGGGAATAATTCCTGACCGGCGATTTTGATCTTGCTGACCTTACAGGGTCATTCTATTCCCAGTCGCTGGCGTAGCGCCGGCGCTGTTCGCCTTTGCCGCGCGGCTCGTGGCGGCCGGTTTTGCCCGACGTTGCGGCGCGGACCGAGCGTTGGCGGGTTTGCTCCTTGGCGGCCTGAAACTTCAGTTCCCGCTGCGTTTTCAGATAGTTCTCAAACCGCTTGCGCTCCAACTGACCGCTTTGCAGGGCCTCCCTGACGGCGCAGCCGTCCTCGCGTTGGTGCCTGCAGTCGTTGAAGCGGCATTCCTTCGCCAGCTCCTCGATGTCGCCAAACGCCTCGGACCATCCGCCCTCGTCGTCCCACAGCTGCAGCTCGCGCATCCCCGGCGTATCGATCATGACCGCGCCTTGCGGCAACACGAAAAGCTCGCGGTGCGTCGTCGTATGCCGCCCGCGGCTGTCGTCCTCGCGGATGGCCTGGGTCTTCTGCATGTCTTCCCCGGCCATCCAGTTCAGGATCGTTGACTTCCCGGCTCCGGACGAACCGGTGAGCGCGACGGTCACTCCCGGCTTCAGCAACGCATCCACTTGCTCCCGGCCGAGATCCTCCAAGGCGCTGACCGCGATAACGGGCACGCCGGGGGCGACCGATTCCGCTTCGGCCACGTAACGCTCCGGCTCGTCGCATAAATCGGCTTTGCTCAGCACGATGACCGGCGAAGCTCCGCTATTCCAGGCCATGATCAAATAACGCTCCAACCGGCGAAGATTGAAATCCATGTTCAGCGCGGCGACGAGAAACAGCAGATCGACATTGGCCGCAACGACTTGTTCGGTCGGCACCGAGCCGGCGGCCCGCCGCGAAATGCGGCTGCTCCGCGGAAGCATGCCGTGGATGACGGCATCTCCGCCGGTGTCGCTAAGGAAACGCAGCGCGATCCAATCCCCGACCGCCGGATATTCGCTTCGTTCTCCCAGATCAAATTGCAGGCGACCGCTCATTTCTGCCCAGCCTTCTCCCCGCTCCGTGGCGACCCGATACTTATGGCCATGATCGGCGATGATCCGCCCCGGCCAGACTTGCTCTAACCCCAGTCCGCGAAAAGCGCTCTCCCGCTCCGGGTTCCATCCTAAATCCTGTAGATTCAATGCGTATTCCTCCCAGGGCTTCTTTGCCCTCAATTCATATGATTGATGTTCTTCCTTCCGACGATTCGTCTTAACGTCTCCTTGGCGGTCCTAGCCTGCAGCTGCGGCGCCTCGCACGCAGCCGCAGCAAAAAAGCCGCGGGACCCATCGTCCCGCGGCTTCCATCCAGGCACCGGGAAATGAAGCGGCTAAAAACCAACGTCTCCTTCCAGGAGACGCCAGCCGATCCATTCCCGGGCCCGGGTTCCCGCCGTCACCCCAAGGGGACGGCGGACGCAAAAAAGCCGCGGGACGTGATAACGGTCCCGTGGCTTCGCGCTGCTTGCACATGAATCGAATACACGACCGTGATTCGAATCAGGCGCAGCGTCTTATTTTCCCGCCAAGGAGACCGTATTTACGCGCACTACAAGTACTTTCACCATAAATAACAGCCTCCTTCATAAGAATTTGTACACATCATACTTGATGACGGGCGGCTTTGTCAATCCTTTCCTGTCCGGCACGGCTCCTGTCCGTATTGTTCCAGCAGTTCCGGGATTTCATTCAGCTCCGATATCGTCCGCCAAGGCTTGCCGCCCTCCAGCGTTTCGTCCCAATCATGCTTGCGCCGCAGCCAAATGCCGCGGATTAGGGTTTGGGCCGCTCCCCAGATATCGTTGCGGGGGTGATCGCCGACGATGACCGTCTCCTCCGGCAAGGTTCCAAGCCGCTCCAAGGCCAGCTCGTATATCCGCGGATCCGGCTTGCGGATTTCCACGTCCCCGGACACCACGATCGCATCGAAAAACCGGCGCAGGCCCAGCAAATCGATTTTTGCATGCTGCAAATGGCTATACCCGTTCGTGATGATTCCGAGCCGAAGTCCCTTCTCACGGCATGCCTGCAGGGTATCCTCCGCATAATCCATCGCTTTGGCATGGGTCATATAATAACGGTCGTAATACGACTTCAATTCTTCCAGCGTCGTCTCCTTAGCCCAAGGCAGCCAATCCAGCAGTTCCTGAAAAAATCCTTCCTTCGGCCGGTATCCATCCCGGTCGCGTTCGATCATTTCGGCTACCAACGCTTCCCGGCGCATCTCGTCCATCGGCACCAGGCACTCCCGCACCAGTTGGGAGGCGAAGCTGCGAAACGTGTGGTCCCGATCCATCAACGTGTTATCCAGGTCAAACAATACGGCTTTCAGCTGCAATCCCATTTCCCCACTTTCCCTGTTGTCTCTCTCTATTGTAAAACAACCTGTCAAATCAAAAGCGCACCCCCGGGTTACCGGAAATGCGCTCTCGGCGTTCGTTATATCACTTGTTTGGGACGATGGGTCAGCATCATTTCCTGATCCGTCACGTAGAGCGGGAATGGCGGAAGCTCTTTCAAATAATGCTCCCGGATCAACAGCCGGCAATCGACCTCCAACAGGCGCGATTCGTCCAGCACCGGAAGCTTGCCTTGTTCCTCGACGTAGTTATCCACGGCGGCTTGCACCAGATCCAGAAAATACGGGATTTCCCGTTCGTGTTCTGCAAATATTTCATAGGTTTCCTTCGACAAGAAAAAGCGTTGATCCGCAATCCCGCCCAAATAACGCGACAGGCGTTTCATATCCAGACTTCCGTCCGGCAGCAGCAACGATAACCGGTTTATGCCATCGGGCATGTCGGCTTCGTAGCGCAGCACGGCGCGTCGAACTTCGTCCAACGTAACCTGGATGGCATTCGGGACCAAGGCGCGGGCAGGTTTGCGTTTCTTAAACCAGGACAGCATGTTCGGCACCTCCCAATAGTCCTTAAAATTTTAGGTAACCGCTTACACTACTAGTGTACTCTAAAATTCCCGGTTTGAACCTTCGAAAACGAAGTTGTCATAGGATTGCCACAACCTTCTCCCCTAAGCAACGCCGGTCGATGGTTGGCAATTCCCGATCATTTGCGGTAGGATGGAATTGTTTTGAAAAATCGTTTGAAATCTATGTAAATGAGGAGGTTCCCATGCTGGATGTCATCATCATCGGAGCGGGGCCGTGCGGTCTGTCGGCAGCCATCGAATGCCAGCGTCGCGGACTGCGGGTGCTCGTTCTGGAGAAACATTGCCTTGTCCATTCCATCTATTCCTACCCGACGTACATGCAGTTTTTCAGTACGGCAGAGCTGCTGGAAATCGGGGATGTTCCGTTTGCCTCGGCGAACGATAAACCTTACCGCCATGAAGCGCTAGCCTACTACCGCAAGGTCAGCGATCACTATGACGTCCCGGTTTCGGCTTACGAGGAAGCCAACGAGGTCGTACGGCAGCCGGACGGCTCGTTCGTGGTTCGCTCGGTGAAACGCGGCGGCGAGCAAGCGGAGTATCAGGCCAGACATGTCATCATCTCGACGGGATATTTCGATCATCCCAATATTTTAGGCATTCCGGGAGAAAATACCGACAAGGTGACGCATTATTTCCAGGAGGCGCATCCGTATACAGGTACGAAGGTCACCATTATCGGCGGCAGCAATTCCGCGGTCGATGCCGCGCTGGAGCTGGTTCGCGTGAACGCCGAAGTGACTGTCGTATATCGCGGGGATGACTTGTCCGGGAACATCAAACCGTGGGTGCGTCCGTTGTTCGAAAGTGCGGTGAACAAAGGAAAAATCGCCTTGCGCTTAAACTCGCGGGTGGTCGAAATCCTGCCCGACCGCGTGGTGATTGAAGCAGCTGGCGGAGAAACGTCGGAGCTGGCCAACGATTTCGTACTGGCGTTAACCGGGTTCCGGCCGGATCGTAAGCTGTTGTTCTCCGCCGGAGTCGAAATGGCCGGCGACATGGAGAAGCCGGTGTTCGATCCGGAGACGATGGAGACGAACGTACCCGGACTGTATGTGGCGGGGGTTATCGCATCCGGACGCAACGCCAACGAGGTCTTCATCGAAACCGGGCGCGGCCACGGCAAGCTGATCGCCGAGCATATCCTCGGTTCGCAGGCCGCGGGCAACGAATAAACTATCGGATTTCACCGCAGGAGGTGGATCATGAATCAAATTGACGTGACGGCCCTGCTGCTTCTGCTGCTGGCTGCGCTCGGCATCTTCAGCAATAACATGCCGATTACTGTGGCGATGATCGTGTTGCTGCTGCTACGCGTGCTGCACATGCACTATACGTTCCCTTGGCTGGAGAAATACGGCCTGACGCTAGGCATCATCATTCTCACCATCGGGGTGATGACACCCGTCGCCAGTGGCAAAATCTCCATCCAGACGTTATGGGCTTCCTTCTTCCACTGGAAATCCCTGCTTGCCATCGGCGTCGGCATGCTTGTGGCCTGGCTTGGCGGCCGCGGCGCGACCTTGATGGGCAATCAGCCGACCGTCGTCGCCGGCCTGCTGATCGGGACGGTGCTGGGCGTCGCCTTCTTCCGCGGCGTCCCCGTCGGCCCGTTGATCGCCGCCGGCATCTTGTCGCTGGTGATCGGGAAGCTATAGCGGCGCAAAAAAAGGTTGTTCTACCGGCGAAAGTTTTCCGGTGAGAACAACCTTTTTTGAGTTACTTTTTCATCTTTTCTCCCCGCAAATGCCCAATTTGAGCAAAATAGAGTGAAATCATCACCCAGATTGCGAGATACAGCGGTACTTTTTGCCCTTATTTCGCCTAAATGAGCATAATCGGATAAAATAGCGGTAAAAAAAGTCCTTATTTTGCTCAAAGTCTGCAAAATCCGGCTATCAAGGTGCGTATTGCGAGAAATAGCGGTACTTTTTGCCCTTATTTCGCCCATTCCGGCTTAGGTGGACGAAATAAGGCCTTTTTTTGTCCTTATTTTGTGCTGAAGAAAAAGGGAGCACGCCCTCACCCCAACTCCCCGCTCTCCACTGGGCTCAGGTGCTGGATGTTGTACAGCTGCGCGTACACGCCGTCCGAGTTCGCCATCAGCTCGTCGTGCGTACCGCGCTCGGCGATCTCACCGTTCTTCAGGACGATGATCTGGTCGGCGTGGGTGATCGTCGACAGCCGGTGCGCCACGATCAGCGTCGTGCGGGCGCGTGACAGCTGCTGCAACGACTGCTGGATCAGGTGCTCCGACTCCAGGTCGAGCGCGGACGTCGCCTCGTCGAGCACGAGGATCGGCGGGTCTTTCAAGAAGACGCGGGCAATGGCGATCCGCTGCTTCTGCCCGCCGGACAGCTTGACGCCGCGCTCCCCGACCTCGGTGTCGTAGCCTTGCGGCAGCTGCATGATGAAATCATGCGCATTGGCCGCGCGGGCCGCCTCGATCACCGCATCCTCGTCCGCGTCCGGCCGGCCGAACAAAATATTGTCGCGCACGCTGCCGCTAAACAGGAAATTGTCCTGCAGCACCATCCCGATCCGGCTGCGCAAGCTTTCCATCGTCCATGCGCGGACATCCCGGCCGCCTACCGTCAGCGTCCCCCGCTGAACGTCGTAGAACCGCGGAATCAATCCGACGAGCGACGATTTCCCGCCCCCGCTCATGCCGACGAACGCGACCGTTTGGCCGGGGTTCACCTCGAGCGAAATGTTTTTGAGCACCCAGTCGCCGTCTTCCCGGTACTTGAACCAAACATCCCGGAACATCACGCCGTGGCTACCCTGCGGCAGCACCGCCGCGTCCGGCGCGTCGGTCATGTCATACGGTTCCTCCAGCAACTCCAGCACCCGCTCCCACGAAGCCGAAGCCTGCGTCAACGTCGTAGATGAGTTAATCAACCGTCGCAACGGGGCGTATAACCGGTCGAGATAGCCGAAGAAGGCTACAAACGTCCCCAAGGTCAAATCCCCGTAAATCACCTGGTAACCGCCGTACCCGATCACGAGCAGCGGCGCGATGTCGGTGAGCGTGTTGATGATCGCAAACGTCCAGGCGTTCCAGCGGCTGTGGGCCAGCGCTTTATGTAGAAACCGTCCGTTGGTGCCTTCGAACTTCTTCCGGTCATGCCGCTCCAAGGCAAAGCTGCGGATGACCGAGATGCCCTGAATGCGTTCGTGCAGATAGGCCTGAATGCCGGCGAGCGCCGCCGAGCGGTCTTTGGTCAGCTTCTTCAAGCGTTTGTACAACACTTTCACCGCAATCGCATACAAAGGGAAGATCGCGATCGACACGAGCGTCAGCCAGGGATTCAAATAGAACATGAAGCCCAGCACAAAAACCAACGTAAACATGTCCAGCCAGACGTTCATCATGCCGACCTCGACGATGTTCTTCGTCTGCTCGGCGTCGTTGATGAAGCGGGAGATGATCTCCCCCACCTTCGTGTTCTGGTAATAGCGAAGCGATAGCCGCTGCAAGTGGGCATACAGCTTGTTGCGCAAATCGAACAGGATCCGCGCCGTGATCAACTGGGCAAAATACTGCCGCGCATATTCCACCGGACCGCGCACGATCACGAACAGGAACAGCGTGGCCCCGAGTACGATCATCAACTGCGATACTTTATGTTCAAGATCGATCGCGCCGTTCAGCAAAATATCGTCCACTACGTACTTCTGCACCAACGGCAGCAAGGAAGGAATGCCGAATTTCAGTATCCCGATAAATAAGGTAAGCAAAATCCATTTCGTATAAGGCCTAACGAAGGTCAAATAGGCTTTCCAATGTTTCAATTTGCGAGCACATCCTCTATTTGTTTCTTTCCTGTCCTATCGGATCAATCCAACTTTCGAGCCAGACTCTCAGCATATTCGTCCAAGCGGCGGGCGATCCACTCCGGCGATAGGGCGGTTAGCCCCAAATCCGGCCAGCCCTGGTACACTTCGGGAGGTCCTGGCAGCATTTCGATCAGGCATAACATATCCCAATAGGGATCGTTTACATCGCATCCGTTTTGCTGAGTCGCCGCTAGATAGCTGTCCAAAAAGGCGTCCGCCGCCTCCACGCCGTACATCTGCGCGAGATTCAACCGGCAGTGGCCGGTATCGATTGCGGCCGGCCCCATGCAGGCGTTCACCCAATCCACTACGCCGCTGACTTGCCCTTCCCGCCACAGCACGTTCGTCGGATGATAATCGCGGTGAATGAACTGCGGCCGGTACGATGGGGGCGGTCCTTGAACGCGGCCGATGATTCCCCGCCACGCCTCGGGAACGCGGGTCCACTCCGGCACGGTCAAACGAGCCACCTCGTTGTAGGTAAAATAGCTCCATCCGATCGGCGAAACATCCGCCGCGTGGAGATCCGCTAGCGTCCGGGCAAGCCCGTCCAGCCAACCCGGCAGATCCGCCGGGTCCAGCACCACCCGGCCGGGCAGCCGGGTCATCAGCACGGTCGGCAGGCCGCAGGCACCGCCGTCCGGATCGCAGGCGAGCCAGCGCGGCGACGGCAGTCCCGCCGCGCCGGCCGCCTGCAGCGCCGCCGTCTCGTGCAAAGCAAGCTCCGGCTCTTCCCGCAACCACTCCGTATTGGTAAATTGTCTTAGCACCGCTTCGTGGCAGGTATCTCCTTGGTTTATTTTTAACCCAAAAACCGCCGATGAAATGCCGCCTTTCAAAGACACCGCCGAGACCACCTTGGCGCCTTGCCCCAACCGTTCCTCTGCCCAGCGAAGCGTTTCTTGCGAGAGTCCGGCGGATCCGTTCTCCATGCTCCCGTTCATCCCCATCTGCCCCCTTTCCATAGATAAAAGCCGATTTTCATGCGGCAAAGCTGAATTTATCCATCGGTTGTGGTATACTCCTTAATAAATTGAGTTGTCATAAGCATTACATGGACAGCTACGAGTTACAGGCCGTTTTAGGAGGATGACCATGTCACGCCGATTTGTGATCGAAGCCGTGATGGTGGCGATATATGGTGAATTGCTGGTGCCGGGTGCGCCTGTGGAATATATTGTACCTTACACCACCGTCATGGAGCTTTATGAATTTCAGAACAGTCCGGAGCCGCTGATGAACGACCCCGTCGACGATATGCACGTGAAGCAGAAAATCAGCGAATTGATCGCCTATCTCGAAGAGCCGCTGAACCGCAAGAAACTGGAACGGGCCCTTACCGTACCTTGGTCCAAAAGCCCTTCGATCCTGTTCGGCGATCATGTGACCTGGACCGTGGTGAACGCGGTGGACAACGAACAATACGGGGAGTTCCTCGATCCGATCGAAACGGAAATCGTCCTGACCGCTCAGCGGGAGAACGTGCCAATCCTGACCGACCAGCTCGAACTGATCCGGCGGATCATCGAGGCGGAGGTGCCGGTGCAGGTTTACGATATCGGCGATTTTGAATACGCGATGGAAGACAGCATCATTTGACCGTTGCCGGGCCACGCGCCCGTCCGCCCCATCCCACAAAGATAAAGGCCCGTGCAGGTTGACGGGCCTTTTTGTTCTTTCGCTAACTTTGCAGCCGCTGACCAGCGTCCCCAGCTTAATTCGGTGCCGCAGCCTCGTATTCATATTCGATGTCGCCCAACTGCTGGTCATAAGTCACGTTAAGATGATATCCGTCGAGATACCACATATCCTGGTCTTCCATGAAGAACGTAATGCCCTCCACTTCCGCTTTGATGCCCGGGGACACGGGCTGATCGACGTCGATCCCGAGCGAGAATCCCGGATGCAGCTTGCCTCCCGCGCTATATCGCGCAAAGAAGCGTACCGCCTGCCCCGCCTCGAGTCCAAGTTCCTGCTTAAACCACTCGGCGGCTTCGTTACTCACGTGAATCATGATAGATTCCCCTCCTCTTCTTGCATCCAACCTTATTCGCGGTGCTTCAATCCGAACGGATTGAACACTTATTTTTTAAGTTTATTGTAGACGAAACCGCGCCAAAAGCCAAACCTTTGTTCGATCTGACCCGGGATTAATTGATAGTTACTGAAAAAAATAACGTTTGACATTTTCTTCGGGCCGGTGCTAAAATCGGGAACATACGAGATCGCTTTTCAAGTAATTACCAAATGAGAAAGGGTGAGCACGGTGTTGAAACACAAATTTATGCCTGCGTATCGCGATGCGCATCACATCCAACAATTAAATACCGGAGCAACCCCTGCAGGCTTGGATGAATCTATGCGCTGACCGCCCCTTAGCTTTTAAAGGGTATAAGCGATATCATACACGCGGAGGTTGCTTGCTATAAGTAACGGACGCGACATATGTTATGGTTTTAAGGCATATCGTTTTCGGACGATATGCCTTTTTTGCGGTTTTTTGCAGGTTTAGCACTCTTGTAGAGGTTTTCCGGCAGGTTAGGCAATCGGGAATTCAAAGGAGGAAACCCCATCATGTTTTCGGTATTAAAAAATTTGGGCTGGTTTTTCAAACGTGAAAAAAGGCGTTATGTCATCGGTTTGTTCCTGCTCATTCTGGTGGGCGTCGTGGAATTGGCGCCGCCGCGGCTGCTGGGCAGCGCGATCGATGAAATCGTGGCCGGCACGGTCACTTGGGCTTCATTAACTCAATATATTTTGCTCATTATCGGCGTATTGATCTTCATCTACCTCATTACGTACATATGGATGCATTCTCTGTTCGGGGGTTCGAACCTCGTCGAGCGGCTGCTGCGAACCCGGTTCATGAGCCATCTGCTCCGGATGACGCCGCCGTTCTTCGAGCGGAGCCGCACCGGCGACCTGATGGCCCGTGCGACAAACGATTTGCGGTCGGTCGCCACGACCGTCGGCTTCGGCATGCTGACGTTGACCGACTCGACGGCGTACCTCACGGTGATCTTCGTGGCGATGAGCACGCTGATCAGCTGGAAGCTGACGCTGGCTGCGATCATCCCGCTCCCTTTTATCGCCTTGGCGATGAAAATTTACGGAAAAATCATTCACGAGCGCTACACGCTGGCACAGGATGCCTTCGGGGACATGAACGACCAGGTGCTAGAGTCGGTAGCCGGCATCCGCGTCATTCGCGCTTATGTCCAAGAACGCCATGACGAACAACGTTTTGCGGATATTACGGAAGACGTCTACAAGAAGAATCTGGCGGTGGCCAAAGTCGACGCTTATTTCGAGCCGACGATCCGCTTATGCGTTGGCCTTAGTTATGCGATTGGGCTCACGTACGGCATTTATCTCGTCTTTCATAATGAATTGACCCTGGGCGATCTCGTATCTTTCAACATGTACCTGGGGATGATGATTTGGCCGATGTTTGCGATCGGCGAGCTGATCAACGTCATGCAGCGCGGCGGCGCTTCGCTGGACCGCGTGAACGAAACGCTTAACGAGAAGCCGGACGTCGAAGACGTTCCCAACCCGATCCCGGTCGAAACGCCGGAAACCATCGAGTTTAAGGATGTGACCTTCTGCTATCCGACTTCGACCATCCATAATCTCGAGCATATCGACTTGACGATCAAACGCGGCGAGACGCTGGGGATCGTCGGCCGTACCGGCAGCGGCAAATCCACCCTGCTGAAGCAGCTGCTGCACGAATATCCGGCGGGCAGCGGCGAGCTGACCATCTCGGGCGTGCCGATTCAGCAAATTGCGCTGGACCGGTTGCATGGCTGGATCGGATATGTGCCGCAGGAGCAAATTCTGTTCTCCAAGACGGTGCGGCAAAACATTCAGTTCGGCTCCCCCGGCGCGTCCGATGAGAAAATTCTGGAGGCGATCCGCACGGCGGCCTTCGACCAGGATCTCGGCACGTTGTCCGACGGCCTGGATACGCTTGTCGGCGAGAAAGGCGTCGCCCTTTCCGGCGGCCAGAAGCAGCGGGTCTCCTTGGCCCGGGCGTTTATCGCCGATCCGGAACTCCTGATTCTGGACGACGCCTTGTCTGCCGTCGATGCTCGGACCGAGGCGCGGATCATCGAAAACATCCGCAGCCAGCGCTCCGGCAAAACCACGCTGATCTCCACGCATCGCCTGTCCGCGATTGAACATGCGGATTGGATCGTCGTGCTGGAGAAAGGCAAGATCATCGAAGAAGGTACCCATGAGACGCTGCTGCAGCTAGGCGGCTGGTACCGTGAACAATATGAACGTCAGCAGGTGGAATCGAACCTGACTGACGGGGAGGTGTCTTAAGCCATGCACACCCATACGGGAAAAGCACTTTTCAAATACGCCTTAACGGCGAAAAACACGTTTATCCTCGCGCTCGTCATGCTGGCGATCGGCGTGGCGGCCGAACTGGCCGGCCCGTTTATCGCCCGCTCGATGATCGACGATCATATGCTGGCGATCGAGCAGCCGTTTTATGAAACGACGGTCAAAGACAAAACGACCGTCGACTATGGCGGACGTACCTTTAAGCGGGGCGACCGCTTCGTCGAGGGCGAAACCAAAGGCGCCGAAGTCCGCGTGCTGCAGGTCGGCAAAAGCTTCGTATTTGTGGACGCTGCGGTCCCGGACGTCTCCGGCGACCGCAACTTCGCGGACGGCGTTCTGACCCTCACCGGAAAGGACGGCGCAAGCCGCGAATATCCGGCACAGAAACTTGGCGCGGCGGGTCTGTTCGCTTTTTACAAGCCGGAGGTTCCCGGCATTATGTCGCTCATCATCTGGTATCTCGTGTTCCTGGCCGTGTCCATCGTGATGGAATTCGGCAAAACCTATTGGCTGCAGTCTTCGGCCAACCAGGTGATCCGCAAGCTGCGTATGGACGTTTACGCCCATATTCAGCGGTTGCCGGTGCATTTTTTCGATAATCTGCCGGCCGGGAAAGTCGTCTCCCGCGTCACCAACGACACGGAAGCGGTGAAGGAATTGTTTATCGCCGTACTGGCGAACTTCTTCTCCGGGATCATAAACATGCTGGGCGTTTACATTGCCTTGTTTATCCTGGACGTGCGGCTCGGACTCATCTGCCTGTTCGTCGTTCCGATCATTTACTTGTGGGTTGTTCTCTACCGCAAGTTCGCTACGAAGTACAACACGATTATCCGCTCGCGGTTAAGCGAGATTAACGCCATCATCAACGAATCGATCCAGGGGATGTCGATCATCCGGATTTTCCGCCGCGAGTCGCAAACCAAGGAAGAGTTCGAGAACCTGAACAACGATTACATGAAGCACCAGAACAAAATGCTGAACTTGAACGCGTTCACTTCGCACAATCTGGTTAATGTGATCCGTAATCTGGCGTTTGCCACCGTGCTTTGGTATTTCGGCTCGGCGCAGCTGGACGGCACCAGCGTGATTTCGCTTGGCGTGCTGTATGCTTTCGTCGATGTGCTTGGGCGGTTGTTCCAACCGATCACCGGGATGGTCAACCAACTCGCCGCGCTCGATTCCTCGATGGTCTCCGCCGGCCGGGTGTTCGCGCTCATGGACGAACCGGGCGAGGACGTCGTTGACGGTTCGATGCCGCGCTACAAAGGGAACGTGGAATTTAAGGACGTCTCGTTCGCCTACAAGAAAGATTACGTGCTGAAAAATATCTCCTTCGAGGCGAAGCAAGGCCAAACGGTCGCGCTGGTCGGACACACGGGCTCCGGCAAAAGCTCGATCATCAACCTCCTGTTCCGGTTTTACGATCCGCAGAAAGGCACGATCACGATCGACGGCCAGCCGGTAACGGAGCTGCCGAAGCAGTGGATCCGCCACCATATGGGGATCGTGCTTCAAGATCCGTACCTGTTCACCGGGACGATCCTGTCGAACGTCACGCTGGGTGATGAACGCATCTCCCGCGAGACGGCGGAGAAAGCGCTGATCGACGTGGGCGCGGACCGAATTTTGGCCCACTTGCCCAAAGGCATGGATGAACCGGTCGTGGAAAAGGGCAGCACGTTATCCGCCGGCGAACGTCAGCTGATTTCCTTCGCTCGGGCGCTCGCGTTCGACCCGGCGATTCTGATCCTCGATGAGGCGACAGCCAACATCGACACGGAAACCGAAGCGTTGATTCAGTCCGCGCTGGAAGTGCTGAAACGCGGCCGGACGACGTTCATCATCGCCCACCGGCTGTCTACGATCCGCAGCGCCGATCAGATCCTCGTCCTGCACCGCGGCGAAATCGTCGAACGCGGCACGCATGAAGAACTGCTCGCGCTGGGCGGCCGGTACTATCAAATGTACCGGCTGCAGCTGGGAGCTGCCGAAGTTCCAGCCGCACCCGGCGCCGGACCCGCCATCACGCCGGTGGCGAATCCAACTTAATTAACAAAACAACCGTTCCTTTAAAACCAGGAACGGTTGTTTTTTTGCCTTTAAGGCAAACGCTTGATAACGACCTGATACGCGTTGGAGACAAACGTTTCCGCCTTCGTATCGGTGATGACCTGGATATACCCTTGATCCGGGTCAGGGGACAAGAGCTCGTAGTAGACGGTGGCCGTGCTGCCGGAGAACTCGATCTTGGCTACGCGAATGCCGTAGCCCGGATTCGGCTGCTCCGCCCGGGTCAGTTCGACTTTGTTGATTTGGTCGTTCACCTTTTCGACTTGAAAGCTTACTTTATCCTTCATTTCTTGTTCGGCTTCCTTCTGTTTGTTGACGAATTCTGCGGCGTTATAAACGAGACGTGCCGCGTCGATTCGTGAAATCGCCTGCTTCGGATTAAATTTCCTCTGCTCGTCCAGATTGGCGATTTTCATCAGCAGCAAGGTCTGGATGCTGTTGGCATAATCCGGATTCATTTGATCCGCGTCGACGACCTCGATATACATTTTAATCGTCGGATAGTTCCCCGTCGCGTTGACCGCTTGCATCAAAAGGTCGGCGAACGCTTCCCGCGTCAGTTCGCCATTCGGCGCGAAATCCTTCGGTAGCTTCATGCCGTTGTCTTCGGCAATCCGCAGCGAGGATGCATACCATTCGGTTGGGTCGGAAGATTGCGGCGAGCCGCCTGCTTTGGCTTTTAAGTCAAGCGCTTTGACGATCATATGTACGCCTTGCGCACCGGTCAGCTTGCCCAGCGGAACGAATTTGTCCTTCGTGATCCCTTGAATGATCCCCTTTCGCTGCAAAGCATCCGTCATGTCGGCGTCTTGTCCTTGGACATCGCTGAAGGCGGATACGGAAGTGGCCAGGAGCAGCGAGCCGGTCATCAGCAGAGTTGCGGCCAGTTTCGTCTTGCGGCCGGTTGTTGTTTTCATTTTCATCTTATCCTCACCTCTGCCCTCCTAGACGGCTCGTCCGCTCCAAAGGTTGCATCCCTTCTCGTCGGCCAGCAGATTTCTACACGCTCGCCTGCTTTTATGAAAATGTAGTCCTAGGTTGCCCCGGGCAAACTTAAATTAATCGACGCAAAGGAGAGAACCGCGGCGGCTCGCGGTTCTCTCTCAGTCAACATCGGTTGGTTCCGAAGGCAGGTTCATCTTGATGAACTACATCGATGGTTTACGTTCCAGTGCGTTTAGCCGCTGGGCGATTTCGTGTTTGTCAAAATGCTCGCCGATAAACACGGCCACGTCGGGGACGTCCCCCTGCGGCGTAATTTTCAGATAATCGGCTTCCCGGTACGCATATTGGAACAAGAAACGGCTGGCCGTATCGGTAAACCGCAAAACGCCTTTACCGCGATAGACTTCCCGGGGCAATTCGGCGATAAAACGCTCGAAGTCCATGCTGTCCACCGGCCCGTCAAAATAGTGCGTGTACACGGTGACATGCTCATGCGATGCATGGGGATGAACGTGATCGTGATCATGGTTGTGTTCATGTTGAGGATATCCATGTTCATGGCCGTGAGTATGATCATGATCATGCCGATGATCAATAGCGCCGTGATCTTGCTCATGAGCAGCTTCGCTGTTTTGCTCTATGTACGCAGCGCCGCGTTGAACCAAAGGGTTGGAGTTGTCTTGCTCCTCTTCCGGCTTCCATAGAGTCGTTACATCTACATCGCATTTCACCGCAGGGATGATCCGCGCGTAGGGGTTCGTGCGGCGTAGAAACTCCGTCATTTCCCGCTGACGATCAGGTTCGAGCAAGTCGATCTTATTCAGGATAAGCACGGAGCCGCAGCGGATTTGCTCCATCATAAGCCGGTACGTTTTTCCTTGCTGCGACGCGTGCAAATCGGCCAGATGGGCGGCATCGACGACCGTTACCATCGGCTTGATGTCCAATTTGAGATAAAGCGACACCTCGGTCACCGCATCGAAGATTTCCATCGGATTGCCCGCGCCCGTCGCCTCGATGACGATCAGGTCCGGCTTCTCCCCTTCGATCAGTTCGGCCATCTGCACGCTCAGGTCGCCGCGAATGGTGCAGCAGATGCAGCCGTCCAGCATTTCAGCCATCGGCACGTCGCTGGATACGAGCAAACCATCGAGGTTCACTTCCCCGATTTCGTTCATGATCACGGCCGGACGAAGCCCCTGCTCCCGCCAGTGACGAATCAGCCGTTGGAGCAGCGTCGTTTTGCCGCTCCCCAAAAATCCGGACAATATATAAACGGGTGTCACCACGTTTTCCACCTCATCTCCTAAGATCTAAACGATAAAATGCATACGAATGCGAGTTTACACCAACCTTACAGGACATGCAACCACTTTTCCAGCATAACCCCGGCCGTTCAAACATGATACAATGGAGATAACATCCAAAGAAAGGAAGCGAACGCGATGAGATCCGTCGATGAACACCGAATGGAAGCGCCGAACGAGGTATCCTGCCTCGTGATCACCGTCTCCGATACGCGTACGGAAGAGACCGATACCAGCGGCCGGCTGATCCAAGAGTTGCTTCGGCACAACGGGTATCATGTTGCCCGCTATACCATCGTCAAAGACGATTATGACGGCATTCGCCAGTTGCTGCGGGAAGCAGCCTCAGATCGGGAGATCGAAGCCGTCCTTCTGAGCGGAGGAACCGGCATTGCCCCGCGGGATACCACATATGAAGCAGTGCGCAGCCTGCTCAATAAGGAGATGCCGGGCTTCGGGGAAATTTTCCGTTACCTCAGCTTTACCGAGGATATCGGCTCGGCCGCCATCCTTAGCCGCGCGATCGCCGGGACGATCGGCAACATGGCGGTCTTCTCCATGCCCGGTTCACAGGGCGCCGTCAAGCTGGCGATGGAAAGGATCATCCTTCCCGAGCTGCGTCATGTCATGCGCGAAATCTACAAGAAATAAGCGCGAAAAACCAACCGCTTACCCTCCTCGAACGAAGGCAACGGTTGGTTTTTTTTTAAATACCTCTGCTGCAGCTTACTCCGAACGATCCTTCATCTGCTCCAATAACCGACCAAATACCGCCTTCATTTCCTTACGGTATTGGCTGTCCTTCTGCGCGCTTGAGGCATAAACCAAAGCGGTGTTGCCTTTAGCCGACAGAACGGACGCCTGGCTCGCCGCCGAGCGGGTCGCGATCTGTTGTTTTCCGTCACCGGTTCCGTAGATTTCCTCGATTTCGCGGATTCGATCCTGTTCGCTAGGAAACACGTGCACGATAATGAAATGCCGCGCGTCCCCGTTGATAAAATAACTGTAGCTAATATTCCCGTCGAGCCCTTCGGCATAAGTTTCATGGGTTAGCCGGATTCCCCGCTGCGCGCATTCCGCCTTTAAAGCTTGCAGCATCGCCGTGTTCAGCGTCGTGCCGCTCGTCAATTGGCGTTCGTTCCCTTGCCGGTAGCTCTGCATGTTATATTTGCTCATTTCATCCTTGGCCACCCGCTGCAGGTTGCCGCACCCTGCTGTCAGCGACAGGGCCAGGGCCATTCCCAATCCAACCTTCCACCATCTCATTGACATCCATCCTTTATCCTAAGCTTGTAAGCCAGCTTCGGCCGATGGTGTTAGGTTGTCTCATCCTCCCCCAATTTATACCATACGGGTTAGTTGATGAAGGAAATGACCTGGCGTCCGACGGCTTTGCCGGCCAGTACCGTATTCAAGGCTTCCGGCAACTGCTCCAGCGGATACTCGGTCACGCCTGCGGTCAACACCCGTTCCGGCTTCCAATCGCCGGCCAGCAGCTTCCAGAGCTGGTGACGCAGCGGCTCCGGACAAAAAACGGAATCGATGCCCAGCAAATTGACGCCCCGCAAAATGAAGGGATACACGGAGGTTTCGATTGCGCCGCCGCCGGTTAGTCCCGACAAGGCGACGGACCCGCCGTACTGTACCGATTTGAGCAGATCGGCGGTCATTGCGCCCCCTACGGGATCCACGATCGCGGCCCACCGCTCTTTGCCGAGAACGCCTTTGGCCCCCGAAGCCGCTTCCTCGCGGGAGAGGAACTCGGCGGCGCCAAACGCCGTCAACTTCTCCCGCGCCTCCGGCTTTCCGGTGACGGCCGTTACGGCGAACCCGAGCCGGCTGAGGATCGCCACGGCCATGCTGCCGACCCCGCCGGTGGCACCGAGGACGAGAACGGGGCCTTGTCCCGGCGCCAACCCGTTATCCAGCAGGCGCCGCACCGACAGGGCTGCCGTAAACCCGGCCGTCCCGATCGCCATCGCTTCCCGGGCCGTGAGCCCCTCCGGCAGCGCCACCAGCCAGTCGCCCGGTACGCGGGCGACCTCGGCGAACCCGCCCTCATGCGAGACGCCTAGGCCGTAGCCGGTGCAGAGCACCCGGTCACCAGGCTGGAATCTTGTATCGCGGGAGGCCATGACCTCTCCGGCCAAATCGATGCCGGGGATAAACGGGTAGGTTTTGACGATTTTCCCCTCCGGAATGCTGGCCAATCCGTCTTTATAGTTGACGCTGGAATAATGCACCTTGACGGTGACGTCGGCGTCGGGAAGCGTCGAGACGTTCAAGTGCTCGACCCCCGACCGGAACCCGGACTCGTCCTGGTGTACGCGAAACGCGCGAAATAACTGATCCATACTGCTAACTCCTCCTTCACTTGCTTATCTTCTACTTAACGAAAAAAGCGGCCATATGCCGCTTCCTTCGGTTATTATTAAAAGCCTCCAAATAAAGGTTCATAAAGTGAGCAACGGAAGGCCCGGCTGAATACAAGATTTGATGCCGAATAGACTTCTTGATCTTACTTCGTGAACAAAAGACGACTTTTTGAACGACCTTACAAATAGGGGTTTTCGTGTTTGGCTTGGAGGACTCTCCAGCGCCGTTCCACCTCTTGCTCGAACTCCGCCAAAGCCTCGGCGTTTTCCGGCTTCGTCAAGTGGCGGGTTTTGCCCATCGTCTTCAGCCAATCCGTCAGCGGAATGTGGTTGCCCTTCTCTTCCGGATTGTAAGTGATGGTCGTCTGCCCGTGTTCCACCTCGTACAGCGGGAAGAAGCAGGAATTGACGGCCGCGTCGATGATGTTGGTACCCTGATCGTCCGGTGAAATCCAGTTGAGCGGGCAAGCTATCAATATTTTACCATAAACCAGCCCTTCGTTTTGCGCGTACCACTGGGCTTTGGCTGCTTTTTTCACCAAATCCTGCGGATAAGCCTCACTGCCCGTGAAGACGTAAGGAATGTTCGTCGCTGCCATGATTTGCGGCGTGTCTTTATGTTGGAAGGCTTTCCCCTTCTGCACTTTGCCGATGTTCGACGTAGACGTACGGTGGCCTAGAGGAGTCGAATACGACAGCTGCGCCCCGGTATTCATATATCCTTCGTTATCATACTCGATAATGATCATTTTATGACCCCGCAGCGCAGCGCCGATCGCCGGCCCCATGCCGATGTCCATCCCGCCGTCGCCGGTGACCATCACGAAGGTGAAGTCGTCCTGGAGGCCGAGCTCGTCGAGTTCGCCGCGGCGTTTTCTTTCCCAGAACATTTCCACGACCCCGGACAAGGTGGCCGCTCCGTTCTGGAACAGATTATGGATGTACGTCGCTTTATGGGACGAATACGGGTATCCGGTCGTCACGACCATCGCGCAGCCCGTATGGAACAGGGCAACGATATCGCCTTCGATCCCTTTAAAGAACAGCTCCAGGCCGGAGAAAATCCCGCAGCCCGGGCAAGCGCCGTGTCCCGGTGCAATCCGTTTCGGCTTCTTCGTCAACGCGCGAAGCGGCGGAATGCGCACGCCCAGCTTGCCGGTTTCTTCATTTTTGGTGACCGTAATCAGTCCGGTCTTCAAATCTTCGAATTTGAGCGGATTCATCACCCGCTTCGGTGCTTTCTCTGAATTCCCCGGCGTATGGCCGTAATAGTCGAACGGCACTTCCACACGGCCCTCCTTCGCCGCATCGATCGCCAATTGGAACAAGTGATGCCCGTCCTCGGCGTAAAACTCCTTGCCCCCAAGGCCGTAAATCCGGCTGATCACCTGCGTCGTATGGTTGCCGTGCGTAAACAGCGCGGCTTTGATCTCGTTAACCATATTGCCGCCATACGCGCCGTAGGAATCGCCGCGGTCGCCAACCGTAATGGCTTTCACGTTCTTCAACGCCTCGGCGATTTGCTTCTGCGGGAATGGACGGATCATGTTGGGCGCGATCGAGCCGGCTTTGATGCCTTGGCGGCGCAAATCGTCCACGACGTCCTTGATGATTTCGGAGGCCGAATTCATCAAGAAGACCGCGACCTCGGCGTCATCCATCCGGTAGAGGTCGAGCATTGGATAGTCCCGGCCGGTCAATTCCGCATATTCGCCGGCTATGCGTTCAAAGACGCGTTCGGCATTGTACATCGCAACGGACTGCTGGTAGCAGTTATTGATGTAATCCGGTTCGTTCATGTAAGGACCGACGGTAATCGGTTTGTTGCGGTCCAGCGTATGCGGGAAATCTCCAGGCGGTCGTTCGCCAACAAACTTCAAAACGTCTTCCTGGTTAGCGAAGGTGTGCACGCGGCGTTTCTGATGGGACGTAAAGTACCCGTCCGAAGCCACCAGCACCGGGAGACGGACTTCCGGATCCTCCGCCAGCTTGATCGCCATCAGGTTCATGTCGTAAACCGCCTGTGGATCGCGGCACATCAGGATCGGCCAACCGGTGTTCAGCGCAAAATACAAATCCGAGTGGTCGCCGTGAATGTTCAGCGGTCCGGAAATCGACCGGCAGACCAGGTTCATGACCATCGGGAAGCGCGTTCCCGATTGGACGGGCATCTGCTCCAGCATGTACAAATAACCTTGGGCACTGGTCGCGTTAAAGACCCGTCCTCCGGCCGTGGAAGCCCCGTAGCAGATGCCCGCGGAGCTGTGTTCGCCGTCCGACGGAATCAACTTGATGTCATGTTGACCGTTCGCCTTCATCAAATCGAGGAATTGCGCCACCTCGGTGGAAGGGGAGATTGGAAAATACCCCATAATATGATAATTGATCTGGCTGGCTGCATAAGCCGCCATTTCATTTCCCGATTCATAAACCACGCGCTGCTCTATCGTGCCCGCGCGGCGTTCTTTTTCCATATCGATCGCCATCTTTCATTACCACCTTTCCAGCTTTTTAGCGAATCGCCAAATCGAACAAATGCGGAACCCGGTGCTCCTCGGCATACCCGTCTTCTTCCCGCTCCCCGGACAACGCGTCGGTCGGGCAAGCATGGATGCATTTCAAACAACCTTTGCAATATTGATAGTCGATGCCGGTCAGGAACATTTGCGGACGACCCTTCTTGTCGGGTCGTTCTTCCCAGACGAAGCAGTTATCCGGGCAGACGTTGTCGCACTGGGCACAGTGAATGCACGACTCTTCCTTGAAATGCGGCATCATCCCGGAACGGGAAATGCTGAGGTCCTTCAGGATACTGTTGCCCGGATTGAGGATCACCCCGCCAATCGGCTGGGTTTCATAACCCAGGACCGGTGTATCCGCACGGACGAAATCAGGCATGCTGACGCCGGCCGGCAGCGCGAACGTTTCGAAGACGACTTCGTTATAACCCCGGTCAAACGTAGCCAAAGCTGGCGCCACGGTTTGCGGATATTTCTTCTCCAGCGATTTGCGGATGACGTCCTTCATCGTTTCGGGATCAAGGAACGGGCACAGCCGGAACAAAGCTCCGAGCATCGCCATGTTCACCCGGTTTTTCTCTTCGAGCGCAATGCCGGTGGCATCGATCACTGCGATCGTGCCGCCGATCAGCTTCATTTTCTCCTTTAACTGCTGCGGGGTTTTGCGCGAGTTGACCAGCACGGTGCTATCCTCGTAAATCCCGCTGATGACGTTCACCGTCTTGGCCAGCGCCTCCTGAAAAATCCCCACGATATGCGGGCGTTCCACCGGCGACGTATCGCGGATCGGCGTATTTAAATCGCAGAAGCGGATATGTGCCTTCACCGGCGATCCTTTTTTCTCCGACCCATAAGAAGAAAAGCTGACCCCATTGAGTCCGGCTCCTTCAACCCCGGCTTCGGCCAGCATTTTCCCTGCCAGGTTCGCACCTAGTCCCCCAATGGATTCCAAACGGATTTCAAAAAATCCCAGCTCGTTTAATTTCGGTAATTGTACCACGCGCTTGACTCCCTTCTTCGCAAATGCGAGTTCATCACGACGTAAATAAGTGCAAAACATCACACAAAAAGAAATCTTTCTTAATTTTAAAATTTATCATAGATGCGATGTGACTTATGTAACAAATGTCATATAGACATTCTTGGCTGGGCGAATACACCAGCCCGCCCTGTGCTGAATAGGATAACGGCAAAACCCTTTTTCCCAGGAGGACGAAAAAACATGATTCCCGAATACCCTTACTACAGCTCGAAAACGGTATGCCAAGAGCAACCGATCACTTTCCCGCCGCAGCATCAACCCCGGCAGCCCGGCTTGGAAACGTTGATGGTACCGCCCCCGATCTCCGAAAATCCCGCTTACGTCGGCAGCGGCAAGCTGAAGGATAAGGTCGCCATACTGACCGGCGGCGACAGCGGCATCGGACGGGCCACGGCGATTGCCTTCGCCAAAGAAGGCGCGGACCTGGCTATCGTGTACCTGTACGAACATGAGGACGCCCAGGCAACCAAACGCCGCGTAGAGGAGTTGGGCCGGCGCTGCCTCTTGATCCCCGGCGATCTACGGCAAGAGGCCTTCTGTAAAGCGGTCATCCACCATACGCTGCATCATTTCGGTAAAATCGATATCTTGGTGCTTAATCAGGCGGTTCAATATCCTCAAGGACAGGGGATCGAGGCCATTTCCGCCGAACAGCTGCACCAAACCTACGCCACCAACATTTTTCCACACTTCTACATGACCAAGGCCGCGCTTCCCTTTTTACGGTCCGGCAGCACGATTATCAGTACTGCTTCGATTACGGCTTACGCCGGTGCCCCCCTGCTGATCGATTATTCTTCCACCAAAGGCGCGGTCGTTTCCTTTACCCGCTCCCTGGCTTTGTCGCTCGTTGATCGGGGCATTCGCGTGAATGCCGTGGCGCCGGGACCGATCTGGACCCCGCTCATCCCGTCCAGCTATTCCGCGGAATACGTCTCCACGTTTGGGCTGGAAACGCCGATGAAACGGGCCGGACAGCCGTTTGAGCTGGCGCCGGTGTACGTTTTCTTGGCCTCCGACGATTCCAGCTTCGTGACCGGGCAAACGATTCACGTGAATGGCGGCGCGATGATTACGAGTTAACACCGCCCAGTAAACGAAAAGCACCCTTTCCGCAAGGAAAGAGTGCTTTTCGCATATCATCATTGAAATTAATGGCCCGCCATCAGGCTGGGATCCGCTTGAGCCCCCTCGGCCGCTTGATCGTTGGCCGAATCGGGTTGTTTTTTCGGTCTGGACAACATGAGGGTCAGCAAAAATCCGACGCCCGCAATACATGCCGCCAGGAAATAGGTTTCCCCAAAACCGGATGCGGCCGCCTCCAGCGGATTTCCGCCTTGAGCCGTCTCCGCCATATGGCTGCTGATTTGGGAGGTCAGATAACCGGTTAAGCCGGCCACCGCAAAGGATACGATCCACCTGCTGCGCCGCCGTCATGAGCGGAGTGACTCGGGCCACCAAATGGCGCGGTGCGGAGTTCAGGATATGCGTGTTCAGCGGCATCATCGTCAGCCCCATCCCGCCGCCAAGCAGGCCCAGCGGCACCAGCACCATCGTCAGCGGAGTGTCCGCCGTGATTCGCGACAGCAGGAACAACGCCGTGGATACGACGCCAAGGCCGATAAAAGCCAGCGGCCGTGCACCCACCCGGTCAAACAAACGTCCGCTGATCGGCATGAAGAAGGCCGACATCAGCGCTTGAGGTAGCAAATAAATCCCGGTCTCCAGCGCATTGTAGCCTCTCACTTGCTGCAAGTATAACGGGGTAAGAATCATCGAACCGAACAAAGCTGCCTGGGCGATCCATACCAAGATGATCCCCCGGGTAAAATGGGAGGACCGGAATACGCGCAGCTCAAGCAGCGGCTGCTTATGCCTGATTTCAACCAGGATGAATAGAAGTAAGGCGATCCCCCCAACGATAAGGCCGGTAATCGTCGTAGCCGAAGTCCAGCTGGTCCCCCCTTCGCTGACTCCGTAGGTTAACATGGCGAAAGCGATCGGGGCCAGGATCATCCCCAGTTTATCCAACTGCGGCGCCTCCCGGCGTTCGGACTTAGGCAAGAACCTGAGCCCAATAAGAAAAGCAAGAATTCCAATCGGCAGATTAATCAGAAAAATCCAATGCCAGCTTACGTTCTCTACCAGCCAACCGGATAAAACCGGACCCAGAGCGGGTGCCAGCAGCATCGGTACGCCCAGCGCCCCCATCACTGCGCCCCGCTTCTCGGGCGGCGCCAGCTTGAACACCATGGCAAAGCCGATCGGCGATACCATCCCGCCGCCCAAGCCTTGGATGATGCGAAAAACGATCAACTGCTCCGGCGTTTGCGCTACGGCGCATAATACCGAGCCGATCGTAAACAACGCGATCGTCATCAGAAAGATGCGTTTCTCCCCAAATTTATCGGTCATCCAGCCGGCCAGCGGAATGACGGCGGACAAAGCCAGCGTGTAACCGGTGATTGTCCATTGGACGGTCTTCAAATCGGTGGCGAAGAAGTCGACCAGTTTGGGCACGGCCACATTCACTACCGTGCTGTCCAAGATCACCATAATCATCCCGACGATTACGGCCATCAGCGGCGCGATGATCGATCGGATGGAAAATTCCTTGGCTTCGATCGAACTTTCCACAGTTTTCGGCATCCTCTCACTCAGCTTTCTCTTTAATTTAAACACCGTTTAAAACAATGTTTAAATCAAATTTAAACGGATGCCCGGGATTTGTCAAGATACCTATCGCCGGTAGCACCTTCAAATTCTGGTTGGAGCTCCCTTCGCCTTGTTCTTGACACCGCAAGTGAAAGCGTATTATGTTGAATTTAAACATCTTTTAATCCTATCTTGACATTTGATATACTTGGCAGAAGAATGGATGGCATAAAGGAGCAAAACTATGAGTAATTGCGCCGAGGGGCTGACAACCAAACAGAATATCATTCAGGCAACATTGGAGCTTATTAAGACGGAAGGGGCGGACCAGGTCACTTTGCGCAAGATCACCGCTGCCGCTAATGTCAATCTAGCCCTGGTGAATTACTATTTCGGTTCCAAGGACAATCTGATCAATGAAGCGCTCAAATTGCTGCTGACTACATTTCAAGCTAATTTTTCCGTTCTGGACGATACCACGCTTAATCCCAAAGACCGATTAAAAGCTTTTATTCTACAATATGTGGATTCGGTGCTGCAATATCCCGGTTTGCTGCATGAGGTCCTGGGCAAGGGACGGATTACTTTCGATTCCCGGCAGGATTTCACCAGTTTTATGAAAACGACCGGATTCAGCAAGATCAGCGGCACGCTGGAGGAGATCACGGGCGAAACCAATACGGAAACTCTGTACATCATGATGATGCAAATCAATGCGGCCGTGTTGTTCCCGCTCGTCCTGGCAAGGCAGATCAAGCACTTGGAGAACCGTCCGGGCAAAGAAGCCGTGGAGCGGCAGATTGATATTTTGTTTGACCATTATTTTGCGAAATACGAGACCCGTCGTTAACTTGTCGAATCCGGCGGCCGATCCGCCGATTTATAGCGCTTTTTGCGCTTTCCCGAGAAATAATTTTATTCCGCGCAAAAAAAGATCGCTCCGCCGATTGGCGGGAAGCGATCTTTTTGTCATGCGGGATGGTGCACCGGCGTTACTCTTCCTGCTGCCCCAAATATTCCTCGATCATCTTTTGCTTTAATTCCCAGGCTTCCTGGCTTAAGCTGATGCGGTAAATTTCCGGGTTCAGCTTGCGCAGGTACTCCGGCCAGAACAAGTCCAGCTGGTCCCGATGATACTGGCGGATTTGATCCAGCGTAGGCAATTCGTATACAAGCTGACCGTCCACGAAGATCGGCTGCAGCATCGCTACGGCTTCGTAGTTCTTCACCGACTTTTTGATGTAGGGATGGACCGGATCGAACAATCGAAGGCTTCCGCCCGTCCGCGCTTGCTGCTCATGCGGAAAGCAGATGTAATCCGCGATCGCTTTGCCGCTGTCTTTGCTGACAATGCGCAGCACGTCTTTTTTGCCAGGGGTCGTGACTTTCTCCGGGTTGCCGGAAATTTTGATCGTCGGCTCCATCCGTCCATCTTTCTCCCGTTCTACCAGCTTATAGACGCCCCCCAATGCCGGTTGATCCGCCGCCGTAATCAACTGGGTCCCCACGCCCCAAATATCGATTTTCGCGCCCTGCGCCTTCAGGTTAAAAATCGTATTCTCGTCCAAGTCGTTCGATGCGACGATTTTAACGTAAGGCAAGCCGGCGTCATCCAGCATTTTACGGGCCTGGATCGACAAGTAGGCCAAATCGCCGCTATCCAGACGGATGCTGCCGAGCCGCTTGCCGGCGGCTTCCAGCATTTTACCGGTACGGATGGCATGCGGCACGCCGCTCTTCAGCGTATCAAACGTATCGACCAGCAGCGACACCTGATCCGGCAGCGCCTTGGCGTACAATTCGAAGGCTTCCTGCTCCGAATCGAAGATCTGCACCCACGAGTGGGCGTGCGTCCCTTTGGTCGGAATGCCGAAATTCTCGCCGGCGAGCAGGTTGGACGTCGCATCAAAGCCGGCTACGTAAGCCGCCCGTGCCCCCCAAATGGCCGCATCGGCTTCCTGTGCCCGTCGGGTGCCGAACTCCAGAAGCACGTCGTTTTCGGCCACCCGTTTGACCCGCGACGCTTTGGTCGCAATTAAGGTCTGGAAATTCATGAAATTCAACAGCGCCGTTTCGACCAACTGCGTCTCCATGATCGTTCCTTCCACGCGGATCAACGGCTCGTTCGGGAAACAAAGGGCGCCTTCCGCCATCGACAACAGCGTGCCTTTAAATTCGAACCCGCGCAGCAGGTCGAGAAATTCCGGTTTGTAGTTCTCTTCCTGCTTGGCCAAATACGCTAAATCCTCTTCCGTAAACCGGAGCTGCCGAATATAGTCCACGATCCGCTCCAAGCCTGCAAACACCGCATACCCGTTGCCGAACGGCAGTTTGCGGAAGTAGGCTTCAAACACCGTCTTTCGCAAATGCGTTCCGTTCATCCAATGCGCGTAGATCATATTAATCTGATATTTATCGGTATGCAGTGCTAAACCCGTGGTTGGCATCGCCTGTTCATCCTCTCTGGCTGTTCGTTACGTTCGCTCCCAAACTGCTGCGGAAATGGCCCAGCGCCCAGGCATGGCCTTCCGGGTTGAAGCTAGCTACCGCATCTTCATAGACCGTAATGGCAAATCCCTTGTTGTACGCGTCCACCGCCGTATGCAGCACGCAAATGTCCGTGCACACGCCGATCAGATGCACCTCCGTCACTCCCCGCTCCCGCAGCTTCAGCTCCAAGTCCGTGCCGCAAAACGCGCTGTACCTTGTTTTGTCCATCCAATAAATCCGGTTCCGGTTCTGATTGTATACTTCAGCCAATCGGCCATATAAAGCGCGCCCTTCCGTATCCCTCAAATTATGGGGCGGGAACAGCTTCGTTTCCGGATGCCATTGATCTTCCCGTTCATGCAGATCCACTGCCATGACGACAAAATCGCCTTGCGCCGCAAAAGATTCCGTCAACCGGCAAACGGCCGGTTCGATATCGATCGCCGGCTGGCCAACCGGAAGGTTGCCGTCCACGAAATCATTCGTATAATCGATGACGATCAGAGCTTTCATGATCTCACTCTCCCTTTGTACAATCCCGTTCGCCGTCAGCCGTTAAGTTATGTAAGTGATGCAGTTACGTATAGATGGACAGCTGCGGCGTGAAATCGGTAAACCGGTACAGCTGGGCCGGACGCTGTGAATACTGGTTCGATAACATCAGTTTGCCGGTTTCGTCGCGAACCTCCTCCAGTATCCCCTGACGGCTGCGCGTCGATGTAATTTTGCGGATAAAATTCAGCTCGGCGAAATCCGGAACGACCGTTTGGATGACTTGATACAATTCGCCCAGCGTAAAATGCGGAGGCAAAAACTGCTTGGCGATCGTCGTATGCAGCATTTGCTGCTGAATGCGTTTATAGGCGTCCTGCAAAATTTCGCGGTGGTCGAAGGCCAACTGCAAATCTTCCAACGCCTCGCGTACGGTAAAGAGGCCCACCTCTTGCGCATCATCCGCCGACTGCCGTTTTTCCAGCACCCATTCCTCCACCAGCGCGAAAAAGGCATGCGAGATAATCCAGCCGCGCGGATCGCGGCCCGGCTTGCTGTATACGCCCAGGTATTCCAGATGGGAGCCGTCGACGCCGGTTTCTTCCTTCAGTTCGCGGCGGGCGGTTTCGTATAGAGATTCGTCCTCCTGCGAGAAACCGCCAGGCAATGCCCAGGCTCCGGCAAACGGCCAGCTCCGCCGGCGGATCAGCATGACCTTCAGATCAAAGCGCGGCAGCGACTTGGTCGATGCCTTTCGTTCCTGCCTCGTCAGCGTAAACATGACGATATCGGCCGGGATCCCGTCCGGCGTGCGATATTTCTTAACCTCATTAACTACCTGCTTTTGTTCTTCGTTCATCACGTATCACCACATAGTCTAGGATAACGCCGGTTAGAAGGACATCCCGGCATTTACGAATCATGCGAATCGAACCCGCCGACGGTACCCGTCGATTACTTCGGCAAACGGAACGTGGCCGTCGAGATGCAGCCCAGGGTCCCTTCCTCGTTGCGGACCTCGGATCGGAGCGTCATCGTCCGATGGGTCTCATGCAGCGGGTAAGCCGACACCACCAGTTCTCCCGTCCGCATCGGACTAAGGAAGTTGACGTTTAGGTGGGTCGTCACCCCAAGCTTGCCTTTGATCGTCGCGACCAGCGTGCCCATCGCTTGATCCATCATGGACGACAGTACGCCGCCATGTACGATACCCATGGAGTTGAGATGAGAGGCCTCTGCCGTAAGGCCAAGCTCCACGAGGGTCTTGTCGGCCGAAATGAGCCGCAGTCCCAAGAGCCCCCAGAACGATTGCTCATCGCGACGTTGTACTTCTTCGCTCCAATTCACGTGTTGTCCCCCTATCGTTGCTTCTCTCTATATTATAATATTCCGAAGAAACGGTGCTTCTATCAACCGTCTCGACGACGGTATGAAAAAAAGCGGAGGGGTTGCCTCCGCACCGACTTCCTCGCTTTACTCTCCGTAACCGGATGAAACGGCCGGCTCGCTGCCCGACTCGACGTTCACTTTGCTGGCTACCGTATCGCGGATCACGGAGACGACAAGCTGGAGCAAATAATTGATATCGCTTTGGCTCTGCTGGAACTCCGTTACGAGCGGAATACCGTCGAGTTCGTCCTGCAGCTCCTCGATTTCGCGTTCGATTTTCTGGACCATCGCCTGGTTCTGGAATGTTTCGAAGGCCACGATTTCCTTCTGCTTCTTCTTGATCGCGCTGATCAGCGTCTGGATGCGCTCGTGCTGTTGGATCAGCTTCTCCGCCTTCTGAAATTGCTGTACTTCCTCGCTGGTACCGATCAGATCGGCCAGCTCCTTCGCCTTGCTCATGATATCCTCGCGAATCACCAGATCTCGCGAATCGAATTTTGGAATTCCGCAATCGGTATGATCATTATGCTGTTCCACCGTCTATACCTCCCCCTGCATTTACGCCAATTTGGCGGTTTGCTCCACGAGATTGCCTTTGATGTACCACGTCATCGGATCGGTGATTTCCACTTGAACAAACGTTCCGATCAGATCCGATCCGCCTTCGAAATGAACGAGTTTGTTGCTGCGGGTGCGACCGGATAACACATGGGCGTTGTTCTTGCTCTCCCCTTCGACCAGCACCTCGACGATTTGTCCGCGCAGCTCCTCGTTGCTGCTGCGGCTGAATTCGTTAACGGTATCGTTCAGGCGGGCAAGCCGCGCTTTCTTCTCTTCCAGCGGAACGTTGTCTTCCATCACGGCGGCCGGCGTTCCCTCCCGCGGCGAGTAGACGAACGTATACGCCGAGTCGTAACCTACCTCGCGAACGAGGGACAACGTTTCCTCGAACTGTTCCTCGGTTTCTCCCGGGAATCCGACGATAATGTCCGTCGTCAGGACGACGTTCGGAATTTTCGCTTTGATTTTTCGCACCAACTCCAGATAATGCTCGCGGGAATATTTCCGGCTCATCTTCTTCAGCACCTCGCTGCTGCCCGATTGCACCGGAAGATGGATGTGCTCCACCAAATTGCCGCCTTTGGCCAATACATCGATCAGCGCATCGTCAAAGTCGCGCGGATGCGACGTGGTAAAGCGAACCCGAGGAATATCGATTTGACGGATATCGTCCATCAGATTCGCGAATGTATAAGTGATGTCGGTAAAATCCTTGCCGTAGGCATTGACATTTTGCCCGAGCAGCGTCACTTCTTTATACCCTTGGCGCGCCAGTTCCCGCACTTCCGCAATGACATCCTCCGGACGGCGGCTGCGCTCCTTGCCGCGGGTAAACGGCACGATGCAATACGTGCAGAACTTGTCGCATCCGTACATGATGTTCACCCAAGCCCGCATGCCTTCGCGTTTCTTCGGCAGGTTCTCGATGATGTCGCCTTCTTTGGACCAGACCTCCACCACCATCTCCTTACTGAACAACGCTTCCTGAATCAGATAAGGCAAACGGTGAATGTTATGCGTTCCGAAAATCATGTCCACGAATCCGTGCTTCTGCAGGATGCGCTTGACGACGCCTTCCTCCTGCGACATGCAGCCGCACACGCCCAGAAGCAAATCCGGCTTCTCCGTCTTCAATCCTTTGAGATGCCCCAGCTCGCCGAACACCTTGTCCTCGGCGTTCTCCCGGATGGCGCACGTGTTCAGTAAAATAAGGTCCGCAACCTTCCGGTCTTCGGTCGCACGGTAGCCCATCTGCTCCAGCAAGCCTTTGATCGTTTCGGTATCATGCTCATTCATCTGGCAGCCAAACGTATATACGATATAATGCTTACCAGTCCCGATTCCCTTCAGCTCGTCGGGAACGGCGTTCTCGTACAGCACCTGCACGTCCTCTTTCCCGCGCTGCTTCTCCATGCGGTGGTTCGGCTCGGACAAGATTTGAATGTCCCGGCCACGGATTCGGATTTTCTTTCCACGCTCATCCTCCGAAATGACCCGGGCGTCCGAGAAGTCAAAGTATTTGGCGTAATCTTTCGTTTCCTTAGCCATGTTGCCCGTTCACTCCTTTGCCAGATCTATCTTCGTTCTTTATGGGTGATGATTTAGATGAGAGTTCAAAAAGTCGGGTTTTCAGCACCGAGAAGGTTGCATGAAGCTAGGGACTGAGTAGCGCAGCGTAGGTGAGCTTACGTGAGCAACGGAAGGCCCGGCTGAATCAAGATTCGACGTCGAATCCGCTTCAACGACCCGCTTCGTGATCAAAAGATGACTTTTTGAACTTCCTTTGTAAAAATGCATTACACTAAATTATAACATGGCCGGGCCTCGATATCCAGATAAACGCCTGCTACCGCTGATGTTTGAAAGCGTGGCGGCGACGAGCTTCGGCAAACCAAAAAGGCCCGTTCGAAGGAACGGGCCGGGTCCGAATTTCTTTTTTAGAATCCCTTGTATTGGGGTTCTTCGCTTTCCAGTTGCGATACGCGGCTTTCCACCTGCGTCACGATTTGCTGCGTTTGCTCCGCGCATTGCGTAAACAGGTCTTTCGCTTGTTGGTTTTGCGTGTTTAAAGCGAATTGCTCCAGGTTGGCTTGCGCACTTTTTAAGGAAGCTAAGGTCGTTTTGACTTGAGCTGCTACTGTCATTATTTCACCACCTTTATTTTTGCATGATGCTTTGAACAAAGCATAATTTCACCTTTCCCTAACGGATTCATACCCTCCTATTCCCTTCCACATTTTGTCTTAGTAAATTCACGCAACCCCGCGCATAATTGGGTTATCTCGCCTTGGATTGTTTAAGAAAGGAGCATTCCCATGCCGATGTGGTTGGAAGTCATCGTCCGAACGCTGGTGGCGGTTATCGTGTTGTTCGTGCTCACCCGGCTTCTCGGAAAAAGGCAAATCTCGCAGCTGTCCTTCTTCGAATACATCACCGGGATAACGATCGGGAGCATCACCGCTTATATTTCGCTCGATGTCAACACGGATTGGTATCTCGGCCTGATCGCCGTCACCGTTTGGTTTCTCGTTTCGCTCGGAATCGAGTACCTGCAGATCAAAAGCAAGAAAGCCCGGGATTGGATCGACAGCAGCAGCACGGTGTTGATCAAAGACGGCAAGATTCTGGAGGATAACCTGAAGAAGGAAAGGCTGACCAACGAGGAGTTAATGGAGCAACTGAGGAAGAAGAGCATCTTCAAAGTGGCCGAAGTGGAGTTCGCGGTCATCGAGCCCGACGGGCAGATTAACGCGATGCTGAAGAACGAATATCAGCCGATTACGCCGTCTCACTTGGGGATAAAGGTCGCTCCCGAGCCAGAGCCGCAAACGGTGATCATCGACGGAAAAATCATGGACGAGCCGCTCGCGACGCTGGGACTCAACCGGAAATGGCTCAATACCGAACTGGAGAAGCTTGGCGTTTCGCTGGATAACGTCAATTTGGGGCAGGTTGATGCGTATGGCCAGTTTTACGCCGATTTGTACGACGATCAGATTACCGTGCCCCAGCCCCAAGAAAAAGCCGTCCTGCTCGCCCAGTTAAAGAAGTGCGAAGCCGATCTGGAAATGTTCGCCCTCTCGACGGACGAAGAAGCAGCGAAGAAGCTGTACGGGGATTGCTCGGCCAACCTGCAGCAGGTCATCGATCAAGTCAAACCGTTATTAATCCAATAGGAGGATGGGAGCATGGCCAAGAAACAAAATAAGCAGTTGACCCCGACGCAGCAGCAGTATCAACGGCTGGCGAATGCTCATGAGCCGAAGCGTCCGGTAGCCGTCAATTGCCTGCGGGCCTTTTTGGCCGGTGGGCTGATTTGCCTGCTTGGAGAATGCATCCGACAGGCCTTTATCCATTTTGCGGACATGAGCGAAAAAGAGGCCGCCAATCCGACGGTCGCCATCCTCGTCATCCTATCCGTGCTGCTCACGAGCTTTGGCGTCTATGACAAAATCGCGCAGTGGGCCGGAGCCGGCACGGCCGTCCCCGTTACCGGATTTGCCAACTCGATGGCCTCGACGGCGATCGAGCACCGTCCCGAAGGCTTAGTGCTTGGCGTCGGCGCGGGCATGTTTCAATTAGCGGGCTCCGTGATCGTGTTCGGAACGGTGGCCGCTTTTCTCATCGGGATCATCTATGCCGTATTCGTGCCGGGTTACGCTGGAGGAGGGCACTGACATGTTAAAGGGTCATCAAAGCTGGGTATTCGAAAATAAACCGAAAATCATCAGTACCGCCACCGTGGTTGGACCGTTTGAAGGCCAGGGGCCGCTCGCCGAGGATTTCGACATTATCCATGCCGACCTCTATATGGGCCAAGACAGTTGGGAAAAAGCCGAAAAAACGCTGTTGGAAGAATCGGCGCAGCTGGCCATTCGGCACGCCGGCTTGACCAAGGAGCAAGTACAGTTCTACTTCGGCGGCGATCTGATGAACCAAATCATCAGCAACAGCTTTGCCGCACGGACGTTAAGCATTCCCTACATCGGCATGTTCGGCGCTTGCTCAACTTCGATGGAGACGCTGGCGATGGCTGCTTATGTGGTCAATTCCGGCGGCGCCAAATACGTCGTGGCCGGGACGTGCAGCCATAACTCCAGCGTGGAGAAGCAGTTCCGCTACCCGACGGAATACGGATCGCAGAAGCCGCCGACCGCGCAGTTCACCGTCACCGGCTCAGGCTCGGCGGTGCTGTCTCCCGAAGGGGACGGTCCATCGGTAACCTCGGCCACGATCGGCAAGGTCATCGACATGGGCATCACCGACCCGTTTAATATGGGCGCGGCCATGGCGCCGGCGGCCGTCGATACGATCCAGGCCCATTTCCGCGACCTGCAAATCGAACCGTCCCACTACGATCTGATCGTCACCGGGGACTTGTCCAAGGTCGGCTACGCCATCGCCAACGACCTGTTCGTCCGCCACAATATCCCCATCAAGCAGACGACCTATCAGGATTGCGGCATGATGATCTATGATTACGAGAACCAGCAGGTCCAGGCCGGCGCCAGCGGTTGCGCCTGCTCCGCGGTCGTCACTTACGGCCATTTGCTGAATCGGATGAAACGCGGCGAGCTGAAACGCATCCTCGTCGTCGCCACCGGGGCGCTGCTCTCCCCGCTTTCCTATCAGCAAGGCGAGAGCATTCCTTGCATCGCCCACGCGGTATCCATCGAAGCGTAAAGTTAACGCAAAAAGGGCTTGACCCGGCCTTCATCGCCGTTGGTCAAGCCCTTTGTTTATGATTTCCGCAAACGGATTACTCGACGATTTCTGCTGTATCGCCCGTTTTGGCGCCGGCAGCATTCGCTTCATCCGTGTCGATATGCATATCGAGTGCAAAGGTATCGGATACGCGTGCAATGACGTTCTCAAGCACCAAACCGCGCTCCCCGCCCAGGCGAACCTTCAGCAGTTGCTTGTCTTGGATGCCCCATTTCTCCGCATCGGAGGTATGGAAGTGAATATGGCGCGCAGCAACGATTACGCCTTGCTCCAATTCGATTTCGCCGGCAGGACCTTTCACCGTGATGCCTGGCGTGCCCTCAATGTTGCCCGATTCGCGAACCGGTGCTTTAACGCCGATCGCAAAGGAATCCGTGCGGGAAATTTCCAATTGGGAAGCTTTACGCGCCGGGCCCAGAATGCGGACTTTGTCGAACTGGCCTTTCGGTCCGATAACGGCCACCTGTTCATTCGCGGCAAATTGCCCCGGTTGCGACAGCGGCTTGAATTCAGTCAATTGATAGCCTTGTCCAAACAAAATTTCAATATGCTCCTGCGTCAAATGGATATGACGCGCGGATACGCCGACAGGTACAGTTTTGCTCATGTCTACAAACACTCCTCGTATATTCTCTATATCGATGACGATTCACATCGCTACTCATTATACACCTAATGACGAAAAAAAGGAAAAGACGTCCACCGGAAATGGACGCCTTTCACCCCATTATTTAAATTCTGCAACAAGATTGTCAAACTCGCTCTCGGAAAGCGCCAGCGGTTGATGCGCCAGCGGCTCCTTTTTAAAGCCGTGAACAAGATCCTCGTAGCTCTTCTTCTCTTTGTTCTGGTAGATCAGTCCGGTAATCATGCTGTTCGTCTCCATCAGCTTCGCCATCGCCATCGCGCGGTTGCTTGGATCATAATCCGGAACGGTCTCAAGATTGATGATGTTCTCTTTGAACCAGTCATACGTGTTCACTTTGTTGAAGGTGACGCATGGGCTGAATACGTTGATCAAGGAGAAGCCTTCGTGCTGGATCCCTTGCTCGATCAGGGACGTCAGCTGCTTCAAATCGCTGGAGAACGACTGGGCCACAAAGGTGGCGCCAGACGCCAAGGCGATTTCAAGTGGCGACAAGGTCGATTCCACCGAACCTTCCGGCGTACTCTTCGTCTTGAAGCCTTCGCCGCTGCGCGGGGAAGTTTGCCCTTTGGTCAACCCGTAAATTTGGTTATCCATGACGATGTAGGTGATGTTGATGTTACGGCGAATCGCATGCACCGTATGGCCCATCCCGATCGCGAAACCGTCGCCGTCCCCGCCGGACGCGATCACCGTCAGATCGCGATTGGCCAGCTTCACGCCTTGGGCGATCGGCAGCGCGCGACCGTGAATCCCGTGCAAGCCGTAGGCGTTGATATAACCGGAGATCCGGCCGGAGCATCCGATACCGGAAATGACGGCGAGCTGCTCCGGTTCAAGACCGACATTCGCCGCGGCGCGTTGGATAGCGGCTTGAATGGAGAAATCGCCGCAGCCCGGACACCAGTTAGGTTTAACGTTGTTACGGAACTCTTTAAACGTTGCCATTTTTCACCAACTCCTCCTGCGCTTTATTCCCGGCTGCCTTCTTGCACTCCTCGTAGACTTCCGAAGGAAGGAACGGATTGCCGTTATATTTCAGCACATTCACGATCTTGTCGTGATAGCCGACGTTTTGTTTAATCAAATTCGCCAGTTGGCCGGTTGCGTTGTTCTCCAGAACGACCACTTTCTTCGCCTTCGCGATTTGCGGCAACACCTGCTCGGTTGGGAACGGATGCATCAATCGCACGGTCATGTGATTCGTCTTCACCCCGTCCTCGGACAGGTGTACACGGGCTTGATCAATCGTTCCGCCCGTTGAACCCATGCCGATAATGAGCAGATCTGGTTCGGCATGTGGCGCTTGCAGGTGAACTGGGTTAGTGACTTCAAGCTGAGCAAGCTTCCGCAGACGTTTATCCATCATTTTCTTCCGGTTCACCGTACTTTCCGACGGTCGTCCGGATTCGTCATGCTCGACCCCGGTCACATGGTGAATGCCGTTCTTCTCGCCTGGCAGCACCCGTGGGGAGATGCCGTTCTCCGTAAAGGCATAGCGGTTGAACATGCTCGAATCGTCCCGGTCCGGAATGTCCTTGACGAGGTAGCCGCGATCGATCGAAACTTTGCTGTAATCCAACATTTCGCAAGACTGCTTGCCGAGGGATAACTGCAAGTCCGTAGCCACGATGACGGGTACTTGATATTTCTCGGCCAGATTGAAGGCTTCTACCGTATCGTAGAAGCATTCCTCAATCGAGCTTGGCGCGATCACGATTTTTGGAATTTCCCCGTGCGTGCCGTAGATCAGCGCATTGATATCGCTTTGCTCCTGCTTCGTCGGCAAGCCCGTACTTGGACCGCCGCGCTGCGTATCGATGATGACGACCGGGGTTTCGGTCATGCCGGCCAAGCCGATCGCTTCCATCATCAGGGACAAGCCGGGTCCCGCCGATGCGGTCATCGTACGGACACCGGCATAACTCGAACCGATCGCCATCGTAATCGCTGCGATTTCATCCTCGGTTTGTACGACCGTCCCGCCGAATTTCGGCAATTTCTTAATCAAATATTCCATAATTTCAGAAGCCGGCGTAATCGGGTATGCGCTCATAATCCGGCAGCCTGCCGCTACGGCGCCCAGGCCGATCGCATCGTTGCCGATCATGAACAGCTTTTGCTTGCCGTCGGCCGGCTCAAGCTTGAATTCGTCCAGAGGTCCTCCGGCGAGCTCGAGCACGAAATCCGCGCCCCGTTTTACCGCTTCGATATTCTTCTCTACAATTGCCGGCCCTTTGCGGCCGAATTCCTCTTCCACCGCTTTATTGAACACCTCAAGCGGAAGACCGAGCAGCGCCCAAGAAGCACCGGAAGCCACCATGTTCTTCATCAGCGAAGTCCCAAGCTCTTCGGCAATGCTGGTAATCGGCACCGCGAACAAACGGGCATCAACGCCCTCCGGCACCGTCGGGTTAAACTTGGCATCCGCCACGATCACTCCGCCGCCGCGCAGCTCCTGCGCGTTCAAATCGATACTTTCTTGGTCGAAAGCGACTAAAATGTCCAAGTCGTCGGAAATCGCGCGAATCGGCTTGGTACTGATCCGGATTTTGTTATTCGTATGACCGCCTTTGATACGGGAGGAAAAATGCCGATACCCGTACAGATAATATCCCAGCCGGTTCAAAGCCGTCGAAAAAATCCGATCCGTACTTTCAACGCCCTCGCCCTGCTGTCCACCGATCTTCCAAGACAATTGACTAATCAAGATCGCCCACCCCTTTAATCGTATCGCAATGGAAAAAATAGAAATTATAATGAAGTTCGAATGTTAACGTGCAAGAGGTCACATTTCGGCCCGTTGTTTGTGAACATTCTGTTTCAGAGTCATGTCAATTTTATGTCTCAACCTGGTAAAAAGCAAGCGTTTTCTAGCCTTTTTTCATATAGTAGTTTTCGATCAATTCGTTCTCGTAATTGGATGAATTAAAGCGCTTACTTGTGAGAGGGCAACCAAGCGCGCAGGAACGCGGCGGCATTGTCGTACAACCATCCGCGGACAAGCTCTTCCGGGTAATATTTCAGCAAGGTTTCCTGCCAAACGGCGTAATGTCCCGCATGCCGGAAATCGGTCAAATGGGTTTCGATCCCGTCGAAATCGGAGCCGAACATCAGGTTGGCTGCACCGCCCAATGAACAAATTCGATCAATATGCGGCAGCAAATCTCGGCTGGAGGCCTTTTTGCCCTCTTTGACGAACCACGGCACGAAGGTTAGCCCGATTCGCCCGCCCAGCTTGATGATCGCCTGGATCTGATCATCGCGAAGGTTCCTCGCATGCGGACAAACTTGATAGGCATTGGAATGCGAAGCGATAAACGGCTTGCCGGCTGACTCCGCGAGCTCCTGGAGCTCCCAAAATCCTTTGACCGACAAATGCGAAACATCCAGAATGATTCCGAGCTCATGGCAGCATTTGACCAGGTCCAGGCCAGCCGGCGTAAACCCGCCGTTTCGCGGCTCCATGATCCCGTCGGCAGCCCAGTTGGCATAGTTCCAGGTCAAACCGAGTAGCCGGACGCCCTTCTCGTAACAAATGCGGACATAATGCAAGTTCCCCTCCAGCCCGTCCGCCCCTTCCAGCGACAGCACCCCCCCGATGGCGTTACTTTGCTCCACGGCATCCAGATCCTCCCCCGATTGCACCGCAAGCACGCCAAGCGGTTGAACCCGCTCCCGAAATATATCGATTTGTCCCAAAATATGTTCCATTTTCGGCGGCCCCAACCGTTCGGACAAAAAAATCGCGAACGTTTGCAGCTTCACCCCGCCTTCCTCCAAACGGCGCAAATTAACGTCCAGCCGGCGGTCCCGGGCAAAGTCCAGCTTTGGATCCAGTTGCATTTTACTTAAAGCGTCGCAATGAAAATCGATGATCGGCATCTTCATGTTCCTACCTCCTCGTTACGGATAGTTTTGCCGAAAAAACAAAAAAGCCTGTCTACGGGGACGTAAACAGGCGTCATTTCTATCGAAATATTATCTCGGTTCTACGATCAGTTTAATAGCGGTCCGATCCTCGCCATCGATTACGATGTCGGTAAAGGCCGGAATACAAATCAAGTCCACGCCGCTTGGCGCGACGAATCCCCGGGCGATCGCTACGGCTTTGATGGCTTGGTTAAGAGCACCCGCCCCAATGGCCTGAAGTTCAGCAGCGCCACGTTCTCTGAGTACGCCGGCCAACGCGCCGGCAACGGAGTTGGGGTTGGATTTTGCTGAAACCTTTAATACTTCCATGGTTAGTACCTCCCTGGGAATATTCGTTGGATTCCACTACTTAGAAGATATTCGTGAGAATTCGGGATATTCCTTCTTTTTCCCGGAGGCGAAGTTTCGGGAGGCCTTGATCCTACGGACTTCCGGGCGTTTTGCCGCATCGCTGCGAAATCGCTTTCCGTTCCGCTAGTCCATCAGCCATTCATCTTCGAGCAAGCGAATTTTTTGAATTTTTTGCGCTTTGCCCGTGGATTCATCCACATCGACGATGACCGCGTGAAAATGCCATTTCCCTTCGCAGACTTGAAACCGGACGGGAAGCTGGGTCGTAAACTTACGCAGCACCGCCGTACGTTCCATGCCCAGAATGCCTTCGCGCGAGCCGACCATGCCGGCATCGGTCAGGTAAGCCGTTCCCTGCGGCAGGATCGTATCATCGTTGCTTTGCACATGCGTATGCGTCCCCACGACAAGCGAAGCACGGCCGTCCAGGTGCCAGCCCATGGCGATTTTTTCGGAAGTGGCTTCGGCGTGGAAATCCACCAGAATACATTTGTGTTTCTTGGACAACTGTCCGATGATTTCATCGGCGGCCCGAAAAGGATCGTCGATGGCCGGCAGGAAGGTGCGGCCCATCAAATTCACTACGGCCAGCTCCTTGCCGCCCGCTTTGATCACCGTAAACCCCTGCCCCGGCGTACCTGGCGGATAATTTGCCGGCCGGACCATGCGCGGCTCGTCATCGATGAAGTCGAAGATTTCTTTATTGTCCCACGTGTGGTTGCCCATCGTTAAGCCGTGCACGCCTTGGTCGAAAAACTCTTTGGCGATGTTGGCGTTAATCCCGCGGCCCGCCGCAGCGTTTTCCCCGTTGGCGATAATGATATGCGGATTATATTTCGATTTTAAATGGGGCAACGTGGCTTTCAGCGCTTTACGCCCCGTATTTCCGACGATATCTCCGATAAACAGAACTTTAATGCTGTTTCCCTCCTCTGACCAATGACCTTAAGCCCTAGAGAGCTCAGGGTCATGTAGGCAATGAAAAAGCGGCCCGCGAGGGGCCACTTTTCAGCATAACCTTTACTTGGCGTATTCAACCGCCCGCGTCTCGCGGATGACGGTAACTTTGATATGACCCGGATAATCCAGCTCACTTTCAATCGTCTTGGTAATGTCACGCGCCAAGCGGAATGCTTCCGCGTCGTCGATTTTATCCGGTTGTACCATCACGCGCACCTCGCGGCCCGCCTGAATGGCAAACGATTTCTCGACGCCTTCGAACGACTCGGAAATCTCCTCGAGTTTCTCCAACCGACGAATGTAGGTTTCGAGCGTTTCCCGACGTGCACCCGGTCTTGCCGCCGACAAAGCATCGGCTGCGCCAACCAGCATGGCAATGACAGAGGTGGCTTCGCAATCGCCGTGGTGAGAGGCAATGCTGTTGATAACCACCGGATGTTCTTTATACTTCTTCGCCAGCTCCACGCCGATTTCGACATGAGACCCTTCCACTTCATGATCAAGCGCTTTACCGATATCGTGCAGCAAGCCTGCCCGTTTGGCAAGAGCGATGTCTTCGCCTAGCTCTCCGGCCATCAATCCGGCCAGGTATGCGACTTCCATCGAGTGCTTCAATACGTTTTGACCGTAGCTTGTCCGGAACTTGAGACGTCCCAAAATCTTGATCAAATCCGGATGCAGCGCATGCACGCCCACTTCGAACGTGGCTTGTTCGCCATATTCGCGAATGCGTTCGTCCACTTCCCGGCGGGATTTCTCGACCATTTCTTCGATCCGGGCCGGGTGAATCCGTCCATCCGCCACCAATTTCTCAAGGGCGGTCCGGGCAATTTCGCGGCGAATCGGGTCAAAGCCCGACAAGATCACCGCTTCCGGCGTATCGTCGATAATGAGATCGATCCCGGTCAAGGTTTCGAGTGCTCGAATATTCCGACCTTCCCGGCCGATGATGCGCCCTTTCATTTCTTCGTTCGGCAGCGTTACGACGGAAACCGTCGTTTCCGCCACATGATCGGCAGCGCAACGTTGAATCGCCAGCGTAATGATCTCGCGGGATTTCTTATCCGCTTCTTCCTTCGCTTGCTGTTCAATGTCTTTAATCATCTGCGCGGTTTCATGGCGAACTTCCTGCTCGACATTGTTCAAAATGATCGAACGGGCATCTTCCATCGTAAGGTTGGAAATCCGCTCCAATTCCTGAACTTGACTCTTGTAAATCAAGTCGATTTGTTGTTGTGTTTCTTCGATCCGTTTCTCTTTGCTGACCACTTGCTCTTCTTTACGTTCAAGCGATTCTAATTTTTTATCCAGCGACTCTTCTTTTTGCAACAATCGTCTTTCTTGTCGTTGTATTTCATTCCGACGTTCACGAATGTCTTTATCAGCTTCGGCTCTAAGCTTGTGGACTTCGTCCTTAGCTTCCAGAACCGTTTCCTTTTTCAGTGCTTCGGCGTCCTTCTTGGCATTCTCCAAGATTTGGCTGGCCGCGTGCTCTGCACTGGAAATTTTAGCTTCGGCAAGAGACTTGCGAATAAAATACCCGATCACGAACCCAAAGAATAAAGCGGCTGCAACGAGAACGATCCAGATTACTGGTTCCATCTGTTCACCTCCCCGTTGTTTCCTCCAAGGCATTCCTTGGGATGTTTGCAGTTGTAGTTACTTTCGTTTCTAGGTTCATCATTCATACAAAAAATTCATGACTTGCCCATTCAGTTCAGCAGTTCATGCTGCAATGCATGACCCTTCCGCCATCACAAGCGGAGGCACTTTGCCTTCATGATTGGAGAACATAAATCCTACCCTCAGACCCATAATTTTGGAAGGAAAAAAAGGGCCTCTGATGATATGGATTCAAGTTCATTTTATTATTTGACAAAAGATATTGTCAAGCAAATGACAGGAGTTCCCTCCCGTCCTCTTATTCTTCGTCCCAATCGTCCATTCCATGCATCTGTTCCCGGTTGCCAAGTTCCCGCATGACCCGGGATACGACGCTCCCGCTAAATCCTCGTCGCTGCAGGAAAGCGCCTGTTTTGCGCTTTCGGTCAAGCGGCTCTCCCGTGGTTCCCTGCCACTTCTTCAACCCTAGCTGAAGGGCGCTCTCAAACTCGTCATCTTCGCTAACTTCGCCGAGCGCCTCCTCGATGTGCGACTTGGACACGCCTTTCTGGCGCAATTCATGCTTGACCCACAGCTTACCCTTCCCGCGAAGCTTAACGCGCTGAGAAGCCCATTCCTGGGCGTAGGCGGCGTCATCGACATACCCTTCCGATTGCAAGCGGGCCAGAACGTCCTGGATCGTCTCCTCACTCCAACCTTTTTCCCCCAAACGTTGAGCGATTTCAAAAGTCGTTCGCGGCTTCAAGCTTAAAAACTTCAACGCATCGGCATATCCCTGCTGACGTTCGTCAGCCGCTACGATTTCCTCCAGCTCCGACTTCGTGAATACCGCCCCTTTGATCATGCGGTATTTGATCATCACGTCCTCATGAACCTCTAATGCGTACGCGCCAAAAGAGATCCGATAGCGATGCTTCGGCCGCTTCAGCATCAGTACGGACGTAATCGCCAACTCGGTGTCCTCGGGGAAGGCCTCCAAACCGGCGTTTTCTTCCGGGTCCGCCCCCTCCGAATCCCGGCTGACCTGGCGCGGCCGCGGTTCCCAGAACGATTCATCGGAGATATCCACGATTTCGTCCTCTCTACGTTCGTCAGAGGTAGACCCGGTTCTCCTTCCCGCCGTTTTCCCGCGCGACGATCCCCAACTACTCACATCATATCCCTCCGCTTCTGCATAGGCTATCCATCCAATTCCCATAGTACCGCAAAAGCGCCCTGCCCCCGGCAATTGCCGGCGGTCAGAGCGCTTGATAGTTACGGCTTAACGAGCTTATTCATCTCCGAACAGCGCTTGCTCTTCCTCAAGCTCCGCTTCCAGATCACTAGTGGAAGCCGGGGCTACCGACGTCGTCAGATTGCTGGACTCGCGGATTCTTTGTTCAATCGTATTCGCGATTTCCGGATGTTCCTTCAAGAACTGCTTTGCGTTCTCGCGGCCTTGTCCAAGGCGTTCGCCGGAATACGAGTACCAGGCACCGCTCTTGTCCACGATGTCCAGCTCCGTCCCGATGTCGATGATGCTGCCTTCCTTGGAAATCCCTTCACCGTACATGATGTCGATTTCCGCTTGTTTGAAAGGAGGCGCAACCTTGTTCTTCACGACCTTGATCCGCGTCCGGTTCCCTACCATGTCGTTGCCCATCTTGATCGTTTCAATGCGGCGCACGTCCAAACGAACCGTTGAATAGAATTTCAGCGCGCGTCCACCTGGCGTCGTCTCCGGGTTACCGAACATCACGCCGACTTTCTCACGCAGCTGGTTGATGAAGATCGCGATCGTCTTCGACTTGCTGATCGCTCCCGACAGCTTCCGCAAGGCCTGCGACATCAGGCGGGCCTGCAAGCCAACGTGCGAGTCCCCCATTTCGCCTTCGATCTCCGCTTTAGGCACCAATGCCGCTACGGAGTCGATGACGATAATGTCCACCGCGCCGCTGCGCACGAGCGCTTCGGCAATCTCCAACGCTTGCTCCCCCGTATCCGGCTGGGACAGCAGGAGTTCGTCGATGTTCACGCCCAGCTTGCTGGCGTAAGACGGGTCCAACGCATGCTCGGCGTCGATAAAGGCAGCTTGTCCGCCGATCTTCTGAACCTCGGCGATCGCGTGCAGCGCTACCGTCGTTTTACCGGACGATTCCGGGCCGTAAACTTCGATGATCCGTCCGCGAGGAAGTCCGCCCGTACCCAGGGCGATATCCAGGGCGATCGATCCGCTTGGAACGATCTCCACCTGCATATGCGTCGATTCTCCCAGTTTCATGATCGAACCTTTACCGAATTGCTTTTCTATTTGGCGAAGCGCCATCTCCAGCGCTGCTTTACGATCTGACAATCAGCTCACATCCTTAAATTAGATATAAATCATGGGTTACTTCATTTACTTGGTTTCATTATGATTTAGGGCCATTCGTAACTCTTCACGTATATCATTGTACCTTGTTTTGGTATGTTTGCCAAGCGTTTTTTCGAACATACATTCGTAATTTTTTCTCAACCCTCCCAAACCCTCCCTTACCGTAAGGGAGGGCCCCCAAGGGCCCGCTGCCCTTGGGGAGCCCGCAAACTGGAAGAACGTTAGTGGGACTGAGACGCTCCTTAGGCGCTCTCCCCAGCGGGGATTCGCTAGCTTTGGTGCGTGGTCACTTTCACAGCCTCCCTACCCGCTGTTTCCTTCCGAAATGCGCTCACCACGACGGAAAAGTTAGGTTACATCTGGATATGTATGAATTTTCATATACATTTCGCCGAAGTTGGCTGTAAACGCGGATTATACTCGATATTTCATATATATTTGCTGATATAGTTACTTCAGAGCACAATTGTATTCGGTTTTTCATACATATCATGCACATTTGCTCTTACAGGGCACCATTATATATGATTTTTCGAACAGATTCTGCGTCCTCATCCTCACCACCCGCTCGCACGCACCACTTCGAAACTAACGATAGCCCAGCACTTACTACTTACCTACTCACTCACCTACTTGCCTGCAGCTTCCATCCCCTCCCATGGTTACTCCAACAACAAAAAAAGAACCGCAGCATAACTGAAACAGTTTGCTACGGTTCTTCCGTGCTTTGATTATATGTCATAAACCCCGAAAGCGCAAGAACAAGCTGAAGGGAATCTACTACAACCTCCGAGCGAATAATGAATCGGAGGGAGTTTACGTCCGCATTTGGGAGCCGCTTATTATCCTTCTATCCAGTCCGCAGACAAGCGGCGACAAGAGCGGCCCGGGATCATTATTCACTTTCCCTACCATTGCAAAGGAGTCAGCCTCCCTGCAGCGCTCTCCACAACCGATACAACAGCGTCTTCGCCGCGCGCAGCCGGATCGTTTCGCGGTTGCCCTTGAGGTTCAGCTCGAAGACGACGGTGTCCGAACCCCGGCGGGAGATCGCGATATACACAAGGCCGACGGGCTTGCGCTCGGAATGAGCCGGACCCGCCACGCCGGTGATCGACAGGCCGAAGTCGGTGCCCACGGTCAGGCGCACCTGCTCCGCCAGCACCTTGGCCGTTTCCGCGCTGACCGCGCCGGGGGCGCCGTCGCCTTCCAGCAGGTCATGCGGCACATTCAGCAGCTTCTCCTTCATCTCATTGGAGTAGCAAACGATCCCGCCGGCGAACACGGCCGAGCTGCCGGGCAGCGCGGTGAACATCTCCATGAGCAGCCCGCCGGTGCAGCTTTCGGCCGCGCTCAACGTCAGTCCGCGCGCAGCCATCAAATCGAGAATCGTCTTCTCGATCGGCTCGTCGACGTTCGCGTACAGATGCTCCGGCAGCCGGGAGGCGATCTCACGCTCCATGGCGTCCAGCTTCACCGCCGCGTCCTGCTCGCACGTCGCCTTGGTGGACACGCGAATCGTCACCTCGCCTTCCTTCGCATACGGCGCAACCGTCGGGTCGCTTTGAGCCTCGATCAGGTCAAGCAGCTTCGTTTCCAGCGCCGATTCGCCAATTCCGGCGAATTTCAGCATCCGCGAATAGATCGGCATCTCGCCGGTCAACACATGCTCCAGAATCCAAGGTTTCGCCTGATGCTCGAACATCGGCTTCATTTCCTTCGGCGGCCCGGGTAGCACGATATAATACTTCCCGTCCTGCGCAAGCGCATTGCCCACAGCCAGTCCGGTTTCATTCGGAAGCGGTGTGCCTCCCTCAATAGCCAGCGCCTGACGGCGGTTATTCTCCGTCATCGGGACCCCGCGCCCCTGGAAGAAACGATCGACGTTCGCCATCGCTTCCGGGTCGATATAGAGGGTGCGGCCCAATACCCCGGCCAGCGCTTCCTTGGTTAAATCGTCTTGCGTCGGACCGATCCCGCCGGTAAAAATCAGCACATCCGCCCGCCCCGACGCCGTCTTCACCGCTTCTGCCAGCCGGTTCATGTTATCGCCAACCACGGTTTGAAAATAAACGTCGATCCCCAAAGCGGCCAGTTCCTGCGATAGGAACTGCGCATTGGTATTCACGATTTGGCCGAGCAACAGCTCCGTACCCACCGCAATAATTTCCGCTTTCATCTTCGCATGCCTCCTTCAGATTTCCAACCAACCCAAATCAATTTATGCTTTGGAAAAAGAAAGCACGCTCTTATTCTTCACGAAATAATCGATGCCCGAATACAGCGTGATGACGGCCGCCAACCACATCGCGACGTCATCAAACGGGAACGAGAGCCACTCGAACGGAAAATTGTTCAGCAGCAGCGCCGAAATGGCGATGATCTGCGTAATCGTCTTCGCCTTGCCCCACTTGCTGGCCGCGATCACGGAGCCTTCCAGCAGCGCGACTTCGCGCAAACCGGTCACGGCGAACTCGCGGGCGATGATGATGACCGCAATCCAGGCATCGCATTTGCCCAATGCCACGAGACCGATCAGCACCGTTCCGACGAGCAACTTATCAGCGAGCGGATCAAGCAGCTTGCCTAAATTGGTAACAAGATTATATTTACGGGCGATGTAGCCGTCGATCCCATCCGTGCTGGCAGCCACGATAAACAGTACCGCAGCGATCAGCTGATTGACCGGAAGCGAGTAGTTGCCTAGCGTGAGCTCATGGGACAACCACCCGGCATCGACCAGCAAGAAGACCAGCATCACCGGAATCATGAAAATACGGGTTAACGTGATACGGTTGGGCAAATTCACAGGACGGCCTCCCCGGATAAATCATAGTCAAAAGCATGCGTAATCCGCACCTTGGTCAGTTCCCCGAGTCCTACGGGGCAATTCGTGACGAAGACCTCGCCGTCGATTTCCGGAGCGTCGAATTGCGAGCGGCCCACGTATACGTCGCTGCGGCCGTCGTAACGTTCGATCAGGACGTCCAGCACCTGGCCGATGTATTTGCCGCTGTTCGCATTGGCAACCTCCCGCTGAATCTCCATCAGCGTATTGGCCCGCCATTCCTTCACATCCTCGTCGATCTGGTCCGGCAAACGCGACGCCGGCGTATCCTCTTCCTTGGAATAGGTAAATACGCCAAGCCGGTCGAACTTCACCTCGCGCACGAACTCGCATAACCGTTCGAAATCCTCCTCGGTTTCCCCGGGGAACCCGACGATCAAGGAGGTGCGCAGCGAAACGTTTGGAATCCGTGCGCGAATCTTGGCAACCAGCTCACGAATATCACGGTTCCGTCCGGGACGGCGCATGCGCTTCAGGATCGCGTCTTCGCTGTGCTGAAGCGGCATATCCACGTATTTGCAAATCTTCGGATTCGTCGCCATCATGTCGATCAGCTCGTCCGTAAAAAAGCCGGGATATGCGTAATGCAGACGCACCCATTCAATCCCGTCCACCCGGGTAACCCGGTCCATCAGCTCAGCCAGCTTGAACTCCCCGTACAAATCGGTACCGTAGTTGGTGGAGTCCTGCGCGATCAGGCTGATTTCCTTGACGCCTTGGGCGGCCATGTTCCGCACTTCCTCCAGGACCGATTCCATCGACCGGCTGCGGAACTTCCCGCGCATGATCGGAATGCTGCAAAACGTACAATTGTTATCGCAGCCTTCGGCGATCTTTACGTAGGTCGTGTACCGGGCCGTAGACAGCTTGCGCGGCAGCGCCTGCTCATAATTAAAGACAGGGTTGCCGACCAGCGCCGGCTTCTTGCCCTTGAGGGCTTCATCCACGATCCGGTTGATATGGTGAAAATCCCCCGTGCCGACGATTCCGTCGATTTCCGGCATTTCCTCCATTAGAGTCTGCTTATATCGCTGCGTCAAACACCCGGAAACGATCAGCGCCTTTAGCCTCCCGCTTTCCTTCAAATCGGCGAGCTCCAGAATCGTGTTAACCGACTCCTCCTTGGCCGCATCGATAAATCCGCAGGTGTTGACGATAATGACGGTTGCGTCTTCGCGATTATCCACCAAGGAATAGCCGCGCTGGTCAATTAAGCCCGACATGATTTCCGAGTCGACCAGATTTTTCTCGCAGCCGAGCGTCACGATTTTTACTTTTTCTGTCATGAACCATTTCCCCCATCGTTGAAAGCCAAAATTCCCGTCAAACTAAGGATTGAACAACCTATACAAGTATAATATTCCAGCCCCGATGCTGTCAAAAATATGAAAATGGTCTCCGTAGCTCGAAATCCGCGCCACAAGAGACCTTTCAGTTCTATTTGAAATTGGTGAACTGCAAATCCACCGTCAAATCGGCCTTGCGCAGCATCTGCATAATCTCCTGCAAATCGTCCCTGCTTTTACCGGTGACGCGAATTTGGTCGCCTTGGATTTGGCTTTTGACCTTCAGCTTGGAATCGCGGATCAGGATGTTGATCTTCTTGGCGTTCTCCTGGTCAATCCCCTGCTTCAGGTTAATCCGCTGCCGTACCGTGCCCAGCGAGGCCGGCTCAACCTTGCCGTAATCCAGGTTCTTGATCGGTAAGCCGCGCTTGATCATCTTCGATTGCAAGATGTCGATGACGGCGCCCAGCTTGTAATCGTCGTCCGAAACGATCACCAACACGTCTTTCTCCAGTTTGAGCTCGCTTTTGCTCCCCTTAAAATCAAAACGGTTCGCGATTTCCCGTTCCGTCTGATCGATTGCGTTGATCAATTCCTGCATGTCCATTTTCGAAACGATGTCGAAAGAATTTTCCGAAGCCATAAGTCACATTCCTTTCTCGGTTTCCAATCTTTTCATACATAAATTATATGTAAAAAAATTCGCAAAGTCGAGCATCCCGGCACTCCCGCTCTCATGACAGCCAAAAAAGCGCCGTTTGACCGGATCGGTCCCAACCGCGCTCTTACTAAGCGAAAAAGCGACCGGCCTCACGCGTTCGCTTATTCGTCACTCTGTCGTCGTCGTTTCATTATTACCCCTATCGGTATTGCCGGCATCGCTGCCTTCCGTCCCGGTATTGCCTGGGGTGCCGCCGCCTGTGCCATCGTCCAAGCTCAAGAAGAACCGGGACGTCGTCTTGCCGTCTTCGATCGGCTGCTCCGCCACCGTAATCGCGGTTTTGGCCGAATTCCCCGACAAGATGTACAAGCCTTCCGGAACAACGTCATAAGTCAGCACGTCGCCGTCTTTGGTTTTTCCGAAGTACAGCTTTTCCCCGCTTTTGTTTCCCTTGCGAACTTCTACCCAGCTTTCGCCGCTAGCCGTAATGACGACCTGAACCGGCTGGGTTCCGGGGTTTTGAATTTTGAACTTCGTCGTGCTGCCTTCCGTTCCGTCCGGCACGACCGCAACAGGCTGATTGCCGGTATCGTTAACCGGGGTATCATTGCCTGCGTTGCCCGCATTCCCCGTATTGGTGTTCGTGCCGTTATTCGTTCCCGGATCCGTGGTAGCGTTGTCCGTTTCGTTGCCAGCGCCTTTGTTCCCGCCAAGGGCGTCGCCGCTGGCGGCGTTCCCGGCATTGCTGCCGTTTTGGTTGGCATCCTGGGTCACCGGCGTCGGATCCGGCTCCTTATTTCCCTCGGCTTCATCTTTATTGTTGCCCCAGACCGAGAAATACATATAAATAACGATTAAAATCAGCACGGCAAACGACCACATCAGCGTGGTGGACAGCCATTTCGAGTTGCGCTCGTTGTGCTGTCGGCTGCGCCGTTTTTGGATCACCGGCTCCATCGTAGGTTCCGGAGCTGAAGAAGGCACGTTTTGCCGATGTTCGGCAAGCAGTTCGTCCGCGTCCAAGCCGACGGCTTCCGCATACGTTTTGATAAAAGCCCGAACATAGAAGCTTCCTGGCAGAACCTTGTAATCCCCCATTTCGATGGCTTCCAAATATCGTTTGCGAATCTTCGTCATTTCCTGTACATCATCCAGCGACAAACCTCTGGCAAGGCGGGCTTCCCTTAACTGCTGGCCCAAATCCGACACGACCATCACCTCCTGCTATGATTGAATTATGCGGCAAATCGTTACAGATCGTCCGTATAAATTGTCGTGAACGTATCATAAACGATTTGCTCCTCCGGATTGTTACGCAATTCTATAATAATGTCAAAATTGTCATAACTGTATTCGGACTCTTTGACGAACACGTCCGGATGTTCTATGACTTTGGTCGAAGGCATGGACATCAGCTCTTGCAAAAGCTGATGATGCTTTTCATTGGATCGAAGCGTACTGATGATACCGTCGATAATAAACACATTATGGGGATCCATCTCGTTCTCCGATAATTGGCTGCGAACCGTTTGCCGCAAGAGGGTGGAGGACACGAACGTCCATCGCTTCATCGCGCAGACGCTGCCGGCGATAATCGATTCCGTCTTGCCGACGCGTGGCATTCCCCTGAGACCGATCACTTGATGGCCTTCCCGCTTAAATACCTCACCTAGAAAATCAACCAGAATCCCCAGTTCATCCCGCGTGAACCGAAACGTCTTACGGTCGTCCGAATCCCGGTCAATATAACGGCCATGCCGTACGGCCAGCAAATCGACAAGCCGCGGATTACGCAAAGCGGTCACCGTAATGCTGTCCACCTTGTTTAGCAACTGGCTGACCTGATCGATTTTGCCGTCATCGTCGGTTTCCAGCAATAGTCCCCGAGTCTTACCTTCTACGCCGTTGATCGTCAAGATGTTGATCTCGAGCATCCCCAACATCGAAGCGATATCCCCCAAAAGTCCTGGGCGATTCTTATGTATTTTGTACTCCAAATACCATTGTTTCTCTTCCATCCCTGACACCTTCTCCATATCCTCATGCACCATTCGACAAAATAGGTCTTAATTCCTGCTGTTTTTCAAAACAATTTACAAAAACATTTCTTACCAATACTGAAATTACATGTTCATATGTGTTTTATGATATATAAAATGAAAATGAAAGGCAAGCGGGCGGAGAAAATGGGGGAAAAGCTCCCGGAACGGGAGCTTTTCAAGTGCCAAACTATGCGTTTTTCTTGGCCAACTTCACCATCAAACGAGCGATGGTTTTCCGCTCTTCCTCGGTACCGACGTCCCAAATTTCTTTCAGGGTACGGTTGGATTCGTTTTGCGGATCGACTTTGTCGTCCAGAAAACCGCCGATTTCGTAAGCAAGGTTGGCAATCGCCTCTTCGCTGAAGCCGGCTTTTTCCGCATGCTCGACGCGTTCACCCAGGAATTTCTTCCATGTATCAAAATTTTTGAGTACTGTTGACATGATTAAATCCTCCTTCGCTTGGCGATTTAAAATCAACAGTTGTAATATGCGAAAATCCCGCGGGTTTTATGCGCGAGCTGCAGCCTGCAGCATCCGGCAAAACCTGTACATGAAGGGGCGATCAGGTAATCCAGCCGCCGTTGGGGCTAATGATTTGTCCGGTGATGTAACCCGATTCCGGCAGCGCCAAAAAATAAACGAGCGACGATATTTCCTGCGGCGAACCGAGCCGCCCCGCCGGAATATCCTCCTCCAACTGACGAAGCTCTTCCGCATCAAAACGCTCCAGCATCTCGGTCTTGACCGCCCCTGGAGCGACCGCATTCACCGTGACGCCGGAGGGGGCCAGTTCTTTGGCCAACGCTTTGGTAAACGCGTTAACCCCGCCTTTGGCCGCCGAATAGACCGCCTCGCAGGAGCCGCCGGATATCCCCCAAACGGAGGAAACGTTAATAATCCGCCCAAAGCGTTGGCTGATCATGTGCGGCATAAACAGCTGGCTGCAGAGAAACACGCTTTTTAAATTGACGTTCATAACGTCGTCCCATTCCGCTTCGGTCACATCGGACAGCAGCGCATAATGCGAAATGCCCGCATTATTAACCAAGATATCAGGGTACAGCCCGTAATTCTCGAGCCTCTCCTTCATCCGCAAAATTTGCTCCTTGCTGCGTAAGTCGGCTGCAACCGTGTAAGCCTTGGCTCCGAGCTCCAGGCATTTGCGGGCAACCTCGTTCGCAGCCTCGTGCGAATTCATATAATGAATGACCACGTTCATGCCGACCGAAGCAAAACGCAGCGCCACCTCGGCGCCGATCCCCCGGCTTGCCCCGGTGATCAGTACGGTCATGTCCGCGATATTTTTTCCTATCCCATGCTCCATCGCCATTTATGGGCTCACCACAATCGATACGGCTAATTGCTCCCAATCGATATGCTCGCGCAGCCGTGCATTGATATCTTCCAGCGTCAGCGACTCGTAAATCGGAAGCACCGCGAACAGGTCGCCGCCGCGGAAGTTGTAGCGGGTGAACTCATGGGCAATGTTCTCCGGCGAATTCAGCATGCGCAAATACCCGCCGATCTTCTTCTTGCGCGCCCGTTCGAAATCCTCCTGACGGAATCCGGAAGCCAGAAGCGCTTCGGTTTCCTCCTTGATTACGGCCAGCATCCGGTCCGGATCCTTCGTGTCCCCGCCGATCGCGGAAAACGCGTAATTCGGGTTGCTGTTGTATTCATGACCAAAACTGTCGGAGATCAGGTCCATGTCGTACAGCTTTTGATACAGCTTCGTGCTGGCACCAAACAGCAGATCGAGCGCCAGCTTCGTGGCGAGGTCCCGTCGCAGCAGTTCCTCTCCGGTCAGCCCTAACCGGGTCTCCTTAAAGCCGAACAAGCATTTCGGCTGGGATACCGGCAGGCGGGATTCGCGCCGTTTCTCGGATACTTCTCGAGGCTCCGGTTCAAACAATCGATCGATCGTTCCTTGCGGTTGATATTCCTTCTTCGCCTGATTGTCCCGGACCAGCTTGAATACTTCCTCGGGATCGACGCCTCCGACGACGAACAACAGCATATTGCTCGGGTGGTAAAAAGCGTTGTAGCACGTATAAAGCGTTTCTTTCGTGATGGTTCCGATCGACTCCACCGTGCCGGCAATGTCGATGTGAACGGGATGCACTTTGTACATCGCCTCGATGAGGCCGAAATACACCCGCCAGTCCGGGTTATCCCGGTACATGCCGATCTCTTGGCCGATAATGCCTTTTTCCTTCTCGACGTTCTGGTCGGTAAAATAAGGATGCTGCACGAAATTGACCAAGGTCTCCAGATTGGCCGGAATGTTCTCTGTCGCAGAAAACAGGTAAACCGTCTGGTCGAAGCTGGTAAACGCATTAGCGGAAGCGCCTTGGGAGGCAAAAGTGGCAAAAATGTCCCCTTCCGGCTCCTCGAACATTTTATGCTCCAGAAAATGCGCGATGCCGTCCGGAACCGAAATGTCTTCCTGCCCCTCTACCCGGAAATGATTATCGATCGAGCCGTATTTGGTCGAGAATGTCGCGTACGTTTTCTGGAAGCCCGGTTTGGGCAGCACATAGACTTGCAGACCGTTCTCCATCGTTTCGCGATACAGCGTTTCCTGCAAAGCGTCGTAACGAATCGTTTCCATCCGCCTACCCCTCCTTCTGGCCTGTCAAAAAGTATATCGTATCGAGCTGGACGGTTTCCGCGGCGGCAACGACGTCCTGCGGCTGAACCTGCTCGACCTGACGGAGCAGTTCCTCCGCCGGCCGGTCTTTGCCGGATAAGACGCGGTTGAAATCATAGGCGATCATTTCAAATGCGGAATCCTGCATCTCCAGCAGGCTGTTGCGGATCATCGCTTTCGTCTGCGACATCTCTAGCTCGCTGATTTCTCCGGCGCGCATGCTCGCCAGCTGGGCTTCGATAATGCGGAGTGCCTTCTCGTAGTTGGCGATTTCGATGCCCGATTGAATGCCCACGATGCCTTTATGCCCGTCGTAACGGGAAGCGGCGTAATAAGCCAAGCTTTCTTTTTCCCGAACATTGATAAATAGCTTGGAATGCGGGTAACTGCCAAGAATGCCGTTATACAGCAGCAAAGAAGCGTAACGCTCGTCTCCGTATGTGATCGGCGTACGAAGACCCAAGTTCAGCTTGCCCTGATTGACGTCAAGAGCTTCCTTGACCGTCCGGACCTTGCCGCTTCGAATATTGACCTGCTCCGGCTCATATTCCGGTGAAGCCGATCGGCTCAAGCTGAAATGCTTGGCTACCAGCTCCTCCACCTCGGCTAATGTCGTATCGCCGACCACATACAAGTCCAGATGGGCCTGCTGAAGCCAGTTCTGGTAGGAAGCGTACAAAGATTCGGGCGTAATTCCGTCCAGTTCGCTCCGCTCTCCAAGCGGATGCAGACGGTAAGGGTCGTCTTTAAACATCTCTTCGGTGCAGCGTTCGGCGGCATATCTGATTTTATCGTTGATGATTCCTTCCAGCTTCTTGCGGACGGACTCCCGTTCCGAATTGACGTATGCCGTGCGGAAGGCCCCGTTCTCCAAGGCCGGTTTGGTTACGACTTCGCCAAGGAAAGCGAAGCTTTGACCGAGGAGGGAATCGCTGCTCTTCACGAAGGAATCGTTGATGGTATCCATGCGAAACTGGACCATCTGGTAATTGCCTCGTTTATATACATCAAAGCCGAAGCCCGCTCCGTACATATGCTCCAGCTGCTCGCGGAACTCCGTGGTTTCCGGATAGGATTCCGTACCCCGGCGCAGCACGAACGGAGTGAGGGCCGTTGCGGTTACCGTTTGCTCTTGCAGCGGCAATCCCACATAAAGGGAAATGGCAAAAGTTTTGAATCGGTCGGTCGGCAGGACGTGCAGCCGAATATGGCCTACGGTGCCGCGCTCAAATCGCGTTTTGTTCAAAGCCAAAACTCCTTTACAAGAAAGTCAGTTCCATTCTATACCAATTCAAAGGAAAGAAGCAACCTGGCGTTAAGCGGCTGCTCCTTCGAAATTCAGCTATTTACATGCAGAAAATATGCTCTCCGATGGTCTTGACCTGCGGGCGCGACCAGATCCATTTCGACGTGGCTGTATTCGGGTTGAAATAGTAAATGCACCCGCCCGTTGGATCCCAGCCGTTCAGCGCCTGTTGTACGGCCTTCCGGGCCTGATCATTGGGCTCCAGCCAGATTTGGCCGTCAGCGACAGCCGTAAATGCTCCAGGCTGAAAAATGACGCCGGATACGGTGTTAGGAAAACTCGGCGATTTCACCCGGTTCAAGATGACCGCCGCTACAGCCACCTGGCCTTCGAACGGCTCGCCGCGCGATTCCCCGTATACGGCGTTAGCCATGATCCGTAAATCATTCTCCGAAAGCCCCATGGCGTTCGAGGCGGACAAATCCGTAGATTCCGCTTTGACTTTACCGCCACCGCTCTCTCCACCGCCGCCGGTTTTATTTGCCGTTCCGGTTTGCGGTTTCGCATTCCCGCCGGTGTTTGCATATTCCATGCCTGGCTTCCAGTTTTTCGTGGCGTTATAAAGCTTTAGCTTCGTCTTGGGGCCGGCCAAGCCGTCGGCCTCCATCCCGAATTCCGATTGGAACCACTTCAGGGCGTCACGGGTCTTGGGACCAAAGGAACTATCCAGCTTGCCATGGTAAAAACCAAGGTAAGCGAGCCGGCCCTGCAACTCATACACGTCCTTCCCGAATGCTCCGTAATCGATAACCTGCTCACTAAATGTGGGCTGTGCTTTATAAGTATTGACTTTGCCTTCGTCAAGCGTATGCCGGAGCACGTTCGCTCCATATCCGATTCCGAACAAAAGCAGCACTAAACCGGAGGCAAACCAGATCTTTGCTTTCTTCATACGTTTAGCTCTACCTCTCTTTTTAGAAGTTGTTCAACAAGGATGGGTGACTTTAGTATGACAAGCGTAGCCCCTTCCTATGCACTCCAAAAGATTCGAGCCGTCAAGACAAAGAAAAGGGAAGGTCTCCCCCGATCCGAAGATCAGGAGGAGATCCTTCCCATTTTGTATTGCTCGATCGACATTAACACTTCCCGCGGTTTGCTGCCTTCATACGGCCCGACGATCCCTCGGGCCTCCATGGAATCGATGAGCCGCGCAGCCCGGGTATACCCGACACGCATGCGCCGCTGCAGCAGCGAAACCGAAGCCTGCTTCGCTTCCAGCACGATTTGGACGGCCTGGTCATAAAGCTCGTCCAGCACCTCGTCCGCTTCCTGCACTTCGTCGTCCACTTCGGGGACCAGGCTTTCGTCGTATTCGGCTTGTCCTTGCCCGCGTACGTAACCTACGATAGTCTCGACCTCTTGGTCGCTCATAAACGCTCCCTGCACGCGAATCGGTTTGGAAGCGCCCATCGGCATGTAAAGCATATCACCGCGGCCCAGCAGCTTCTCGGCGCCCGCCATGTCGAGTATCGTCCGCGAATCGACCTGGGACGATACGCCAAACGCGATCCGGGACGGAATGTTGGCTTTGATGACGCCGGTAATGACGTCGACCGACGGCCGCTGCGTGGCGATAATCAAGTGGATGCCTGCGGCACGGGCCATTTGCGCGAGCCGCGCGATCGCATCTTCGACGTCGCTGGCCGCGACCATCATCAAGTCGGCCAACTCGTCCACGATCACCACGATGTAAGGCAAGATCGCATCCGGATGATCCGCCATCATGTGGTTGTAGCCTTCGATGTTCCGCGCTCCCGATTTGGAGAATAGTTCATACCGTTTCTCCATCTCAACGACGATTTTCTTGAGCGCCAGCGAAGCGCGCCGCGGATCGGTAACGACCGGGGTTAACAAGTGCGGTATTCCGTTATAGACATTCAATTCGACCATTTTGGGGTCGACCATCATAAATTTGACCTCATCCGGCTTCGCTTTGAACAGGATGCTGGTGATAATGCCGTTAATGCACACCGATTTCCCCGAACCCGTCGCCCCGGCGACCAGCAGGTGGGGCATCTTCGCCAGGTTGCCGACGATCGTCTGGCCGGAAATATCGCGCCCGAATGCAATGCTAAGCTTGGATTCCGCGTCCATGAACGTCGGCGTCTCCATCACCTCGCGCATCGTGACCAGCGATACCTCGTTATTCGGCACCTCGATGCCGATCGCCGATTTGCCCGGGATCGGCGCTTCCATCCGGATATCCTTCGCGGCCAAAGCCAAGGCGATATCGTCCGTCAAGTTGACGATTCGGCTAACCTTCACGCCGATATCCGGCTGAATTTCGTAGCGGGTCACCGCCGGTCCGCGCACTACCTCCAGTACCCGCGCCCGAACGCCAAAGCTCTCAAGCGTGGCCTCCAGTTTGCGGGCCGTCTGCATGTAATCGGCTTGGTCGCCCGATTTACCCGCCCCGGCCGGTTTAGACAGAAGCCGGAACGAAGGCAGCTTGTACGGCTTAGGTGCCGGTTTGGGCGGAGGCGGAGGCGGAACGTCCTCATCAAGGGCGGCCGTGCCTGCACTCCCATCAATGGCTCCGGCCAAGGATTCCCCGAGTTCAGGCTCGCCGCCTTCCAAGCCGCCAGATTCGACATCCGGGAACGCATCCCCATGGAAGCCGGGACCCCCATGCTCGGCATCATCCGCATCCTCGTCATGATGCATGCTCTCCCGTTGAATATGGTCGAAGAAATCGCGGATAATCGGGCCGGTTTCGCTGCCTCGATGATCCTCACTCTTGCTTCTCTCCGTGCCTTCTTCCTTACCGATGTAATTCAGCTCATTCCAGTTAATTCCCGCTTCGGCAGTTGGTTCGGCGATATCCCCGACGCCAACCTCTTCCTGCGGGGTCGGCGCTTCCGCCTCTGGCTGCTCGTCCGGTCTTCCCTTAAAGTTCAATAGCTGGAAGAACACCGGCTTCTTGCGGGCTGATGCCGGTAGCGGTTCGTTATCGAGATCGGTAATCTCTTCCTCCATATCATCGTAGGAAGTAACCGCAGGGGCCGGCTTCTCCACCCGCTTGCCTTTGCCGCGGACTGGTATGGGGCGCAGCATTCGCATTTTCTTCCCGAGACTCTCGCCCAGCACGGCCAATCTGGAACGCAGCATCCGAAATAAATCAACGTACGACAGTCCGGTTACCAGCATAAAGCTAATCGCCAGCAGTACGATCATGATCAGCTTGGCACCGGCCATGCCGAACAACGAATACAATAAGGCGAACTCCAGGGCGCCGACATATCCTCCACTAATATCCAGCCCCAGCAGGCTCATCCCGGCGTCGCTCGCAGCCGGCTGAAACAGCGCGCCTTGCAGATCGCGATGTATCTGGCCGAGCACATTGCCTGCGGACAACGGAACCGCCGGTGCCAGCTTATGCTGCATAGCGGAGATGGTGCTCATCAGCGTCAGCGATAATACGGCCAACAGGACGCCGCTACGGCGGGCGTTCCAGCGATTGGGCCATTTTCGATTGATCATGACGGCGAGTCCTATGTAAATTCCAATAACAGGGATCACAAAATAAAATTTGCCGAGGATCAATGCGGCCATTTTCGATAACGTTCTTCCGACGGCAGCTTCCCCGGACAAAGCGATAATGGATAAGGTAATCAGGATGATTCCGTATATTTCGTATTTGAGCATGCTGCCAATGGCAGCTTTCTTCTTCTTCCGTTTCCGTGGCAAACGAAAACACCCCCTAGATGAATATTATACCATAATCACCGAGGGGGGACCTAGAGAAGATGCCGTCGCCGGCATTCATCTCATTTCAATAAAGTTGGAAAAAAAGCGATTTGCCGCCCGGGCGCCAGATCGGGATTCAAATAATCCTCGAGCCGGCAGCGCAGCAGCCGTACGATTGTCGCCCGGTTGCCAGCCTCCATCCGGACCTGCATCAGCACGCCGTTTAGTTCGATTTCACCGTATGCCTCCTGGTTCTCCGCATTTTCCCAGTAAGCTTCTTCTGGCAGTATCGTGTAATGGGTCACTGCGTGATCCCTCCCGCTTGTCTTCGCGATTCGATCAACGAATTGAGCTGGCTCAGCCCTTCGCCGATGCCGCCGATGGCATCGATGAGCCCATACTTCACGGCATCGTTGCCGCCAACCGCCGTGCCGATGTCCCGATTTAGCTCCCCGGTCTTGAACATCAGCTCCTTGAACATCTCCTCCGAGATGTGCGAATGCGTCGTGACGAAGCGTACGACCCGCTCCTGCATTTTCTCAATGTACTCGAACGTCTGGGGCACCCCGATGACAAGCCCGGTCATGCGAATCGGATGGATGGTCATCGTCGCGCTTTCGGCGATTAGCGAATAATCGGAAGCGACGGCAATCGGCACCCCGATGCTATGCCCCCCGCCGATCACGACAGTGACGGTAGGCTTGGACAGGGAGGCGATCATCTCCGCGATGGCAAGCCCTGCTTCCACATCACCGCCTACGGTATTTAAAATAATTAACAGGCCTTCGATCCGCGGATTCTGCTCGGCCGCCACGAGCTGGGGAATGAGATGCTCGTATTTGGTCGTTTTATTTTGCGGCGGCAGCACCAAATGGCCTTCAATCTGACCAATAATCGTCAAGCAATAGACATTGGATTCGCCCGGAGTCGGCACTGCCGTTTGTCCCAGTTGCTGGATCATCTCCGGCACCGTGGCCTCTTTTTTCTCCGGTTCGTTTGGAGGCAGCTCGGATTCGCCGCGAACGGTCGATTTGCTCACATCTTTATTCATGGTTTCGTCTTCCTTTCGGTGTCGGCATACTCGACGAAGTTTCGTTTCACTACGCAGCCCTTAGTATGCCGACAACCTTCTTCAATCTATACCAAAACCGTGGAGAAGGGCTCATCGCTTGAGCAAAACCGGGCCAGCCTGATCGCCATAAGGAGCATCGTACATAAATACGTCAATCAATGCCCAGGACAGTGAACTCCGGACCTGCGGACACGAAAAAGCCTCTTTTCCTGCAAGGAACCGTCCAAATTACCGGCAGGAAAAGAGGCGACTGTGTGTGTGCAAAATAGATTTTATACTTCCATAATGATCGGAAGAATCATCGGTCTGCGCCGCGTTTGCTCATACAAGAAGCGGCCAAGCGCATCCTTGACGTTCGTTTTAAGCGAAGCCCATTCGTTCACGTTCTCGCTCATCAGCTTCTCAAGCGTGCTGGATACGATCCGGTTCGCTTCATCCAAAAGCCCTTCCGATTCGCGAACATAAACGAAGCCGCGGGAGATAATATCCGGTCCGGATACGATCGTTCCGTCCTGCTTGCTCAATGTTACGACGACAACCAAAATGCCGTCTTGGGACAACAGCTTGCGGTCGCGCAATACGATATTGCCGACATCGCCTACGCCAAGCCCGTCGATCAGCACGTTGCCGGCCGGTACTTTCCCGGCTTTGCGAGCTACGCCGTTCTGAATCTCGATGGTGTCCCCGATATCAACGAGGAAAATGTTATCCGGCTCGACGCCAACCGACTCGCCAAGCAACGCGTGCTTCCGCAGCATGCGGTATTCCCCGTGGATCGGAATGAAATATTTCGGCCGCATCAGGTTAAGCATGAGCTTCAGCTCTTCTTGGCTACCGTGGCCCGATACGTGCACGCCGGAATTCGATCCGCTGTAAATCACTTCCGCGCCGAGGCGGAACAACTCGTCGATCGTCCGGCCGACGTATTTCTCGTTGCCCGGCACTGGAGTTGCCGCAATGATGACCGTATCGCCAGGAAGGATATCCACCTTGCGATGGGTCGAGCGGGCCATCCGCGTCAAGGCGGACATCGGTTCCCCTTGGCTGCCCGTGCATAGAATGACGACGCGGTCCGCAGCCATTTTGTTGACTTCCTCCGGCTCGATGATGATCCCGTCCGGAACGTTCAAGTAACCTAGTTCTTCGGCAATCGTCACGACGTTCACCATGCTGCGCCCGATAATGGTCAGCTTCCGGTTCGTTGCGTACGCCGCATCGATCACCTGCTGGATCCGGTGGACGTTGGAAGCGAAAGTCGCTACAACGACGCGCTGCTTCGCTTTATGGAAAATATCGCTGAGCACGATCCCAACGTTCTTCTCCGAAGGCGTGAAGCCCGGTCTCTCCGCATTGGTGCTATCCGATAAAAGTGCCAAAACGCCGTTTTTCCCGATTTCGCCCATCCGGTGCAAATCCGCATATTGATCATTGACTGGGGTATGATCAAATTTGAAGTCGCCGGTATGAACCACGTTCCCTTCCGGGGTTTCGATGCATACGCCAACCGAATCCGGAATACTATGATTCGTCCGGAAGAACGATGCTTTCATCGTCGTACCGAGCTCGATGACGGAATCCGCGTTAATCAGTACGCGTTTCGTTTCGCCGAGCAGTCCCGCTTCCTTCAGCTTGTTCTCGACAAGCCCTAAAGTCAGTTTCGTCCCGTAAACCGGAACATTCAAGTTCTTCAATACATAAGGCAACCCGCCGATATGGTCTTCATGCCCGTGCGTCAGCACGATGCCTCTAACTTTATCGCGGTTCTCCGTCAAGTAAGTGATATCGGGAATGACGATGTCGATGCCAAGCATGTCCTCTTCCGGAAACTTAAGTCCGGAGTCGATGACCACGATATCATTGGCATATTGAACGACATACATGTTCTTCCCAATTTCTGCGACGCCGCCCAATGCGAAAATCGTCAATTTTTCATTATTCATTTTTTTAGACAAGTGAATCTAACCCTCCTAATTATTTTGGACGTCGTATCGAAAATTCCTATGGAAATGGCTCCGACCGCTGCATTTGAATTCCAATGCTCGTAAATCGCAGGAACAAACAACCGCCTAAATCAAGGCGATCTAGCCGTTTCTCAAAGTCATCATCCTAAAATGGTTGTTCAATCAAGTTTAGGTATGCCACAGAGCTCCATCCAGCTCAAAGCGAAACGGCAGAACGAAACTCGCTTTCGCTTGCTGATGTAAGCCAACTTCTTGAACGATCCATTAATTTAAAAATTCACCGCACCCAGTCACTTGAAATCATTATACATGATTAAATTGGCAAAAAACAAGTCAGCGCTTTTACCTACGTTTAACGTTACCTTGCACCATGACAAAAAAACCGATGCCTGCGAATCAGGCATCGGTTTCTGGAAATTCAGCACATATCTGGTTAAAGAGAAAGGTCAGTCAGCAATTAGAGGAAGCTGCGAATCCGCTGCGCTTCCTGCTCGTTCGGCGGTACGAGCGGCAACCGAACCGAACCTACGGGATGACCGGTTTCATTTAACGCATACTTCACCGCCACCGGATTCGGGCATTCGAACAACACCTTGAATAATGGCAGAAGCTCGCGATGCAACCGGCTTGCTTCGTTGACGTTGCCATTGTCGAAGAATTGCACCACCATCTCTTTAATCGAGCGGCCCGCAAGATGGCTGGCGACGCTGATCACGCCGTAAGCCCCCACCGCCATCGCCGGCAGCGCCGAGGCGTCATCTCCCGAATAAACTTTGAAATGGTCCGGCGCTTGAGCCGCGATCATGGCGATCTGGTCCAGCGGCGCGCATTCTTTGGTGGCGACGATATTCGGAATCCGTGCCAATCGCAGCGTGGTATCGACGCTCAGACTGACGACCGTACGGCTTGGTACGTTATACAGAATAACCGGCAGGCTCGTGACAGCCGCGATGGTTTCAAAATGGCGGAAAAGGCCTTCCTGATTCGGCTTGTTGTAGTAAGGGGCGACCAGCAGGATTCCGTCAACGCCGCATTTCTCGGCCTCGCGCGTCAAATTAACGGAATGAGCGGTATCGTTGCTGCCCGTGCCGGCGATGATTTTGCAGCGCCCTGCCGCATGCTTCACCGCAAAGGCAAATAATTCAAGCTTTTCCTCATCCGTTAGCGTTGGGGATTCCCCCGTCGTTCCGCTCACGACAAGGCTGTCGGACCGCTGCTCCTCCACCAAATAGTCGATCAGGCTCGCGGTTTGGTCCCAGTCAATATTCCCTTGATCATTAAAAGGCGTTACCATGGCTGTAATCATTCTTCCGAAATCAATCACGCCATCTCCTCCTTCCGTCTCCCGCTTCGCTTATTTATTGCTGCCCTTTCAGCATTCCCTGCCCTTTCCTGATTCGATCCAAACGATGCCGAAGTTAACGGCCCAGTTCGAATTTGGCATGCAACGCCCGGAGCGCCTGCACCATATCGTCTTTGTGCACCAGCACCCAAATCGTGGTGTTCGAATCGGCCGATTGCAGGATCTGAATCCCATGTTCGGTCAACGCCTCGACAATTTTGGCCATGATGCCGGGAACGCCGTTAATCCCGCCGCCGATGACCGACACTTTGGCGCAGCCGGTGCAGATTTGCGGCGAGAGATCCAGCGATTTCAGCACTTCTTCCGCCTTGGCCGAATCTTTGTCGAAAACGGTATAAACGACGCCCGTTGGGGTCACATTAATAAAATCAACGCTGATGTCGTTCTCCGCCATCGCCTTAAATACCCGCAGCTGCAGGTTATCGGGGCCTTTGCCTGTTGATTCCACCCGGATTTGAGTCACATTCGCCACGTAAGCAATCCCAGTCACGTAACGGTCCACGATGCCGATCTGAACGTCCTTAAATCCTTCGGGATTGGCGACAAGCGTTCCTTCTCCTTGCGAAAAAGTGGAGCGAACCCGAACGGGAATTCCCGACTGCATCGCGATTTCCACCGCACGGGGATGGATGACCTTCGCGCCCTGATGCGCCATGTTGCAAATTTCTGCGTAGCTGACGTATTCCAGCGGTTTCGCATCCTCGACGATCCGCGGATCCGCGGTCAATATTCCGTTAACGTCCGTATAAATATCGACCATTTCGGCATGCAGCGCGGCTCCCAATGCCGTAGCCGACGTATCGCTGCCTCCGCGTCCAAGCGTCGTGAAATCGCCGCCTTGATTTTGCCCTTGAAATCCCGTTACGATCACGACGTCCTTTTGCTGCAATTCGTCCAGCACCCTTGTCGGGACGATGTCCAGAATTCTTGCGTTGCCGTACTGGCTGTCCGTTCGGAAGCCCGCCTGGGCCCCGGTCAATACGACCGAAGAGATGTTCCGTTCTGCCAGCAGGCTGCATAGCTTGGCTGCGGATATGATCTCGCCGCAAGCCATCAGCAAATCTTGTTCGCGGGGCGGCAAATGCCCTTCTCCCTCAGCGACCAAATCAAGCAAGGTATCCGTCGCGTAAGGATCGCCTTTCCGGCCCATGGCCGATACCACCACGACGAGCCGGAAACCGTTATCCAGTTCCCGGCGAACGTGTGAGATGACATGCTCTCTCGCTTCCTTCGTCGATAGAGACGTGCCACCGAATTTTTGCACCAAAATGCGCATGGATATTCCTCCAATTAATAAGTGCGGAGTAAAGCGATGACTTCATTCCGTTTGATTAGCAAGATTAACGAACCCAGAGCTTCGAAAACATACCCCTTCGCCGCAATGATCTCCGCGATTGTGTACGGCATTCCATGCTGCGCCTTTGAGCAAATTGTTCCGATACTTCCTACCTATGTTGAGTCCGTCCTGTGAAAATCGCGGCGTTAAACGGCTTGCAAGGGTTTCATTTTCGCCCGGCATGCCGGCAATTGCCGATTTACCCATGAAAACGTTCGATAATCAGCGGCTGCAGCTGTTTGCCTTCAAGTGCGGCATAACAAGCTTCCGGTACCAGTTCCATGTTCGCCACGAGCGAATTCGGTTTGCCGATCGGATTGTCTTGCCCGAACGGAACGAAATACACATTTTTAGCCACGATGAGCTTGGCGATATTCGCCAAATTAAAACCTAAACCGTCATTAGTCGACACCGCAATGACGAGCGGACGCCCGTTCCGCAGTTGGGCTTTTGCCGCCATCAACACGGGACTGTCCGTTACGGCGTTAGCCAGCTTGCTCGTGGTCGTTCCCGTGCAAGGAGCGATAACCAAGACGTCGAGCAGCTTGCTTGGGCCCAGCGGTTCAGCTTCGACAATTGAAGAAATAATATCATTCCCTGTAATATCTTTCAACTGTTTGCGCCAATCTTCCGATTTACCGAAACGGGTGTCGGTCGTCAGCACCGACTGGGATATGATCGGCACAACCTTCGCCCCTCCGTCTACAAAACGCTGAATCTGAGGCATTACCTCAGCAAACGTACAATGCGAGCCCGTAATGGCGTAACCTACCGTTTTTCCCTGCCAATTCACTGTTCATCCCCCCGTAATGGATACTCCTCCAAAATCGACTGGCAAATCGTGTTTGCCATAATAATTCCAGCCGTTTTGGGAGCGACGATTCCGGGGAGGCCAGGGGCTAAGATCGCCTTCACTCCGCGCTTCTCGGCGAAACGGAAATCCGTCCCTCCGGGCGCCGAAGCAAGGTCGATGATCACCGCCTTACGCGGCAGTTTCGAGATGATTTGCGCTGTGACTATCATAGTCGGAATCGTATTAAAAATCAAGTCAACATCCGCTACGTTAGCGGCCAAATCCCTTGTCGCAAAAGGCTTCCAGCCCATTTGCACCGCTCTCGCCACATCGTCCTCCCTGCGTACCCCTACCCTTACATTCGCTCCCAACCCTTGCAGTGTACCTGCCAGCGTAAACCCTGTTCGCCCAATGCCGAGCACCATGCTGGTCGAACCGTGAATCGTGATGTCCGTATTTTGGATTGCCATCATAATTGCGCCTTCGGCCGTCGGAATCGAGTTATAGATGGCGACGTCATCCCGTTCGAGCACCTCAATGATCCGGAAACCGTGCTCGTTGCCCATTTGCTTCAAGAAGCTTTTGGCGATCCCGGTGTAGACCAGCGTGTTTTTTCGGACAGATGCAAACCATTCCCGTTTGATGACCAGCTGTTCCGCAGAGAACGGCGCCGGAACGACACCTTGATCATCGCAACCGATTACCGGAAGGATGATGACATCGGCACCGGCCAGCAATCCTGGACTTAACGTCTCCTGCGATACTCCTTTAAGCGGCGTCTCCAGCCGGTCGAAGCCAACAACCCGTACCGTAGCGTCCAGTTCCAGACATTTGTTGATGACCTCCACCTGCCGGGCGTCACCACCAAGGAATACAATCGTTATTCCGGTCAGCATTCTTAGACGGCACTCCTTCCAAGCAACACAGTATAGACCCATCTTATGCCGGGGCCTACGAAGTGGTGAAAAGGGATTCCGGTGGGCGCCGGAAATATGCGACATGATTTTGCTCATAGTCAATTGAAGCATTGCATTTTAAGATTACCCCAATATATGGAAGGGGGAGGTTAAATGAATAGACGCACACGACTTATTGACATGGCCTTAGTCCTTATCATCATGCTGCTGATAACTTGTATCCTTATCGTTCTGCATAATAATAAGGAAGCCGGCATACAACCGTTAAATCAACCGGTGGATAAAATTACCGTCGGAGATCATTCGAGCGATCTTCTGTTAACCGAGGACGAAATGAAAGAAGACCTGGATTACCTTGTCGCCACGCTCCAGCAGGTGCATCCGTCTCTTATTGAAGGTTGGAGCGAAGAGCAAACAAAAGCAATCGATGAGGTGTACAACTTGGTCTCGAAGCAACCTTTGCCTGCAGGCCGGTTTTTCTTCTTGGCCGACACGATCGTCACCCAATTGCATGATGCCCACACAAATATCAGCCCGTTTTCTGCTTCCTCGGCCTCCTTAAATTTGCCGCTGTATTGGACCCCGGAAGGCCCCGTAGCACTTCATTCGACCCCCGAATTGCAGCAAGGCGACCTATTGCTTGAATTAGGTGGCCTAACGCCTCCTCAGCTTTTGAACGAGTTGTCCAAAGTCATTTCGGCTGAAAACGACAATTGGGTAAAAGTCATGGGCATCCCCATGCTGGCTAGCCGTGCATTCCTAGATCACCTGAACCTCTTGGAGAATGGTCAGAAAGTCAAGGTTAAAGTCTTGAGGGATCAACAAACGGTGGAGTTGAATTTACCTTTAGTCGGGCGGTTGAACAACCGGGATATGGGAACGCCTTATGATTACGGCGGCAGCATGTACAATTACGCGATCGACTAACGGCTATCTTTGGGAGTGCTGCGGATTAATACTTGCGAAGTGAACGACGCTTATTTACAAACGCTAACAGACTTTTTCAACGAGATTCGGGTGAAGGGGATCAAGCGTGTCGCTATTGATTTACGCAACAATACGGGAGGGAATTCTTCCGTCGTAGATGAATTCATGCGCTATTTGGCAGTGGATGAATATCAAAGCTATGGGAGCTTTGTACGTTTTTCTTCCCAGTCCGCCAATACTTATGAAGGGACTCCAAACAAGGGTACGAAACACCATGCTCCCGCCAAAATCCCCGTTTTGGAAAAAGTCGAACATCCGTTTACGGGGGATTTGTACGTCCTTACCTCCGGCACTACTTTTAGTTCGGGGAATTGGTTTGCCGTGATCCTCAAAGACAACGGGCTTGCCACGGTCATTGGCGAACCTACCGGCAACCCGCCTTCCAGCTACGGAGACATTCTGACGTTTGCATTGCCCCATTCCGGCTACAACTTTTCGGTATCATTCAAACAATTTACCCGGCCTGATATTCGCCTGAACGATAAAACCTTCCTGTCCCCGGATATCCCGGTTTACACGTCGCGCCAGGATATCATCGACGGACGGGACGCGCAGTTGGAGAAGCTGAAAGAGCTCATCGCCGGCGAGTCCACAAAATAGTCGTCTGGATCCTCATCGTGTAAGAGGCTATCCATTCGTTAAGGAACTGACCTCTCACACCACCTTACATATCGATTGGCATACGTCAGTAAAAAGACCGTCCGATTTAATAATCGAACGGTCTTTACTGTGCTCACGTAGTCGTCGAGCACATAAAGTGCTTTTGGGTCTTATTTTCCCGGGTCCTTACTTCGTCCCGGTGTGCCCGAATCCGCCGGCGCCGCGAACGGTCTCCGACAGCTCGTCCACTTGCACGAGATTCACCTCAGGGACGATCTGAAGCACCATTTGCGCAATCCGTTCATTCCGCCGGATGACAAACGGCTCTTGTCCGAGGTTGATCAGCAGCACCTTGATTTCGCCGCGATAGTCCGCGTCGATCGTCCCCGGCGTATTCAGGCAAGTGATTCCATGCTTATAGGCCAGACCGCTGCGCGGGCGAATTTGCGCCTCCAGGCCGCCGGGCATCGCGATGGCGATCCCGGTCGGCACGAGGGCGCGTTGTCCCGGCAAGAGCGTCAGCTCCTCCGTAACGGCCGCGTAGAGGTCGAAGCCGGAGGCCAGCTCCGACATTTTACGAGGCAGCTCAATATCTTCATTTCCTGCCAAACGGTTGATTTGCACTTCAAACGACAAGTTCATCTCTCCTAACTCCCGATATCACGCGATCCGATGAGCCCACCATGGCGAGCGAAAACGGTTGGCTAAACATGCCCTTCAGCACCTGATTGACATCGTCCATGGTGACCGCCTCAATGCGGGCGATCATTTCATCCAAGGAATAATGTCTGCCGAGCATCAGCTCATTTTTACCCAGCCGGTTCATCCGGCTTCCGGTGCTCTCCAGGCTCAAAATCAAGCTTCCCTTCAGCTGTTCCTTCCCCTTGCTCAGCTCGCTGGCGGATATTCCGTTGACCGATACGTCGTGCAGGATCTCCTTGGTCAAGTCCAGCACCTCTTTGGTTTGACGCGGAGCGGTTCCCGCATATACCGTAAACAGGCCGCTGTCGGCATGCGAGCTATGGTAGGAGTACACCGAGTACGCCAAGCCCCGCTTCTCGCGAATCTCCTGAAAAAGCCGCGAGCTCATGCCTCCGCCGATCGCATTGTTCAACAGCACCATCGCATATTGCTTGTCGTCCCCGACCGGCAGACCCGGAAAGGACAAGCAAATATGGTTTTGTTCCGTTTTCTTGCGGTGGAATTTGAGTCCGCCCAAAAAGTCAGGCGCAGCTAACGCGCTGGAGTTTCCTCGGTTCGAAAAGTCGCCGAAATATTTCTCCAGCAGTTCGATCACCTGTTCATCGATATTGCCGGCTACGCTGATGACCGTATTTTCGATCGTATAATGCTCGCGCATGTATTCCCGCAAATGCTCCGACTCCATGGCGCGAAGCTGCTCCTCCGTGCCCAAAATCGGCAGGGCCAGCGGGTGCTCCCCGTAGGCCGCCTGCGATACGAGATCATGCACCATATCATCCGGCGTATCTTCGTACATGGAGATTTCTTCCACGATCACGTTTTTCTCTTTCCGCAGCTCTTCCGCATCGAACAAGGAACGGAAAAACATATCCGACAATACGTCGACCGCGATCGGTAGATGCTCATCCAGCACTTTGGCGTAATAACAAGTATATTCCTTGGACGTAAATGCGTTTACATTCCCGCCGATCGCATCAAACTGCTCTGCGATGTCCTTGGCGCTGTATCGCTCCGTACCTTTAAACAGCATGTGTTCGATAAAATGCGAAATTCCGCCCCGTTCGGGGCTCTCGTTGCGGGAGCCGGTTTTGACCCAAATGCCGAACGAAACCGAACGGCAAGTCGGAATCTTCTCCATAACCACCCGAAGGCCGTTTTTTAATTGCGTTTTCTTCACGAAAGGCCCTCCTAAATGTTTTGCGATGCATTTGATTGCGTCGTTAATAAATGCATCCCTATCCTACCAAAAAAAGGCGGCAAGCTCAACTCTGCGGAACCTTGGCTTCCACCCGGTCCGGCGACAGCGTCTGCTCCACCGTGCCCAGCATCAGCCCTTTGCCCTGAATGGCCTGAATCATTCCCGCAAGCGCATCCCGGCTGGATGGCGTCGGATGCATCAGAATCAGAGAGCCCGGCTCCACTTTGCTGGCGATCTTGTTTACAATACTCGATGCCGGCGGATTTCTCCAATCTACCGTGTCCACGGTCCACAGTACCGTCTTTAGCCCCTGCTCCGCCGCCAGCTTGACGGTTTGCATGTTATAATCCCCCGAAGGCGGCGCGAACCATCGGTTCTCCACGCCCAGCTTCTCTTTCAGCAGTTCCTTCGTCTTGGAGATCTCCAGCCGGGCCCGGGTTACCTCCAGCTGGCTCATATTCGGATGGGAGTAGGCGTGATTTTCGATTTGATGGCCGCGCCGCTTGATTTCCCCGGCCAGTTCTTCATTCTTCTTGAGCCAGCTTCCATCCAGGAAAAAGGTTGCTTTCACTTTTGCCTGATCCAACGTATCGAGTATAGGTATTAGATATTCATTGCCCCAAGCCACATTGATCATTAGGGCGGCCATCGGCTTGTTCGGATTCCCCCGATAAATCGGCTGCGCGCCCAAATCCTCGAGATTGACTTTCGGCCGTAATTCTCGATAAATATACTCGATTTCCGCACCCTCGGGCAGTTGCTTGGCCTTGGCATAGGTCCGCTCGATATCCACCTCGCGTCCATTGTAGCCGGGAATGGCTTTCCAGACCCGGTCAACCACGGCGTCGATCGGCTCGATTCGCCGCTTCTCGGCCTCCAGCCGGATTTTGGCCAGCAGGGGATCCGTATCTTTCGCGGTCCCGTCGCTTTCCAGGTCTTGTTGGCCTTGCGCACCCAGGTCTCCGGTCAGGTCGTTAATCAGGCGGAAAGCGTAGCTGCCCCCCTTTTCCTCCGAGCTTTCGGCGACAAAAGCCCGGATGCCGGCAAACTGCCCTAGAATCATGACAAAGCCAATGCATATCGCGATGACCGCAAACTTGTTCCGACCCATGCTGAAGCTCATCCCCTCAAACCGTTTTTGTCCCCATCATATGTTGACAAGCCCAGGGATATGCTTACTACATTCGGGATCGTAAGGAGAAAGCGGA